>NZ_WWJY01001138.1 GCF_009865405.1 Streptomyces sp. SID3212 | reverse complement strand
GCCCGGAGGGCGGGGCTCGCGGTGTCTGGTGCGTGCGATCGCAAGGCGGAGGACCCACCCCGTACCGGACGTACGGGGTGGGTCCGACAACGCCGCGAGCGCGCGTGCCAGACGCCGCGAGCCAGACCCCACTTCGCGGACACGCCCTAGCCCTTGGCCACGGCGCGCAGCCGCTCCACCACGTCGGCCCGCAGGTCCGCGGGCTCCACCACGGCCACGTCGGGGCCGAACTCCACCAGCCAGGCGTCGAGACCGTGCCCGTACGGGATCTCCAGCTCGTCCCAGCCGTCGCCCAGCTCCCGCGACGACAGCGCCCGCGACCGCAGCGGGTAGCCCGCGCCCGCCCGCAGCCGGATCAGCGCCGACCGGGTCGCCGTCTCCCCCGCCCAGCTCTCCACGGTCTCCCGTACGGTGACCACGTCCGGCACCGGCGCGGTGAACGTCCCCGACCGGGAGCGGACCCGGCCGGTGATCCGCGAGAGTCGGAAGACCCGCTCGGCGCCCCGGTCGCGGTCCCAGCCCGCCAGGTACCAGTGCCCGCGCCAGCACTCCAGCGTCCACGGCTCGACCTGGCGCGTCCCGGCGGTCGCCGCGTTGCCCTTGCGGTAGTCGAAGACGACGGGCCGCCGGTCACGGCAGGCCAGCATCAGCGGCTCGAAGGCCGCCTCGTGGACGGGGATGCGCGGTTCCAGGGCGCTGTGGTGCGCCTCGTACGAGTCCTCGGCCTCCGGCATCCCGGCGGCCCGCAGCTTCTGGAGCGCGCCGCTGGCCGCGCCGGCCAGCCGCGCCTGCTGCCACACCTTGGCGGCCAGGCCCAGCGCCGCGGCCTCCTCGGCGTCCAGCGTGATCGCCGGCAGCCGGTTGCTGTCCCGCCGGGCCAGATAGCCGGTGTCCCCGTCGAGGTTCTCGACCGTCTCGATGACCAGGCCCAGCTCGCGCAGGTCGTCCTTGTCGCGCTCGAACATCCGGTTGAAGGAGTCGTCGGTGCCGGCTTCCAGATACGCCTCGATGGAGCCGCGCAGTTCGCGCTTGCTGAGGGGGCGGCGGGTGCCCAGCAGACACAGCGCCAGATTCATCAACCGCTCGGCCTTGGCAATGGCCATCGACGCTCTGCTCCCCTTCGGTCGTGCGGGATCACACACGGCCCGCCCGTTGACCGTACCGCCATGGGATGGTGCGGCAAAGCTCGGGCGTGTCCGCGACACGCCCGAGGGCCCGCGCCGGTCGGCACGGGCCCTCGGGGTGTCCGGTGATGATCAGACAGCGACCAGATCGCAGACGAAGATCAGCGTCTCGCCGGGCTCGATCGCCCCGGGCGCGCCACGGTCGCCGTACGCCAGGTCCGCCGGGATGATCAGCTGGCGCCGTCCGCCGACCCTCATGCCCTGCACACCCTGGTCCCAGCCCTGGATGACCTGTCCGACACCGAGCTGGAACTTCAGCGGCGTACCGCGGTTCCAGGACGAGTCGAACTCCTCGCCCGTGGAGAAGGCCACGCCCACGTAGTGGACGGAGACGGTGTCACCGGCCTTGGCGACCTCGCCGTCACCCTCCCAGATCTCCTTGATGTCCAGCTCGGTGGGCGGCTCGCCCTCCGGGAAGTCGACCTCGGGCTTCTCGATGCTCACGTGATTACTCCTAGGAACGCAGTCTCAAACCGTGCCAGTCTCGCAGATGGCCGTCAGACCTTGCCGATGATGTCGACCACGAAGACGAGCGTGTTCTTCTGGAGCTCGTTGCCGTCCACGGCGCCGTAGCCGTCCTTCGGGGGGATCACCAGCTCGACCCGGTCACCGACGTGCTTGCCGGTGAGGCCCTTGTCCCAGCCCGCCACCACCGAGCCCGTACCGATCTGGAAGCCGATGGCGCCGCCGTGGTCCCAGGACGAGTCGAACTTCTTGCCGTCCTCCCACTTCACCCCGGTGTACTGCCCGATCAGGCCCTCGCCCGCCTTGACCTCCGGACCCGTCCCCTTGATGAGGATCTGCTGCTCCAGCTCCTTGGGGGCCTTCTCACCCTTGGGGACGGTGATCTCCGCGGCCTTCCGGGACGGGGCCTTCACCGTGGGAAGACCCGCGTCCGGAGCGGCCTGGTCGCCCTTGACCTCGGCCTTCGCGTCCACCGACGCGGCGTTCACCACGTCCACGACCCACACCAGGCCGTCGGTCGCCTTGATGCCCGACTCCGGGTTGAGGCCGGCGCCGATGAGCGCCTGGGCCGTCCCCTCCACCTCGACGCGGCTGCCGGTCTTCTGGCCGATGACCGCTTCCAGGACCTTGGCGGGGATCCGCTGGCTGCTCTGCTGGATGCCCAGCTCGTTCAGCTGCGACACCAGCTGGGGGCGCGGCCCCTTCGTCTGGGCCTGCGCCGCCGCGGACCAGCTGCCGCCGAGGCTCTGGCCGTCCTTCATCGTCTGGCCCTCGAAGTCCAGGCGGACGAAGTTGTCCTTCGTGACCTTCGCGCCCTTGCCCTGGATGACCGTCGTGGCGATCAGCTTGTCCGAGGGCTTGGCGTCCTTCGGAGTCGTGATCTTCGGCTGGGCGCCGAACGCCCCCTCCACCTTGACCACGGGCTTCGACCCGCCCTCGTCGTCACCGCCACCACCGCTCTTGTCGTCCGAACCGCACGCCACGGCGGACAGCAGCAGGGCGGGCACGGCCAGTGCCACAGCGAGACGGCGCTTGTTCTTCGTGTGGTTCATGAGTCCAACTCGGGCTAGGGGGGTGAGGGCAACGCCCGCCACTCTACGGCTTGTGCCTTTGCTATCAACCTCATCCGGCACGCCCGACACAGCGGCACGCCAGGACCACGGGGGTCCTGGCGTGCCGCCGTACCCGTGACGAGTGCCCCGGCGGACACCCGTACGGGCGGGGATCACATCCCCGCGATGAGCTTCTCCACCCGGTCGTCCACCGACCGGAAGGGGTCCTTGCACAGCACCGTGCGCTGCGCCTGGTCGTTGAGCTTGAGATGGACCCAGTCGACGGTGAAGTCCCGCCGCTGCTCCTGCGCCCGGCGGATGAAGTCGCCGCGCAACCGGGCCCTGGTGGTCTGCGGGGGCACGGACTTGCCCTCGAAGATCTTCATGTCGTTGCAGATCCTGGCGGCCTGCCCGCGCTTCTCCAGGAGGTAGTAGAGACCCCGGCGACGGTGGATGTCGTGGTAGGCGAGGTCTATCTGCGCGACCCGCGGATTGGACATGGTCATGTTGTGCTTGGCGCGGTAGCGCTCGATGAGCTTGTACTTCATGACCCAGTCGATCTCCGTGCCGATACGGTCGAGGTCCTCCGCCTCGATCGCGTCCAGCGTCCGGCCCCACAGCTCCAGGACCTGCGCGACCACACCGGTGCGGATGCCCCGGCGGTCCACGAAGTCCACGGCCTTCTCGTAGTACTCCCGCTGGACCTCGATGGCGGAGGCCTCCCGGCCGCTCGCCAGGCGCACCTTGCGTTGGCCCGTGATGTCGTGGCTGACCTCGCGGATCGCCCGGATCGGGTTCTCCAGGGTCAGGTCGCGCATCACCGTGCCCGCCTCGATCATGCGCAGCACGAGGTCGGTGGCCCCGACCTTGAGCAGCATGGTCGTCTCGGACATGTTCGAGTCGCCGACGATCACATGCAGACGGCGGTAGCGCTCCGCGTCCGCGTGCGGCTCGTCACGGGTGTTGATGATCGGCCGGGAGCGGGTCGTCGCGGAGCTGACCCCCTCCCAGATGTGCTCGGCGCGCTGACTGACGCAGTAGACCGCCCCGCGCGGCGTCTGGAGCACCTTGCCGGCGCCGCAGAGGAGCTGGCGGGTGACGAGGAAGGGAATGAGAATGTCCGCGAGCCGGGAGAACTCTCCGTGCCGGGCGACGAGGTAGTTCTCGTGGCACCCGTACGAGTTTCCCGCCGAGTCGGTGTTGTTCTTGAAGAGATAGACGTCGCCCGCGATTCCCTCCTCGTGCAGGCGGCGTTCGGCGTCGACGAGCAGGCCTTCGAGAATGCGCTCGCCGGCCTTGTCGTGGGTGACCAGCTCGGTCACGTTGTCGCATTCGGGAGTGGCGTATTCCGGATGCGAACCGACATCGAGGTAGAGGCGGGCGCCGTTCCGCAGAAAGACATTGCTGCTGCGGCCCCATGAGACAACACGGCGGAAGAGGTAGCGCGCCACTTCGTCAGGTGACAGTCGGCGCTGTCCCCTGAACGTGCACGTGACGCCGTACTCGTTCTCCAGCCCGAAAATGCGGCGGTCCATGTCTGAACATTACGCCTGATGGCCTGAGCCCAAACCGGGTTCGGCCGCCCCGCTTCGATCATTTTCGATCAGAGGTACGGCATTCGAAGGACGGAGAGGAGCCGAGAGCACCCGCTGAGTGGCCAGCAGGACCAGCAGCGCGACCGTCCCGCCCGCCCCCGCCACGGCGAAACTCGCCGACGTCCCGGCCAGCTCCACCACCGGGCCCGCGACGGCCGTTCCCAGGGACGCGCCCACCCCGAAGGTCGTCACGAGCCACGAGAACGCCTCCGTGACCGTGCCCCGCGGAGCGTGCCGGTCCACCACCAGGAACGCGCACGCGATGGCCGGCGCCAGGAACACCCCGGCGACCGCGGCGAACGCCGTCATCGCCAGGACACCGGGGGTGAGGATCAGCGGCAGATAGCCGAGTGCCAGCAGCGCCACGATCACCCGCAGCCGCCGCTCGGGCGCCCCCGTCCACTCCCGCGCCCCGTACACCGAGCCGCCCACCAGCGCCCCCAGGCCCAGCGCGGCCATCAGCCACGTGTACACCGCCTCCCGGCCGTGGTCGTCCGCGTACGCCACCCCCGCGACCGTGATCGACCCCAGCGCGATGCCCACGAACAGGAACGCGCCCAGCAGCGCCAGCAGCCCCGGCGAGCGCAGCGCGCCCAGCCAGTGCGCCTCCCGGGGCGCCGAACGCCAGGCGCGCGACGGCTCCGACAGCACCACCGACAGCGCCCCGAGCACCCCGACCGCGTTCAGGACCAGCAGGGCGGCGCCCGGCGACCACAGCGAGACCAGCAGCGTCACGAGCAGCGGACCGACCGTGAACATCACCTCCTGCGCCACCGCGTCCATCGCGTACGCCCGGTGCACCCGCTCCTCGGCGCCCAGGACCCGGGGCCACAGGGCCCGCAGGCCGCCCTCCAGCGGCGGCGTGGCCAGACCCGCCACCACCACGGCCGCGTACGCGACCGGCAGCGACCCGATGCCCGCAGTCACCAGCAGGACCGCGCCCAGCGCCGAGACCACGGCGGCGGGCAGCTGGACGCGCGGCTGGCCGTACAGGTCCACCGCTCGCCCCAGCAGCGGCTGGCCGACCGCGTTGGCGATGCCGTACACCGCCGCGAGCCCGCCGGCCAGGCTGTAGCTCCCGCCCGCCGCGCGCACCAGCAGGACGATGGCGATGGGGGCCGTGGCGTTCGGCAGCCGTCCCACCAGCGTGCCCGTGAGCAGGCGCGCCGCGTGCGGCGCCCTGAGTATGTCTGCGTACCCCGCGGCCATGGTCCGTCCCCTCGTGCCCGGCGTGGCCGGATCCCTTCCGGCGTGCCGAGTTTTACGTATAACGTGCGGACGTCATACGTACCATGAGCGCAGTCCGCAGGTCCACACCACCGAGATCGGCAGCCATGACAGCACACCCCCCGCGGCCCACCAGCCGGGACGTGGCCCGCGCCGCCGGCGTCTCCCAGGCCACGGTGTCGCTCGTCCTCGGCGACAAGTGGCGCGGCCGGGTCTCCGAACCCACCGCCGCGCAGGTGCGCGAGACCGCACGGACCCTCGGCTACACCCCCAACCTCGCCGCCCGCAGCCTGCGCCTCGGCCGCACCAGGACCGCCCTGCTCGTCGTCCCCGCCCTCACCAACGAATTCTTCGCCCGCGTCTACACCGGCGCCGCCGCCGTCGCCGCCGAACACGGCTTCGGCGTCGTCATCTACCCCTCACCCGCCGGCATCGGACCCGCCAGGGACCCCTTCGGCTCCGCCCGCACCGCACTCGACGGCGTCATCGCCTCCTCCATGGCCACCGACGCCCTCGCCGCGATCCGCGACACCGGACTCCCCCTCGTCATGCTCGACAGCGACCCCGCCGCCCCCGGAGCCGCCGCCCAGGTCAACCTCGACATCGCCGACGGCTTCCGCCAGGTCACCGGCCACCTCCTCGGCCTCGGCCACCGCCGCCTCGTCCACCTCGCGTCCGCCGTCGACTCCTGGACCTTCGGGGTCCGCGCCGGAGCCCTCGCCGACGCCGTACGGGACGTCCCCGACGCGAGCGTCACCACCGTGACCGCGCCCTTCGACATCGGCGCCGCCAAAGAAGCCACCCTGCGCGCCCTCACCGGCCCCGGCCCCCGGCCCACCGCCGTCGTCTGCGACGGCGACATCTTCGCCGCCGGCGCCTGCAAAGCCGTACGCCACCTCGGCCTGCGCGTCCCCCACGACGTGTCCGTCACCGGCTTCGACGACCTGGCGCTGGCCACCGCCGTCGAACCGGAACTCACCACCGTCCGCCTGCCCGCCGAACAGGTGGGCGAACGCGGTATGACGGCGCTCCTCGCCGTCCTCGAAGGGCGCCGGCCCGAGCCGGGCGACCTCCCCGTGTCCCTCGTGGTACGAGGCTCCACCGCACCCGCACCGGACAGCACAACGCCGGGCAGGCCCGTGCTCGGCCTGCCCGGCGCGTAAAGCCGTCCGGTACGTACGGGACCCACAGCGCCCCGCGCGCTACTTCACCTACTTGACCTACTTGTCGGAGTCGGCCGACGTCCCGCCCGAACCGGTACCGGAGTCGGATCCGGAGCCGGGCTCCGCGTCCTCCGTGTCCGACGGCGCGTCCGTCGGGGTCGACGCCGCACCGTCCGCCTCCAGCAGACGCGCCAGCTGACGGCCCACCACCCGCTTGAACTTCCGCGCCTGCGGACGCTCACGGTCCAGGACCGCCACCTCCAGCCGCTCGGCCGGAATCTCCCGCTCACCACCGTTGGTGTCCCGCGACAGCGCCTGCACCGCCAGCTTCAACGCCTCCGCGAGGGACATGCCCTCACGGTGCTGCTGGTCCAGGAACGTACTGATCTGCTCCGCGTTCCCGCCCACCGCGACCGAGCCGTGCTCGTCCACGATCGAACCGTCGTGCGGAAGCCGGTAGATCTGGTCACCGTCCGGCGTGGACCCCACCTCGGCCACCACCAGCTCCACCTCGTACGGCTTCTCACCGGCACTGGAGAAGATCGTGCCCAGCGTCTGCGCGTATACGTTGGCGAGCCCACGGGCCGTCACGTCGTCGCGGTCGTAGGTGTACCCGCGCAGATCCGCGTAGCGCACACCACCGATCCGCAGGTTCTCGTACTCGTTGTACTTGCCGGCGGCCGCGAAGCCGATCCGGTCGTAGATCTCGCTGAACTTGTGCAGCGCCCGGGACGGGTTCTCGCCGACGAAGACGATGCCGTCGGCGTACTGGAGCACAACCAGACTGCGACCGCGGGCGATGCCCTTCCTGGCGTATTCCGCCCGGTCGGCCATCGCCTGCTGGGGTGAGACATAGAACGGCGTCGACACCGGCTATCCGTCCCTTTCTGTCAGTGGCATGGTGTTCAGAAGAGGGGTGGCGGTCAGAGCAGCGCGGCGCGCGGACCGTCGGGCTGTTGCAGGCGCCGCTCCAGGATCGAGCGGGCGATCTCGGCGGAATCCGCGTCGTTCAGCCGCCGGAAACCGTCCTCCGTGATCACCGTGACGATCGGGTAGATCCGGCGGGCCACGTCCGGGCCGCCCGTCGCCGAGTCGTCGTCCGCCGCGTCGTACAGCGCCTGGATCACCAGCGTCGTGGCCTGCTGCTCCGTCAGCTCGTCGTGGTAGAGCTTCTTCATCGCGCCCCGGGCGAAGATGGAACCGGACCCGGTGGACGCGTACCCCGTCTCCTCGGAGCGGCCGCCCGTCACGTCGTACGAGAAGATGCGGCCCTTGCCGCGGTCCACGTCGTAGCCGGCGAAGAGCGGGACGACGGCCAGGCCCTGCATGGCCATCGCCAGGTTGCTGCGGATCATCGTGGAGAGCCGGTTGGCCTTGCCCTCCAGGGAGAGCGTGGCCCCTTCGACCTTCTCGAAGTGCTCCAGCTCCAGCTGGAAGAGCTTCACCATCTCCACGGCCAGACCCGCCGTGCCCGCGATGCCCACGGCCGAGTACTCGTCGGCCGGGAAGACCTTCTCGATGTCGCGCTGCGCGATCATGTTCCCCATGGTCGCCCGCCGGTCACCGGCCAGCACCACACCACCGGGAAACGTCACCGCGACGATCGTCGTGCCGTGCGGCGCCTCGATCGCACCCTGGAGAGGCGGCAGCGACCGCTTGCCCGGCAGCATGTCCGGCGACTGCGCCGACAGGAAATCCATGAACGAGGACGACCCGGGCGTCAGGAAGGCAGCTGGTAGACGCCCGGTGCTACGAGTGTTGGCTTCCACGCGTTTCCCTCCAGATAAGCGATGGCGCGACGCAAGGTGTCGGGATCGTCTCCCAACTTACCGATGGCCGAATTGCAGTTGAAGCACAGTACGCCACGGACCCTACCCGTCTCGTGACGGTGATCCACATGAACTGCCGGAGCGGCTTCGCGGATCGGACGGGCCGTCACCACCGCCGCGCCGACACGGTCCGAACGCCCCACGAGGTAGGTGCTCCCCACATCGGGAGCACCCCTTCACCCGTTCACATCCGTGACTACTGTCCGCCCTTTTGGACGAAGGAGCGCACGAAGTCCTCTGCGTTCTCCTCGAGCACGTCGTCGATCTCGTCAAGAACGGAGTCCACGTCGTCCGACAGCTTTTCCTGGCGTTCCTTGAGGTCCTCGGTCGTGGCCGCGTCCTGGGACTGCTCCTCGACCTCCTCCGTGGAACGCGTCGCCTTCTGCTGTCCGCCGCCTGTGTCCTTGGTCGCCATATCCCTCACACCCCGCTCGGTTCGCCCCGCTCGATGTGACCTTCTTGATCAGACCCTACAAGCCGGGTCCGACATCGGCCCCGCAGTTGCTACAACGTCCGGGGGCCACCCGCATGATTCCCTTCCGGGGGCCTTTTCAGCCGCCGGACAGCACTCGGACCAGCTCTTCCGCCGTACGGCAGCGGTCCAGGAGCTCCTTGACGTGGTTGCGTGTACCGCGCAGCGGTTCCAGCGTCGGCACCCGTTGCAGTGAGTCACGGCCCGGGAGGTCGAAGATGACCGAGTCCCACGAGGCGGCCGCCACGTCGTCCGCGTACTGCTCCAGGCAGCGCCCGCGGAAGTAGGCCCTGGTGTCCTCGGGAGGCTTGGTCCTGGCGCGTTCGACGTCCTGGTCGTCCAGGAGCCTGGACATCTTGCCGCGGGCCACCAGGCGGTTGTAGAGGCCCTTCTCGGGGCGTACGTCCGCGTACTGGAGGTCCACGAGGTGCAGCCGCGCCGCGTCCCAGTCCAGGTTGTCCCGGCGGCGGTAGCCTTCCAGGATCTCGCGCTTGGTGATCCAGTCGAGCTCCCCCGACAGGCTCATCGGGTCGTTCTCCAGCCGGTTGAGCGTGTCCTCCCAGCGGACCAGGATGTCCTTGGTCTGCTCGTCGGCGTCGGCTCCGTACCGTTCCTCGGTGTATTTCCTGGCCAGCTCGAAGTACTCCATCTGGAGCTGTACGGCGGTGAGTGTCCGCCCGCTGCGCAGTGTGATCAGCCGGCCCAGGGTCGGGTCGTGCGAGACCTGGTGCAGCGTACGGACCGGCTGGTCGACGGCCAGGTCGACGTTGATGAAGCCGTCCTCGATCATCGAGAGGACGAGCGAGGTGGTGCCGAGCTTGAGGTAGGTGGAGATCTCCGAGAGGTTCGCGTCGCCGATGATCACATGGAGCCTGCGGTATTTCTCGGCGTCCGAGTGCGGTTCGTCGCGGGTGTTGATGATGGGCCGCTTGAGTGTGGTCTCCAGCCCGACCTCGACCTCGAAGTAGTCGGCGCGCTGGCTGATCTGGAAGCCGTGTTCGTGGCCGTCCTGGCCGATTCCGACCCGTCCGGCCCCGGTGACGACCTGCCGGGAGACGAAGAAGGGCGTCAGGTGACGCACGATGTCCGAGAAGGGGGTCTCCCGCTTCATCAGGTAGTTCTCGTGCGTGCCGTAGGACGCGCCCTTGTTGTCGGTGTTGTTCTTGTAGAGGTGGATGGGCTGGGCGCCGGGGAGCTGCGCGGCCCGTTCGGCGGCCTCGGCCATGATGCGTTCGCCGGCCTTGTCCCAGAGGACGGCGTCGCGGGGGTTGGTGATCTCCGGGGAGCTGTATTCGGGGTGGGCGTGGTCGACGTAGAGCCGTGCTCCGTTGGTGAGGATCACGTTCGCCAGGCCGATGTCCTCGTCGGTGAGCTGGCTGGAGTCGGCCGTCTCCCGTGCGAGGTCGAAGCCCCGTGCGTCCCGCAGCGGGTTCTCCTCCTCGAAGTCCCAGCGGGCGCGGCGCGCCCGGTGCATCGCCGCCGCGTAGGCGTTGACGATCTGGGACGAGGTGAGCATGGCATTGGCGTTCGGGTGGCCCGGGACGGAAATGCCGTATTCCGTCTCGATGCCCATTACTCGCCGTACGGTCATGCGGCCCTCCTTGCCCGGCGTCGCTCCCGTCCGGGAGCGGCGCTCAAGTACCGCTGGTGCTCCGGTGCGCGTGCGGTGCCCGTCCCCGCACTGCGCGACTCGGCGGTATCACTGAGCCTAGAACGCCTGAGCGCTGGTGGGGAGATCATTTCCGTCATTGGCCTGGTGTGGTGGATGGTGCGGTGGAAGCGGGTGGCGGAAACCGGTGGCGGAAAGCAACCGGCTGCGGATGCCCTCGCGGACATCCGCAGCCGGTCCGCGCTTCTACAGGTATTGACCGGTGTTCGCGACCGTGTCGATGGAGCGCCCGGTGTCCGCGCCCTGTTTTCCGGTGACGAGCGTACGGATGAATACGATCCGCTCGCCCTTCTTTCCGGAGATCCTGGCCCAGTCGTCGGGGTTGGTGGTGTTGGGCAGGTCCTCGTTCTCCTTGAACTCGTCCACGCAGGCCTGGAGGAGGTGGGAGACGCGGAGGCCCTTCTGGTTGTGGTCGAGGAAGTCCTTGATGGCCATCTTCTTCGACCGGTCGACAATGTTCTGGATCATGGCGCCGGAGTTGAAGTCCTTGAAATAGAGGACTTCCTTGTCTCCGTTGGCGTACGTGACTTCGAGGAAGCGGTTCTCCTCGGATTCGGTGTACATCCGTTCGACCACGGTCTGGATCATGCCGTGCACCGCGTCGTCGCGGGAATTGTGGTGCTCGGAGAGATCGTCCGCGTGGAGGGGCAGCGAGGACTTGAGGTACTTGGCGAAGATGTCCTTCGCGGCCTCCGCGTCCGGGCGCTCGATCTTGATCTTCACATCGAGGCGTCCGGGCCGCAGGATCGCGGGGTCGATCATGTCTTCCCGGTTGGAGGCGCCGATGACGATGACGTTCTCCAGGCCTTCCACTCCGTCGATCTCGGCGAGCAGCTGGGGGACGATGGTGTTCTCCACGTCCGAGCTGACGCCGGATCCGCGGGTGCGGAAGAGGGATTCCATCTCGTCGAAGAAGACGATGACGGGGGTGCCCTCGCTGGCCTTCTCGCGGGCGCGCTGGAAGACCAGGCGGATGTGCCGCTCGGTCTCGCCGACGTATTTGTTGAGGAGTTCGGGGCCCTTGATGTTGAGGAAGTAGCTCTTCCCGGCGGGCCGGCCGGTGACTTCGGCGACCTTCTTGGCAAGGGAGTTGGCGACTGCCTTGGCGATGAGGGTCTTTCCGCAGCCGGGCGGGCCGTAGAGCAGGATGCCCTTCGGCGGCCGCAGTTCGTGTTCCTTGAAGAGGTCCGGGTGGAGGTACGGGAGCTCGACGGCGTCGCGGATCATTTCGATCTGGCCGCCGAGGCCGCCGATCTTGTCGTAGTCGACGTCGGGGACCTCTTCGAGGACGAGTTCCTCGACCTCGCTCTTGGGGATGACCTCGTAGACGTACCCGGAGCGGGGTTCGAGGAGCAGGGCGTCGCCGGGGCGGATGTTGATGTCGAGGAGCGGTTCGGCGAGCCGTACCACCCGTTCCTCGTCGGTGTGCCCGACCACCAGGGCGCGCTCGCCGTCCTCCAGGATCTCCTTGAGGGTGACGATGTCCCCGGCGCTCTCGTAGGCCATGGCCTCGACCACGTTGAGGGCCTCGTTGAGCATGAGTTCCTGGCCGCGTCTGAGCTCTTCGAGCTCGACGCTGGGGCTGACGTTCACCCGGAGCTTGCGGCCCCCGGTGAAGATGTCGGCCGTTCCGTCCTCGTTCGCCTGCAGGAAGACGCCGAAGCCGGCCGGCGGCTGTGCGAGCCGGTCGACCTCTTCCTTGAGGGCCACGATCTGGTCGCGGGCCTCACGGAGCGTATTGGCGAGCCGCTCGTTCTGCGCGGACACACCCGCCAGGTTCGTCTGCAACTCGACGATCCGCTCTTCGAGAATCCTCGTGTGCCGCGGAGAGTCGGCGAGCTTTCGTCGCAGGACGGCGATTTCCTGCTCGAGATAGGCAACCTGGCCGGCTGGGTCTTCTGACCCCCGCCCCGGCCGGTTACCGCGGTTGATGTCGTCGTCGTGGGCTGCCACGGTCCTCACCTCCTCCAAGGGGAGCTGGACGCTTCCTGACCCTACCTGCGTGGGTGGTGATTGAAACCCCTAGATCACAAAGACTGCCGGGTGTGTCCGATCTTCACTCTTGCGCTCTCCCTCACGCTCCCTCACGCCAGTGCAATACCCACCCGGCGCGCTCGGAAAGCAGCCGGTTGTATCGTCGGAGTGTTCAACACCCGTCAGGGCTGGCGCGACTTACTCCATATTGCACCACCCGGCGCAGGAAACGGCAGGAGAGATGATCGTGCAGCAGGAGGCCACCGCCGAAGGCGTCACCGAGGTCCGCGAGCCTCTGGAGGTCTGGATCGACCAGGACCTCTGCACCGGGGACGGGATCTGTGTCCAGTACGCGCCGGAGGTCTTCGAGCTCGACATCGACGGGCTGGCGTATGTGAAGAGTGCCGGGGACGAGCTGCTCCAGTCACCGGGAGCGACGACTCCGGTGCCGCTGACGCTGTTGCGTGACGTCGTGGACTCCGCGAAGGAGTGCCCGGGCGACTGCATTCACGTACGGCGCGTTTCGGACAGGGTAGAGGTGTACGGCCCCGACGCGGAGTGACGCGCTCGGAGCGATCGGTCACACAGAGTGAGCGGTCACCGGGGGTCGCGGGTCATATGCTCTGCGATCCCGGGCCCGTGCCCCGTACGAAGGCGCCGTTCTTCCACTGCCAGGTGATCTGTTGTTTCTCGTCCGGGCAGCAGCGGGGGACGTCGGGGCCCGAGTAGCCCAGCAGGGTCGCCGTGACGGCGCCGTCGCGGACGGCGAGGCCGGGGCTGAGGCTCTGCTTCTCCTTGGGGTCCAGGAGGGTGGCCACGATCCGTGACCGGGTGGTGTCCTTCCCGGCCCTGGTGAGGACGTAGAGGCCGCTGGGCGGGGTGCCGGATCCCGCCACGCAGCGGACGGCGGCGACGGTCTCGGGGCTGCCGTCCCCGTCGAGGTCGCCGGAGGCCTTCTCCGTGACGACGGTGCCGGCGCCCGCGCACTCCAGCGGGAAGGTCACGCCGGCCGGGTCGGGGGCGGGCAGCGAGGCACCGGTGGTCCTGGCGGCGGAGCTGTCCTGGGAGGCCGTCGCGGGTCCGGGCTGGAGGAGTCCGGCGACCGCCACGACACCGGCCATCGCGGTGGCGGTGGCGAGCCAGTGCATCGGCCGGGGCCTGGTGTGCGCGAGGTCCGGGACGTCGGAGAGCTGCACGCGGAGGGTCTCCTGTGGGGGCGGTACCGGTGGGGAGACAGCATCGTGCCACACGTCACAGGGGGCGTGGAACAGCGGGGTCCGTATCGTCAACATAAAGAAACCGCCGTCCGGTTCCCGTGCGTGCCGGGGGAACTGGACGGCGGTGCGGTCGTGTTGGAGACGCCGGTACGGGCCCGGCGCCGGTCAGCGCGGGGCGCCGCCGCTGGCGCTGCCGGGACCGTCGTAGTCGTCGCCGTACGCGCCCTTGGCGGGGCGTCGGCGGCGCAGGGGCGGTTCGACGCCGTCGGCGAGCCGGCGGGCCGTGATGAGGAAGCCGGTGTGGCCGATCATCCGGTGGTCGGGGCGGACGGCGAGGCCCTCGACGTGCCAGTTGCGGACCATGGATTCCCAGGCGGCCGGTTCGTTGAACGTGCCGAATTCCCTGATGGTCTCGACCGTGCGGGCGAGCTGGGTGGTGGTGGCGACGTAGGCGCAGAGGATGCCGCCGGGGACGAGGGCCTTGGAGACGGTCTCGACGCACTCCCAGGGGGCGAGCATGTCGAGGATGACCCGGTCGACGTCCGTGTCCGACAGGTTGTCCTGGAGGTCTCCGACGGTCAGCTGCCAGGCGGGGTGGGGTTCGCCGAAGTAGCGTTCCACGTTCTGCCGGGCGATCTCGGCGAAGTCCTCGCGGCGCTCGTAGGAGTGGAGCATGCCCTGGTCGCCGATGACCCGCAGCAGGAACGCGCTGAGTGAGCCGGAGCCCACACCGGCCTCGACGACGCGTGCGCCGGGGAAGATGTCGGCGAAGGCCAGGATCTGGCCGGCGTCCTTCGGGTAGACCACGGCGGCGCCGCGGGGCATGGACAGGACATAGTCGGGGAGCAGGGGGCGCAGCGCGAGGTAGGCGACGTTTCCCGTGGTTCGGACCACGCTGCCCTCGGGAGCACCGATCAGCTCGTCGTGCGGGAACGACCCTTTGTGGGTGTGGAAGTTCTTCCCGGCTTCGAGCGTGAAGGTGTAGTGGCGTCCCTTGGGATCGGTGAGCTGGACCTGGTCCCCGACCTTGAAGGGCCCGCGTCGGCGGGCGGCACCGGTCGGTTCGGACATGTTGTTCAGCCTAGCTGGTTTATCCGGTGCCTCTGTCCGCCGTACGGCCTAGCGCGGTTCGGGGCGGGCCATGGCCGCGACGAACGCGCGTTCCACGTCGGCGGTGGAGAGGACGCCGTAGATCTCGCCCGTCTCCTCGACGACGAGGTACTCGGTGGCGGGGCTGGCTCTGAGGCGGTCCAGGAGTGCTTCGCCGGCCAGGTCGGCGGGGACCTTCATGCCGTCGTTGAGGTCCTGGGCGAGGCCGCTGACGGCGACCCAGGGGCGGCGGTGCTGGGGGACGCCGACGATGGCGGTCTCGCGGACGACTCCGGTGGGGTCGCCGTGGCCGTCCACGACGACGAGGGCGCGGGCTCCCGCTTCGTTGGCCCGGCGGAGGGCTTCGGAGAGGGGGGTGGCGGCCTCGACGGGGACGGCGCGGCGGGTGAGGACGCGCGCCTGGAGTTCGGGGAGGTGTTCGCGGAGGCGGGCCATGCGCAGGCTATTGCCTGCGCCGGTCCAGATGATCGCGGCGAGGACGGCGGCGAGGAGGGCGTCGGTGACGGTCTCCAGGCCTCCGATGTCGCGGTTGGTGTTGCCGAGGGCGCCGGTCTGGGTGAGGAGCGGGAGGCCGATGAGGACGGCGACGGCGAGGGCGCGGCCGACCCAGGCGGCGGCGACGGTGCCGCTCATGGGTTTGCCGGTGATCTTCCAGACGACGGCGCGCAGCATCCGGCCGCCGTCGAGCGGGAGGCCGGGGAGCAGGTTGAAGGCGGCGACGATCAGGTTGGAGATCATCAGTCCGGCGAGGAGGACGCCGGGGACGGTGCCGGGGTCGACGGCGAGGAGGCCGAGGTAGAAGAGGCCGGAGAGGACGAGGGAGAGGAGGGGGCCCACGAAGGCGAGGACGAATTCGCGTCCGGGGGTCTCGGATTCCTTCTCGATCTCGGAGACGCCGCCGAAGAACTGGAGCTGGATGCGGCGTACGGGGAGTTTGAAGCGCAGGGCGGCGACGGTGTGGGCCAGTTCGTGGACGAGGACGGAGCCGTAGAAGGCGACCGCGAAGAAGAGGGCGATCGCGTAGCGTACGGCGCCCAGCTCGGGCAGGACGCGGCCGAGCTGGCCGCCGAAGATCCAGGTGATCAGGGCGGCGACCAGGAACCAGCTGGGGGCGACGTAGACGGGTACGCCGAAGGGGCGGCCCATGAGAATGCCGCCGCCGGGGTCTGCGGGCCGTGCCGGTCTGCCGCCGGCGGCCTGGTCCCCCTTCCGGGGCTGCGGCCGCCTGCTCTCGCCGCTCTCGTCGTCCTCTTTCACGGGTTCCCTTCGTCGGCGGCGCGGGTCACGCACACGATCATGCTCGATCATGCAGTGCGTGCCCTCTGTGGTCGATGGTATTCCGCTCGCTGTCAGTGTCGGGCCGTAGGGTCTGCGTCATGAGTACCAGCCGACCGCCCACTTCGCTGTCGCCTTCCCGTGCGAGCGACTTCATGCAGTGTCCTTTGCTGTACCGCTTCCGGGTCATCGACAAACTGCCCGAGAAGCCCAGTGAGGCGGCGACCCGCGGGACGCTGGTGCATGCCGTGCTGGAGCGGCTCTTCGACGCGCCGGCGGCGGAGCGTACGGCTCCGCGGGCGAGGTCGCTGGTGCCGGGCCAGTGGGACCGGCTGCTGGAGTCGCGGCCGGAGCTGGCCGAGTTGTTCGCGGGGGACCCGGAGGGCGAGCGGCTGACGCGCTGGCTGGCGGAGGCCGAACAGCTGGTGGAGCGGTGGTTCTCGCTGGAGGACCCGACGCGGCTGGAGCCGGCGGAGCGCGAGCTGTTCGTGGAGACGGAGCTGGCGTCGGGGCTGCGGCTGCGCGGGGTGATCGACCGCGTGGACGTGGCGCCGACGGGTGAGGTGCGGATCGTCGACTACAAGACGGGCAAGGCGCCCCGGCCCGAGTACGCGGAGGGGGCGCTGTTCCAGATGACGTTCTACGCGCTGGTGGTGTGGCGGTGGAAGCAGGTGGTGCCGCGCCGTCTCCAGCTGGTCTATCTGGGGAGCGGCGAGGTGGTGACGTACGACCCGGTGGAGGCGGATCTGGAGCGGGTGGAGCGCAAGCTGCTGGCGCTGTGGGAGGCGATCGAGCTGGCGACGCGGACGGGTGACTGGCGGCCGCGGCCCACGAAGCTGTGCGGGTGGTGCGACCACCAGGCGGTGTGTCCGGAATTCGGCGGTACGCCTCCGGTGTATCCGCTGCCCGTGGTGCCGGCGGGCGTGCCGGCGGCGGTGCCGGCTCCGCAGGCGGGCGGCGGGACCCCGTCGGTCGTCTGACGGGGAGAGGCGGGAAGGGACGACCGGCGGCTGCCGGGTGGGGCGGTCAGGGCAGAATGGGACGGGTCTATCGAAGGAGATCCCGTGACTGTCCGCGTCCTACTGGTCGATGACCAGCCGCTGTTGCGCACCGGCTTCCGGATGATCCTGGAGGCGGAGGGCGACATCGCGGTCGTCGGCGAGGCCGGGGACGGTCTTCAGGCCATCGACCAGGTGCGCGCGCTCCAGCCCGACGTGGTGCTGATGGACATCCGGATGCCCCGGATGGACGGGGTGGAGGCGACCCGGCAGATCACCGGTCCTGGCCGGGACGGTCCGGCGAAGGTGCTGGTCCTGACGACGTTCGACCTCGACGAGTACGTGGTGGAGGCGTTGCGGGCGGGGGCGAGCGGTTTCCTGCTGAAGGACGCGCCGGCGAACGAGCTGGTGCAGGCGATCCGGGTGGTGGCGGCGGGCGAGGCGATGCTCGCGCCGAGCATCACGCGGCGGCTCCTGGACAAGTACGCGGACCATCTGCCGTCGGGCGAGGACGCGGTGCCGGACACCCTGCATACGCTGACGGACCGTGAGGTCGAGGTGTTGAAGCTGGTCGCGCGGGGGTTGTCGAACGCGGAGATCGCCGCGGACCTGTTCGTCAGCGAGACGACGGTCAAGACGCACGTGGGTCATGTGCTGACGAAGCTGGGGCTGCGCGACCGGGTGCAGGCGGCGGTGTACGCGTACGAGAGCGGGCTGGTACGCCCCGGCGCGCAGTGAGTCCTCCGGGCTCCCCGGGGGGCGGCGACGGCCCCCGGGGAGGCCGGTGAGGGCCCTCCGGCGCCCGGTGACGGCCGCCGGAGGGCCCGCCGTCAGTCCTTGCTGATCTCCCAGAAGCGGAAGACGGTCGAGGCGTCGAGCGTCCATTCCAGTCCGGAGACGTTGTCGTAGGCGACGGCGTACTGCTTGCCCTGCCACAGGGGCAGGATCGGCAGGTCGCGGGCGACGTCGTCCTGGAGTTCGCCGAAGTCCCGCTCGGTGGCGCCCCGGTTGGCCTGGGCGGCGGTGTCGGGGATGATCCGGCCGGTGATGTCGGGGTTCTCGTAGTGGTTCTGGAGGACGTTGTCCTTGCCGAAGAACGGCTGGGTGAAGTTGTCCGGATCGGGGTAGTCCGGGACCCATCCCTTGACGTAGACGCCGTACTTGCCGGCCGCGATGCCCTTCTCGTACTGGTCGAAGGGGACGGAGCGCACGCGCGCGTCGAACAGGCCGCTCGCGTCGAGCTGTCCGGCGATGGCCCGGAACTCCTGGTCGGTGGCGGGCCCGTAGCGGCTCGGGGTGGACCACAGGGTGAGTTTCACCTTGCCGGTGATGCCTGCGGACCGCAGGGCCTGCGCGGCCTTGGCGGGCTGCGGGCTGTCTCCGTACAGGTCGAAGAAGGCCGTGTTGTGGGCGGTGATGCCGGCCGGGACGATCGAGTAGAGCGGGGTCGCCGTGGACCGGTAGACCTTGCTGACGAGGGCGTCGCGGTCCACCAGGTAGGCGATGGCCTGACGTACGCCGAGTTGTCCCGTGACGGGGTCGTCCATGTTGAAGACGAGGTGCTGGACCTCGGCGCTGGTGCCTTCGACGACGTCGATGCCCTGGTCGGAGGCGGCGGTGGAGTCCTGGAGTTTCGCGATGTCGGGGGCGGTCAGGCCGCGGTACGCGACATCGATGTCACCCTTCTCCAGCGCGGTCGCCAGCTTCTTCTGGTTCCCGTGGAACAGGCTCAGGGTGATGCCCGAGTTCTTCACCTGGGCGGTGCCGTCGTAGCGGGAGTTGACCCCGAAGACGGCCTTGGAGGTGTCGAGCGACGTGAGGGTGTACGGGCCCGAGCCGACGGCCTTGCCGTCCTTGCGGAGGCTGTCCGCGGGGTAGGCGCGGTGGTCGACGATCGAGCCGGCGCCGGACGCGATCTTGCTGGGGAACGTGGCGTCGGGGACCTTGAGGTGGAAGATCACGGTCCGCGCGTCCGGAGTCGCGATGGAGCCGATCGTGGAGAGCAGCGGCGCGGGCCCGGCGGGATCGTCGATCCTGAGGGCCCGCTCGAAGGAGAACTTGACGTCCTCGGAGGTGAGGGAGTCGCCGTTGCTGAAGGTGAGTCCGTCCCGCAGGGTGCAGCGGTAGGTCCTGCTGCCGTTCGCGAACGCGCAGGCCCGCGCGGCTTCCGGCTGGGGGACGGCGCCGCCCTTGGGGAAGCTCAGCAGGGACTGGAAGACGTTGTTGAACAGGAGCCAGGATCCAGGGTCGTACCCCGAGGCCGGATCGGTGGCCAGGACGTCGTCCGACATGCCGACGACGATGGCGCTGCCGGTGTCGGCCGCTCCCCCGTGGCTCTGGGTGCCGCAGCCGCCGAGCAGGGCGATCGCGAGCCCCGCTCCGAGCGGAGCGCTGGTCCATTTGTTGCTGAGTGCCTTCACAGGTGGTGCCTCGTGCTTTCTGCCGGCCGCGCGGGTGGTCCGTCCGCGCGGCCGGTGGGATCAGGATCCGGCGGTGCCACGCCCCAGTTCCCAGAGGTGCAGGTTGGCGCCCGAGTCGAGCGTCCACTCCACCCCGAAGATGTCGTCCCGCGCGGCGATGTACTGCTTGCCCTGCCACAGCGGCAGCATCGGTACGTCGGTGGAGACGATGTTCTGGAGCTCGGCGAAGGTGCTCGACGCGGCGCTGCGGTCGGCCTCACGGCGCGACTCGGGGATCAGCTGGTCGATGGCCTTCTTGTTGGCGTAGGGGCTGCTGAGGATGTTGTCCTTGTCCAGGAACGGTGCGATGTAGTTGTCCGGGTCCGGGAAGTCGGGGAACCACCCGAGGCCGAAGACCGGGAACTTGCCTTCGTTCTTCTTGGGAAGGAAGGTCGCCCACGGTTCGCCCTTGAGATCCACGGAGAACAGGCCGCTGGAGTTCAGCTGATCCCGAAGTGTCTCGAATTCGCTCTTCGTCGCGGCACCGTAGTGGTCGGTGGTGTAGTTGAGCGTGAACTTCACCGGGGTCGCGATGCCCGCCTCGGAGAGGAACTTCGCCGCTTCCGCCTTGTTCCCGTCGCCGTACTCGTTGAAGAACGAGTTGGTGTGCCCGGTGATGCCGGACGGGATGACGGAGTAGAGCGGGTCGGCCATCGGGCCGTAGACCTTCTTGATGAGGTCGCCGCGGTTGACGACGGACGCGATCGCCTGGCGTACGGCCTTCTCCTTGACGACCGGCGCGTTGGTGTTGAAGGCGAGGTAGCGGATCTCCTGGCCGGGTATCTCGGTCAGGTTGATCGTGTCGTCCGGCTTGGCCTGCATGTCCTGGATCTGCTTGGGCGTCATCGAACGGTTCATCACGTCGATGTCGCCCTTCTTCAGGGCGGCGGCCATCTCTTCGGCGGTCGGGAAGTAGCGGATCTCGACCTTGCTGTTCTGGAGCTTCAGCGCGCCCTTGTAATGCGGGTTCTTGGTGTAGACGGCCTTGAGCATCTTGCCGTCCTTCACCTCCGCCTTGAAGGTGTACGGTCCCGAGCCCTCGATCTTGAAGCCTTCGAGGAGCTTCTTCGGCGCGTAGACCTTGGGGTCGATGATGCCGGCGATGGGGGTCGAGAGCTTGTACGGGAACGTGGCGTCCGCCGTCTTGAGGTGGAAGATCACCCCGTTGTCGCCGCTGGTCTCGATCTTGTCGATGTTGGCCAGCAGACCGACGGCCCCGTTGGGGTCGTTGATGTTGCTGACGCGCTCGATGGAGTACTTGACGTCCTCGGCGGTGATCGGGTCGCCGTTGGAGAACGTGAGGCCCGAGCGCAGGGTGCAGCGGTAGCTCTCGCTGCCGGTGTCGGTGAAGCCGCACTGGCTGGCGGCGTCCGGCATGGGCTCACCGCCGCCGCGCGGGATGTAGAGCAGCGTCTGGATCGTCTGCTTGAGAAGGTTCCAGGTGTTGGTGTCGTAGGTGTACGCCGGGTCGACGGGGGCCGGGGCTTCCTTGGTCGCCACGAACGGGTCCGTGGTGCCCACGACAATGGCATCACCGCCGCCTGAGCCGCCGTCCGAGCCGCCACAACCGGCGAGCACGGGCGCGAGCAGGCCGACCACGGCCGACAGCACCAAAGTCTTGCGGTTCATCCTGGACGTACTCCTCATCCGGCACTGGGATACAGCGGTGCAAATGGGAGACTCCGCCGCCGCCACCCGTTCGGGGCAGTGCGATCGGGCCGGGATACAGGGCGATCGGTCCTGTCGTCGCGGCGATTTGGCGGGCGCCGGGACATGCTGCTGGTGCGGCGAAGTACTCGCGACGAGATTAGTCCGAGGCGCCGGGAGGGCCGGACCGGGGCCGAAGTGGCCCGTCATCACAAAGTGACCGCCCATAGCGGCGAGTTGATGTACCGGCTCCGGCAGGTTTCGTACACGCCTTGACCAATCGGGACACAAGGGCCCATCGAAGCCGCCGCCCATCAGGCATGTGGCCGGTGCGCCAGCCCCCAGCGGCCCGCTGGAGCGTGATAAAGCTCACTGCTTGAACCGTGAGCCGACGTCACGGCGGCGCCGTCCGGGTCACGGAAAATACACGACCCGATGCGATGAGTTTCCGATTGTATCCAATAACCACGCGCAGTGGGACTCAGTCGCGCGGTGTCATCAGACCGCGCAGGAAGTCGAGGTCGATCTCTTCGAGGGAGGTGACGACCGAGCGGCCCTCGGAGGGCGCGATCGGGGCGACGGAGGGCACCGCGACGACCTTGCAGCCGGCCGCCTCCGCCGAGGCCACGCCGGTGGCGGTGTCCTCGATGACCGCGCAGCGCGCCGGGTCGGCTCCCAGGCCGCGGGCGGCGATCAGGTAGGGGTCGGGGTGCGGTTTGGTACGGGGCACCTCGTCGCCGGCGACGGTGAGGGCGAAGTACCGCGGTCCGAGCGAGAGCAGGACCCGGTCGATGATGCGCCGGTGGGAGGCGGAGACCAGGGCGGTGGGGACGTCGTGGGCGGCCAGTTCGGCCAGGAGTCTCGCCGCGCCGGGCATCATCGGGACGCCGAGGCCGATCCGTTCCTGGAACTTGTCGTTGAGCAGTACGGTCAGCTCGGCCAGGGTGACCGCGGCGCCGGTGGCCTCGATGAGGAAGGCCGCGCTGCGGGTCATGGGGCCGCCGACGACCACGTGGCGCCAGGACTCGTCGAGGGCGTGGCCGAGATCCTTGAAGACCTCCACCTCGGCGTCCCACCAGAACCCTTCGGTGTCGACCAGGGTGCCGTCCATGTCGAGAAGGACGGCCTGAAGGGCGGAGCCTTCGGCCGTACGGGTCAACGATGCGGGGACCGTACTGGTCATCCGGCACACCTCCGTGAGGGACGGGAAGGCCGGTCGCCTGTTCCACGGGGAAACCCCCCGGGACAGGCGACCGGCCTGCGCTGGACCGATAAGTGTACGGCCCCGCCGATCTCCGCGCGCGCCGGATGCGGCAGGTCACGGGTCAGGGCGGGCCGGAGCGTGCTCGCGTCCGGGTCAGCGGGCGTTGAAGTACTTCGCCTCGGGGTGGTGGATGATGATCGCGTCCGTGGACTGCTCTGGGTGGAGCTGGAACTCCTCGGAGAGCTGGACGCCGATGCGCTCGGGCCGGAGCAGCTCGGCGATCTTCGCCCGGTCCTCCAGGTCGGGGCAGGCCCCGTACCCGAGGGAGAAGCGGGCGCCCCGGTACTTGAGCGCGAACATGTCCTCCACCTCGGCCGGGTCCTCCCCGGCGAAGCCCAGTTCGGAGCGGACGCGGGCGTGCCAGTACTCGGCGAGGGCCTCGGCGAGCTGGACGGAGAGGCCGTGCAGTTCGAGGTAGTCGCGGTAGGCGTTCTTCTCGAAGAGTTCGGCGGTGGTCTCGCCGATCCTGCTGCCGACGGTGACGACCTGGAGGCCGACGACGTCCGTCTCGCCGGACTCCTCGGGGCGGAAGAAGTCGGCCAGGCAGAGGCGGCGGCCCCGGCGCTGGCGGGGGAAGGTGAAGCGGGTGCGCTCCGAGCCGTCCTCGCCGAGGAGGATGAGGTCGTCGCCCTTGGAGACGCAGGGGAAGTAGCCGTAGACGACGGCCGCTTCGAGCATGCCGCCGGTGTGCAGCTGGTCGAGCCAGCCGCGCAGGTGGGGCCGGCCCTCGGTCTCGACGAGCTCCTCGTACGTCGGGCCGCCCTTGCGGGCTTCCTTGAGGCCCCACTGGCCCTTGAAGAGGGCGCCCTCGTCCAGCCAGGAGGCGTACTCCTTGAGCTGGATGCCCTTGACGACGCGGGTGCCCCAGAACGGCGGGGTGGGCAGCGGGTTGTCGGTGGCGACGTCGGAGCGGGCGGCGCCCTCCTCCGGGCGCTCCTCCACGACGGTGTTGGTGGTGGCCTTGACGCGGCGCTGCTTCAGCTCGGGGAGGGTGGCGCCGGGGACGCCGCGCTTGACGGCGATGAGGGCGTCCATCAGGCGCAGGCCCTCGAACGCGTCGCGGGCATAGCGGACCTCGCCCTCGTAGATCTCGTGGAGGTCCTGTTCGACGTAGGCGCGGGTGAGGGCGGCTCCGCCGAGGATGACCGGGTAGTCGGCGGCCATCCGGCGCTGGTTGAGCTCCTGGAGGTTCTCCTTCATGATCACGGTCGACTTCACCAGCAGACCCGACATGCCGATGACGTCCGCGCGGTGTTCCTCGGCGGCCTCCAGGATCGCGGAGACCGGCTGCTTGATGCCGAGGTTGACCACGTTGTAGCCGTTGTTGGAGAGGATGATGTCGACGAGGTTCTTGCCGATGTCGTGGACGTCGCCGCGGACGGTGGCGAGCACGATGGTGCCCTTGCCGTCGGCATCGCTCTTCTCCATGTGCGGTTCCAGATAGGCGACCGCGGTCTTCATGACCTCGGCGGACTGGAGCACGAACGGGAGCTGCATCTGGCCGGAGCCGAAGAGTTCGCCGACGACCTTCATGCCGTTCAGCAGGGTGTCGTTGACGATGTCCAGGGCGGGCCGTTCCTCCAGCGCCGCGGCGAGGTCGGCCTCCAGGCCGTTCTTCTCGCCGTCGATGATGCGGCGCTCCAGCCGCTCGTTCAGCGGGAGGGCCAGCAACTCCTCGGCGCGGCCGTCCTTCATCGACTTCATGTTGACGCCCTCGAAGAGCGCCATGAGCTTCTGGAGCGGGTCGTAGCCCTCTTCGCGCCGGTCGTAGATGAGGTCGAGGGCGACCTTGACCTGCTCCTCCTCCAGGCGGGCGATGGGCAGGATCTTCGAGGCGTGCACGATCGCCGAGTCCAGTCCCGCCTTGACGCACTCGTCGAGGAAGACGGAGTTGAGGACGACGCGGGCGGCCGGGTTGAGGCCGAAGGAGATGTTGGACAGGCCGAGGGTGGTCTGGACGTCGGGGTGGCGGCGCTTGAGTTCGCGGATGGCGTCGATGGTGGCGATGCCGTCCTTGCGGGACTCCTCCTGGCCGGTGCAGATGGTGAAGGTCAGGGTGTCGATGAGGATGTCGGACTCGTGGACGCCCCAGTTCCCGGTGAGGTCCTCGATGAGCCGTTCGGCGATGGCGACCTTGTGCTCGGGGGTACGGGCCTGGCCCTCCTCGTCGATGGTGAGCGCGATGAGGGCGGCGCCGTGCTCGACGGCGAGTTCGGTGACCTTGTGGAAGCGGGACTCGGGCCCGTCGCCGTCCTCGTAGTTGACGGAGTTGATGACGGCGCGTCCGCCGAGCTTCTCCAGGCCCGCGCGCAGGACGGGGAGTTCGGTGGAGTCGAGGACGATCGGGAGGGTGGAGGCGGTGGCGAAGCGGCCGGCGAGTTCGGCCATGTCGGCGGCGCCGTCGCGGCCGACGTAGTCGACGCAGAGGTCCAGCAGGTGGGCGCCTTCGCGGATCTGGTCGCGGGCCATCTCGACGCAGTCGTCCCAGCGGCCTTCGAGCATGGCCTCGCGGAACTTCTTCGACCCGTTGGCGTTCGTCCGCTCGCCGATGGCGAGGAAGGCCGCGTCCTGGCGGAACGGCACGGTCTGGTAGAGGGACGCGGCGCCCGGCTCGGGGCGGGGGTCGCGGACCGTGGGCACCGCGTCGCGGACGCGCTCCACGACCTGGCGCAGGTGCTCGGGGGTCGTACCGCAGCAGCCGCCGACGAGGGAGAGGCCGTACTCGCGGACGAAGGTCTCCTGCGCGTCGGCCAGTTCGGCGGCGGAGAGCGGGTAGTGCGCGCCGTCCTTGCCGAGGACGGGGAGGCCGGCGTTGGGCATGCAGGACAGCGGGATGCGGGAGTGCCGGGCGAGGTAGCGCAGGTGCTCGCTCATCTCGGCGGGCCCGGTGGCGCAGTTGAGGCCGATCATGTCGATGCCGAGGGGTTCCAGGGCGGTGAGGGCCGCGCCGATCTCGGAGCCGAGGAGCATCGTGCCGGTCGTCTCGACCGTCACCGAGCAGATGATCGGGAGGTTCGCGCCGGTGGCCGTCAGGGCGCGCCGCGCGCCGAGGACGGCGGCCTTGGTCTGGAGCAGGTCCTGGGTGGTCTCCACCAGGAGGGCGTCCGCACCGCCGGCGATCATGCCTTCGGCGTTCTGCTGGTAGGCGTCGCGCAGGGTGAGGTACGGGGCGTGGCCGAGGGTCGGCAGTTTGGTGCCGGGGCCCATGGAGCCGAGGACCCAGCGCTGCTGTCCGGTATTGGTGGTGAACTCGTCGGCGACCTCGCGGGCGATCCTGGCGCCCGCCTCGGCCAGCTCGAAGACCCGGTCGGCGATGTCGTACTCGGCGAGGGCGGCGTAGTTCGTGCCGAAGGTGTTGGTCTCGACGCAGTCGACCCCGACGGCGAAATACTCTTCGTGGACGTGCCGGACGATGTCCGGGCGGGTCACGTTGAGGATCTCGTTGCAGCCTTCCAGCTGCTCGAAGTCCTCCATCGTGGGGTCCTGCGCCTGGAGCATCGTGCCCATCGCGCCGTCGGCGACCACCACGCGTGTGGCGAGTGCCTCACGGAGGGCGGCGATCCGGCTCTTGCTGTCGGTGGAGGGTGCTGGCGACGAGGCCATGAAGGTACTCCCGGGTTGCGACGGCTGTCGGCTTTGCGGCGTCTGGAGACGGCGCACCCGGCCAGCGTAGCCGGGCGGGTGCGGGAACGGGGTGCCATTCCGGCCGCCGGACGGGCGGTGGGCCCGTGTCGGCGTGTCGTGTCCGCGCTGACAAAAGGTCGGCATCGGCCGATAGTGTTCCGCATTGTCGAACTGTGTGTAGGGAAAGCGCACGTACGGGAGGTCCGGCCGATGGCGAAGAACATCCAGTCGCTGGAACGGGCGGCGGCCATGCTGCGCCTGCTGGCGGGCGGCGAGCGGCGGCTCGGCCTCTCGGACATCGCCGCTTCCGTCGGGCTGGCGAAGGGCACGGCGCACGGCATCCTGCGCACCCTCCAGGCGGAGGGCTTCGTCGAGCAGGAGCCGGCCTCGGGCCGCTACCAGCTGGGGGCGGAGCTGCTCCGTCTGGGGAACAGCTATCTGGACGTGCACGAGCTGCGGTCCCGGGCTCTGGTCTGGACGGACGACCTGGCGCGGTCCAGCGGGGAGAGCGTGCATCTGGGGGTGGTCCACCAGCAGGGCGTGCTGATCGTCCACCACGTCTTCCGGCCGGACGACAGCAGGCAGGTCCTGGAGGTGGGGGCCATGCAGCCGCTGCACTCGACGGCGCTGGGCAAGGTGCTGTCGGCGTACGACCCGGTGGCCCATCACGAGGTGATGGAGGGGGAGCGTACGGCGCTCACACCCCGGACCGTCACCGGTGCGGCGGAGTTCGAGGAGATCCTCGATCTGACCCGCGCGCGGGGGTGGGCGGTGGACGTCGAGGAGACCTGGGAGGGCGTCGCGGCGGTGGCCGCGCCCATCCACGACCGCAGGAAGATGCCGGTCGGAGCCATAGCCATCACCGGTGCGGTCGAACGTGTCTGCAAGGACGGAGAGGTACGTCCCGAGCTGGTGGCGGCGGTCCGCGAGTGCGCCCGTTCGGTCTCCCGGGACATCGGCGCCGGGCGCTTTTGAGCGGTATGGCGGATCATGAGTAGTACGAGGTTTCGGTTCCCGGACCCTTGACTGCATGTTGGACACAGGAGAAAACTGCCGTTCAGCGGTCGGCATTGTCGAACACTTACCGGTAATGCGAGTTAGTGTGGGACAGCGCCAGTGGCCGGCAACGCTCTCGTGTGAGGGTGCGGGCCCCTGGCGTGTGCCGGAGGTCCGCGTCCCCCTGGACGAAGGAGTCTCGGGTGTCCGACTTTGACATCTTCATAGGCGAGACCACAGGTACCGCCATCCTGATCCTGCTCGGCGGCGGCGTTGTCGCCGCCGTGGTGCTCAAGCGCTCGAAGGCCCGCGACGCGGGCTGGCTCGCCATCAGCTTCGGCTGGGGCTTCGCCGTACTGACCGGCGCTTACCTGTCCGCGGGTGTCTCCGGCGCACAGCTCAATCCGGCGGTCACCCTCGGTCTGGCGATCGAGGGCGGTACGAAGTGGGGCGACGTACCGCTCTACCTCGGCTCCCAGCTGCTGGGGGCGATCATCGGCGCGTTCCTGGTCTGGGTCACCTACATGGGTCAGTTCACGGCCCATCTCACCGACCCGGAGATCCTCGCGGCCCAGCCCGCGACGGAGGGGCTGGTCGATCAGGAGACGGCCCCCCAGGCCGGTCCCGTCCTCGGGATCTTCTCCACCGGGCCCGAGGTCAGGAACGTCCTCCAGAACGTACTGACCGAGATCATCGCCACGTTCGTCCTGGTCATCGCGATCCTCACCCAGGGGCTCAACAACGAGGGCAACGGCCTCGGCACCATCGGCGTGCTGGTCACGGCGCTGGTCGTGGTGGGGATCGGGCTGTCGCTCGGCGGCCCCACGGGGTACGCGATCAACCCGGCCCGCGATCTGGGCCCCCGTATCGTCCACGCGCTCCTGCCGCTGCCCAACAAGGGCGGCTCCGACTGGAGCTACGCCTGGATACCGGTGGTGGCACCGCTCATCGGCGGCGCCGCGGCCGGCGGTTTCTACAACTGGGTCCTCGCCTGAGCCTGAGCCTCTCCATCCCTTCGCACAGAGCAGGAGCGATACCGTGAGTGACGCAACCACCGGGACTTCCTCCCACGGCACCGGCCCGTTCATCGCGGCCATCGACCAGGGCACCACGTCCAGCCGCTGCATCGTCTTCGACGTCGACGGACGCATCGTCGCCGTCGACCAGAAGGAGCACGAACAGATCTTCCCCAAGCCCGGCTGGGTGGAGCACAACGCCACCGAGATCTGGGCCAACGTCCAGGAAGTCGTGGCGAACGCCATCCAGAAGGCGGGCATCACCAAGAAGGACGTCCTGGCGATCGGCATCACCAACCAGCGCGAGACCACCATGCTCTGGGACAAGAACACCGGTGAGCCCGTCCACAACGCGATCGTCTGGCAGGACACCCGTACCGGCGCCCTCGTCCGCGAACTCGGCCGCAACGTCGGCCAGGACCGCTTCCGCCGCGAGACCGGCCTGCCCCTCGCGACCTACTTCGCGGGACCGAAGGCCCGCTGGCTGCTCGACAACGTCGAGGGCCTGCGCGAGCGCGCCGAGCGCGGCGACATCCTCTTCGGCACCATGGACTCCTGGGTCATCTGGAACCTCACCGGCGGGGTGAACGGCGGCGTGCACGTCACGGACGTCACCAACGCCTCCAGGACGATGCTGATGAGCCTCACCACCCTCCAGTGGGATCCAAAGCTCTGTACCTCCATCGGCGTGCCCATCGAGATGCTGCCCGAGATCCGCTCCTCCGCGGAGGTGTACGGGAAGGCCAAGGGCGGCGCCCTCGACGGCATCCCGGTGGCCTCGGCGCTCGGCGACCAGCAGGCGGCGCTGTTCGGCCAGACCTGCTTCGAGGAGGGCGAGGCCAAGTCCACGTACGGCACCGGCACGTTCATGCTGATGAACACCGCCCACAAGCCGATCAACTCCTACTCCGGCCTGCTGACGACCGTCGGCTACCGCATCGGCGACCAGCCGGCCGTGTACGCCCTGGAAGGCGCGATCGCCGTCACCGGTTCGCTGGTGCAGTGGATGCGCGACCAGATGGGCCTCATCAAGTCGGCGCCCGAGATCGAGACCCTGGCCTCCTCCGTCGAGGACAACGGCGGGGTGTACTTCGTGCCCGCCTTCTCCGGGCTCTTCGCCCCGCACTGGCGCGCGGACGCCCGCGGGGTCATCGCAGGCCTGACCGGCTACGTCACCAAGGCCCACATCGCCCGCGCGGTGCTGGAGGCGACCGCCTGGCAGACCCGCGAGATCAGCGACGCCATGACCAAGGACTCGGGCGTCGAGCTGACGACCCTCAAGGTCGACGGCGGCATGACCGCCAACAACCTGCTGATGCAGACGCTCGCCGACGTCCTCGACGCCCCCGTGGTGCGCCCGATGGTCGCCGAGACGACCGCGCTCGGCGCCGCCTACGCGGCCGGGCTCGCCGTCGGCTTCTGGCCCGACACCGACGCCCTCAAGGCCAACTGGCGCAGGGCCGCCGAGTGGACGCCCCAGATGGACGCGGACACCCGCGATCGCGAGTACAAGAGCTGGCTCAAGGCGGTCGACAGGACCATGGGCTGGCTCGAAGAAGAAGACAGCTGACAGACAGCGGACGACGGCGGACGACAGCCGACGACGCACACCGGCCGCCGAGCCCGGACGAGCTGACGAGGAGTCAACGATGAGCACCACCCTCCAGAGCGCCCCCGCACTGGGGACGCACCCGGCCGGCGGAACCCTGCCGAGCCGCGCCCAGACCCGGGAACAGCTTTCCACGGCGACGTACGACCTCCTGGTGATCGGCGGCGGCATCCTGGGCATCTCCACCGCCTGGCACGCCTCCCAGTCGGGGCTGCGGGTGGCTCTGGTGGACGGCGGCGACTTCGCCGGCGCCACCTCGTCCGCCTCCTCCAAGCTGCTCCACGGCGGACTGCGCTACCTCCAGACCGGCGCGGTGAAGCTGGTCGCGGAGAACCACTTCGAGCGGCGTGCGGTCTCCCGCCAGGTGGCACCGCACCTGGCCAACCCGCTCACCTTCTACCTGCCCGTCTACAAGGGCGGACCGCACGGCGCCACCAAGCTGGGCGCGGGTGTCTTCGCGTACTCCGCGCTCTCCGCGTTCGGCGACGGCGTGGGCCACGTGATCAGCCCGGCCAAGGCGCGGCGCGCCGTGCCCGAGTTGCGTACGGACAACCTCAAGGCCGTGGCCGTGTACGGCGACGACCAGATGAACGACGCGCGGATGGCGCTGATGACGGTCCGCGCGGCCGTCGACTCGGGCGCCACCGTCCTCAACCACGCCGAGGTCACCGGACTGCGCTTCACCGGCGGCCGGGTGACCGGCGCGGACCTCAAGGACGCCCTGGACGGCAGTGAGTTCGGGGTCGACGCCCGGCTGGTGCTCAACGCCACCGGGCCGTGGGTGGACCGGCTGCGGACCATGGAGGACGCGGCCTCGGAGCCGTCCATCCGCCTCTCCAAGGGCGCGCACCTGGTCCTGCGGCGCACCGCGCCGTGGAACGCGGCGCTCGCCACCCCCATCGACAAGTACCGCATCACCTTCGCCCTCCCCTGGGAGGACATGCTGGTGCTCGGGACGACGGACGAGGAGTACGTGGGCGACCCCGCCGACCTCGCCGTCAACGACAAGGACATCCACCAGATCCTGGACGAGGCGTCGCTGTCCGTACGGGACCAGCAGCTCTCCCGGGACCTGATCACGTACTCGTACGCGGGTCTGCGGGTGCTGCCCGGCGGCCCCGGCGACACCTCCACGGCCAAGCGCGAGACGGTCGTGACCGAGGGCAGCGGCGGCATGCTGTCGGTGGCGGGCGGCAAGTGGACGACCTTCCGGCACATCGGCCGCATGGTGGTCAACAAGCTGGCGGAGCTGCCGGGGCACCCGCTCAGCGACAACATGGAGCCGATCTCGGACCTGCCGAAGAAGGCTCCGCTGCCGGGGCTCGCCAACCCGCACGCGGTGGCGCACCGGCTGATGATCGACGGGGGCGGTACCGGACCGTCGATGGCGCCAGACACCGCCCACCACCTGGCCACCCACTACGGCACGCTGGCGTTCGACATCGTCCGGCTCGCCAACGAGCACGCGGAGCTGGGCGAGCGGATCCACCCGGACGCGCCCGAGATCTGGGCGCAGGTCGTCTACGCCCGTGACCACGAGTGGGCCGAGACGGCCGACGACGTCCTGCGGCGCCGTACGACCCTGACGATCCGAGGACTGGCGACGGACGGGATCCGGGCCCGGGTCGAGGCGATCCTCGCCGAGCGGAACTGACGGCGGGCACCTCTCCGCGGCGGACCGCGGGCACGTGTCGAGGGGCGCTCCTTTCCCGGAGCGCCCCTCTCCGGTGTTTCCCGGCGCATAATGGGAGGTCGATACATCGGATGTATGGAGGTCGCCCATGGCTGTCACCGACGAGGCCATCGAGAAGATCAAGGGAATGATCGTCTCGGGCGCGCTGCGCCCCGGCGACCGTCTCCCCAAGGAGAGCGAACTCGCCGCCGAGCTGGGGCTGTCCCGCAACTCCCTGCGGGAGGCGGTCCGCGCGCTGTCGCTCATCCGCATTCTCGACGTACGGCAGGGCGACGGCACGTACGTCACCAGCCTGGATCCCCAGCTGCTGCTGGAGGCGCTGAGCTTTGTGGTGGACTTCCACCGCGACGACACCGTGCTGGAGTTCCTCGCGGTACGGCGCATCCTGGAGCCGGCCGCCACCGCCATGGCGTGCGCGCGGATCACCGACGCCGAACTGGACGCGATGGACGCCCGGTTGGACGCCTTGGGGGCCGATCCCTCGGTGGAGGAGCTGGTCGCGTCGGACCTGGAGTTCCACCGGGGCATCGTGCAGTTCTCGGGCAACTCGGTGCTCTGCTCGCTGCTGGACGGGCTCTCGGGGCCGACCACCCGGGCGCGGGTCTGGCGCGGGCTGACCCAGGAGGACGCCGTCAGCCGCACCCTGCACGAGCACCGGGCGATCCTGGCGGCGCTGCGGGACCGGGACGCGGAGGCGGCGCGCTCGTGGGCGACCGTGCATGTGGCGAGTGTGGAGATGTGGCTGCGGTCGACGCTGTGACGTCACCGCGGGCGCCCCTCGCGCGGAAACGGGTACGGGCGCCGGAGAAGCCGTGTGGCTTCTCCGGCGCCCGTCCGGCGTCGCGGGGTGTGACTAGTCCTGCTTCTCGCCGCTCGCGAAGCGCGAGATGACCAGCGCGACGATGATGATCGCGCCGTTGAGGAACTGGTTCCAGAGGGCCGGTACGCCCCCGAGGGTCATCACGTTCACGACCAGCTGGAGCGTCAGCACGCCGGTGAGCGCGCCGAACAGCGTGCCGCGCCCGCCCTTGAGGCTGATGCCTCCGATGACCGCCGCCGCGAAGACCTGGAAGATCCAGCCGTTGCCCTGGGTGGCCGCGACCGAGCCGTAGTGGCCGGTGTAGAGGATGCCCGCGAAGGCGGCCAGCAGGCCGCCGATCGCCAGCACGATCCAGGTGATCCGGTCGACCCGGATCCCGGCCGCGCGGGCCGCCTCCGGGTTGCCGCCGATGGCGTACAGCGAACGCCCGTGCTTGAGCCAGGCGAGCGCCGCCCCGCCGATCGCGAAGAGCGCCAGGCAGATCCAGACGGCGGCCGGGGCGCCCAGCCAGTCGGTCTTGCCGAGGTACCGGAAGGACTCCGGGACGTCGGTGATCGACTTGCCCTCGGTGATGCCGATGTGGAGACCGCGGAGCATGGTGAGCATGCCGAGGGTGGCGATGAAGCCGTTGACCCGCAGCTTGAGCATCAGGAAGCCGTTGATGCCCCCGATGATCAGGCCGACCAGCAGGCAGAGGGGGATGGCGCTCCAGGACGGCAGCACACCGAGCCCGTTGAACCGGCCGCCCTCCGTGGGCAGGATCAGCCACATGGCCACGACCGGCGCGATGCCGATCGTCGACTCCAGGGACAGGTCCATCCGGCCGCAGATCAGGATCAGCGCCTGGCCGAGCACGAGCAGGCTCAGCTCGGAGGACTGCTGGACGACGCTGATCAGGTTGTTGGAGGTGAGGAAGACCGGCGAGACGATGAAGCCGATCACCATCAGCACCAGGATCACCGGTACGAGCGAGAAGTCGCTCCACCGGATGAGCTTGAGCCGGCTCGCCGGCCCGGCGCCCTTCGCGGTGTCCACCGTCGGCGGACTGATCGTGTCGGTCATTCCCTCTCCCCCACACCTTCCATGGCGGCGACCAGTTCCTGGTCCGTCCACCCGCTCCCGAACGTGGCCACGACGCGCCCGTGGAAGAGCGCGAGGACCCGGTCGCACACCCGCAGATCATCCAGTTCGTCGGAGATGATCACGGCCGCGCTGCCCTGGTCCGCCACCGTGCGCACGACACCGAGCAGCGAGTCCTTCGATTTGATGTCGACCCCGGCGGTCGGCCGCAGGGCGACCAGCGCGCTGGGCTTGCGGGCCAGCGCGCGGGCCACCACGACCTTCTGCTGGTTGCCGCCCGACAGGCCCGAGACCGGCTGCTCGGGGCCCTGCGTCTTGATGTCCAGGGACGCGATCATCGTCCGGGCGAACTCCCGCGTACGGGAGGGCAGGACGGTCCCCCACGGGCCGAGCTGGTCGGTGACCGTGAGCGTCGCGTTCTCCGCGACGCTGCGTTCCAGGACCAGCCCCTGGAGGTGCCGGTCCTCGGGGATGTAGCCGATGCCGGCGTCCAGGGCGTGCGGGACACTGCCCGGCTTGACCTTCGTGCCGTGCATCGAGACGCTGCCGCCGGACGGCTTGCGCATGCCGGCCAGGATCTCGCCGAGGGCGGTGGCGCCGCTGGCCGCGGCGCCCGCCACACCGAGCACCTCGCCCGGCCGTACGGCCAGGTCCAGCGGCTCGAACTCCCCTTCCAGGGTGAGTCCTTCGGTCCGCAGGACGGGCTCGGCCGTGGTGTCCTGCTCCTTCGCGCCCGCCGCGTGCCAGGCCGCCTTGCCCGTGGACTCCCCCGTCATCGCCGTGACCAGGTCCGCCTTCGACAGGTCGGCGACCTGGGCGGTGAGCACATGCCGGGCGTCCCGGTAGACGGTGACGGCGGTGCACAGCTCGTACACCTCTTGCAGGTGGTGGGAGATGAAGAGGAACGCCACTCCCTGGCCCTGGAGTTCGCGGAGCTTGTCGAAGAGCCGCTGGATCCCCCGGGCGTCGAGCTGGGCGGTCGGCTCGTCCAGGATGATCAGCCGGGCGCCGAAGGACAGCGCCCGGGCGATCTCCACGAACTGCCGCTGCTCGACCGGCAGGTCCTTGGCCCGGACGTTCGGGTCGACGTCGACCCCGTACCCCGCGAGCAGCTCCCTGGCACGCTCCCGCAGGCCGCGCCAGCTGATGAAGCGGCCCCCGGATCCCGAGGCGTCCAGGCCGTAGTTGTTGAGGAAGAGGTTCTCGGCGACGGTCAGGTCGGGCACGACCATCGACTTCTGGTAGACGCAGGCGACCTTGGACTGCCAGGCCGTGGTGTCCCCGAAGGCGGGCGCGGGCTCGCCGCCGAAGCTGACCTGTCCTGCGTCGGGCCTGTGCAGCCCGGTGAGCACGCTCACCAGGGTGGACTTGCCCGCGCCGTTGCGCCCGACGAGCGCGTGGGACTCGCCGGGGCGGACCGTGAGCCGGACACCGTCGAGCGCCACGGTGGGACCGAAGCGCTTGACGATGCCTTCCGCGTGGACCGCGGCGGGTGCGGCCGCGTCCGGAGGTGCCTGGTCCATGGCTAGTTCTTCTTCTCCAGCTGGTTGGCCCAGAGCTTCGGGTCGTCCACGTTCGCCTTGGTCACCAGGGGCGCGGGGAGCTGGTCCTCGAAACCGTTGGGGATCTTGATGATCGTGGAGTCGTGGTCGGTCGCTCCCGCCTTCGGGGTCGTACCGGCCAGGGCCTCCTTCGCCCAGTACAGCGCGTACTTGGCGTAGAGGTCGGCGGGCTGCGAGATGGTGGCGTCGATCTTGCCCGCGCGGATGGCGTCCAGTTCCTCGGGGATGCCGTCGTTGGAGATGATCGTGATGTGCCCGGGGGTGCCGGGGGCCTTGAGGAGCTTCTTCTGCTCCAGCAGCGCCAGCGTCGGCTGGAGGAAGACACCGCCGGCCTGCATGTAGATGCCGTTGAGGTCGGGGTGGGCGGCGAGGGTGGACTGGAGCTTGGCCGAGGCCACGTCACCCTTCCACTCGGTGGCCAGCTCGAAGACCTGGATGTTCGGGAACTTCTCCGTCATGCAGCTCTTGAACGCCTCGGAGCGGTCACGGCCGTTGATGGAGGAGAGGTCGCCCTGGAACTCCGCGACCTTGCCCTTGCCCTTGAGCTGCTCGCCCAGGTACTCGCAGGCCTTCTGGCCGTACGCCCGGTTGTCGGCCCGGACGACCATGTAGACGTCGCCCTTGTCGGGGCGGGTGTCCACGCTGACGACGGGGATCTTCTTGTCGCTCAGCGTCTGGAGCGTCTCGGCTATCGCGCCGGTGTCCTGCGGGGCCATGACGACGGCCTTGGCGCCCTGGTCGGTGAAGGCCTGGACGTTGGCGACGAGCTTGCCGATGTCGTTCTGCGAGTTGGTCGGCGGGAGGGCGTCGATGCCGTCCTCCTTGACCCCCTTGTCGATGTACTGCTGGTAGGAGTTCCAGAAGTCGCTGTCGGCGCGCGGCAGGTCGATGCCGACCTTCCCGCCGCCGGCGGCGCTGTCGGAGTCCGACTCACGGTTGCAGCCGGCGAGGGCTGCCACGGCAAGCACCACGGCACAGGCGGAGGCGCCCGTCGTACGAAGTCTGCGGAGTGGGGAGCGGTCCGCGGTGTGACGCTTCATGGAGGTCCCGTCCTTATGAAGGTGAGTGTCGGCTCAGTTGGCGGGACGCAGGCGCAGGCCTTGCATCCCGCCGTCCACCGCGAGTGCCGTCCCCGTGACGGCCGCCGCGGCGGGGCTGGCGAGGTAGGCGACCGCCGCGGCGACCTCGTCCGCGCCGACCAGTCGTCCTGACGGCTGGCGGGCGGCGAGGGCGGCGCGCTCGGCCGCGGGGTCCGGGGCCTGGTCGAGCAGGCGTCCGATCCAGGGTGTGTCGGCGGTTCCGGGGTTGACGCAGTTGACGCGGATCCCCTCCCGGACGTGATCCGCGGCCATCGCCAGGGTGAGCGAGAGGATAGCGCCCTTGCTGGCGCTGTAGAGAGCCCGCTGGGGCAGGCCCGCCGTCGCGGCGATGGAGCACGTCTGGGTGATCGAGACGGCGCCGGGCCGGTCGGCCGCCGCGCGCCGCAGATGGGGTACGGCGTGGCGCGCGGTACGGACCATGCCGAGGACGTTGATGTCGAGGACGCGGTGCCACTCGTCGTCGGAGTTGTCGGTGACGGCCCCGATGGCGCCGACCCCGGCGTTGGAGACGACCGTGTGCAGCGCGCCGAACTCCGCCGCCGCCGCGTCGACGGCGGCCTTGACCGCCCCGTCGTCGGTGACGTCCGCCTTGAGCGCCAGCGTCCCCCCGGGGGCTCCCGCGGTGTCCCGGTCCAGTACGGCGACCTGGGCGCCCCGTTCGAGCAGCAGCGCGGCGATGGCCGCGCCGATGCCGGAGGCGCCGCCCGTCACCAGGGCGTTCAGCCCCTCGAAGTCCCGTACGGATGTCATGAGCTGATCTCCTCGGTGGTGCGGCGGGCCTGCCAGACGGGCCCGTCGGGGTAGCTGTGCTCGGCGATCGACGCGGGGAGCATCCGGGCGGAGAAGCCGGGCGCCGTCGGGGCGGAGTATCTCCCGGAGACGATGACCACGGGGTCGGCGAAGTGCTCGTGGAGGTGGTCCACGTACTCGATGACCCGGTCGTCCCAGCTGCCGGAGACGGCGACGAAGTCGAACATCGAGAGATGCTGGACCAGTTCGCACAGCCCGACCCCGCCCGCGTGCGGGCAGACAGGCACGCCGAACTTGGCCGCGAGGAGCAGGATCGCCACGTTCTCGTTGACGCCCGCCACGCGGGCCGCGTCGATCTGGACGAAGTCGACGGCCCCGGCCTGGAGCAGCTGCTTGAACACGACGCGGTTGGCGACGTGTTCGCCGGTGGCCACCTTCACCGGCTGCCCGGCGCGGATGGCGGCGTGGCCGAGGATGTCGTCGGGGCTGGTGGGCTCCTCGATCCAGTGCGGTTCGTACGGGGCGAGCGCGGCCATCCAGCGCACCGCCTCGGCGACGTCCCAGCGCTGGTTGGCGTCGACGGCGATCCGGATGTCGGGACCGACGGCCTCGCGGGCGAGCTTCATGCGCCGTACGTCGTCGTCCAGATCGCCGCCCACCTTGAGCTTGATCTGCTCGAAGCCGTCGGCGACGGCCTGCTGGGCGAGACCGACCAGTTTGGCGTCGGCGTAACCGAGCCAGCCCGGTGAGGTGGTGTAGGCGGGGTAGCCCCGCTCGCGCAGTCGCGCGGCCCGCTCGGCGCGGCCCGGTTCGGCGGCCCGCAGGATGGCGAGCGCGTCGTCCGGGGTGAGAACGTCCGTCAGATAGCGGAAGTCGACGAGCGAGACGAGTTCCTCGGGGGTCATCCCGGCGAGGAACTCCCAGACCGGCTTGCCCGCGTATCCGGCGGCCAGGTCCCAGGCGGCGTTGACGACGGCGCCCGCCGCCATGTGCATCACGCCCTTCTCCGGGCCGAGCCAGCGCAGCTGCGAGTCATGGGTGAGCTCGAAGTACAGCGCGGCGAGATCGGCCGCGGTGCGCGGGGCCGGTCGCCCCACGACGTACGGACGCAGTGCCTCGATCGCTGCGGCGGTGACCTCGTTGCCCCGCCCGATCGTGAAGCAGAAGCCGTGCCCCTCGGCGCCGTCCGTGGTACGCAGGACCACGTAGGCCGCCGAGTAGTCGGGGTCCGGGTTCATGGCGTCGGAGCCGTCGAGCTGTTCCGAGGTGGGAAAACGGATGTCGTGAACCTCGAACCCTGTGACGGTCTGACTCATGCACGCCCCCTTGGAAGAACATCGGACCTCTTGTGGTCATCCGATGTATAGCGTCGCTGACGCCTAAACGTCCAGGGCTCGGAGAAAAATAACGGTCACAGCTCGGATGAATCGTCGGCCGGTCGGCTGCTGGTTGGCTGTCGGTCGGCTGTTTTCTCCGACCTATGCCCCACCGCGCCGAAGTTCACCCGGGCGTGCGCGGGGCTGCGGGCGGAGACCGGGAAAGCCGTAAGGTTGGGGCGTGGACAAGGGAACTTCGGAAGGAGGCACTGGGTGATCGAGCTCGAGGCGGTTCCTGAGCTGATCGACCCGGTCATGGTGGCCGCGTTCGAAGGCTGGAACGACGCCGGCGACGCCGCCTCCACCGCGGTCGCGCATCTGGACCGGGAGTGGAAGGGCGAGGTGTTCGCGGCGCTCGACGCCGAGGACTACTACGACTTCCAGGTCAACCGGCCGACGGTGTGGCTGGACGGCGGAGTACGGAAGATCACCTGGCCGACCACCCGGCTCTCCGTGGTCCGGGTCGGCGGTGAGACGCCCCGTGACCTGGTACTGGTCCGTGGCATCGAACCGTCCATGCGCTGGCGTTCCTTCTGCAACGAGATCCTGGGCTTCGCCCATGAGCTGGGTGTGGAGATGGTGGTCATCCTGGGCGCGCTGCTCGGCGACACCCCGCACACCAGGCCGGTGCCGGTCAGCGGGATCACCTCGGACGCCGATCTGGCCAGGACGATGGATCTGGAGGAAACCCGCTACGAGGGGCCGACCGGCATCGTCGGGATCCTCCAGGAGGCGTGCACGCACGCGGGCGTGCCCGCGGTGAGCCTGTGGGCCGCGGTGCCGCACTACGTGTCGCAGCCGCCCAACCCCAAGGCGACGCTGGCGCTCCTCAACCGCCTGGAGGACCTGATCGGTCTGCGGATCCCGCTGGGTGAACTGGCGGAGGACGCGCGGGCGTGGCAGCTGGGCGTCGACCAACTGGCCGCCGAGGACAGCGAGGTGGCGGAGTACGTCCAGACGCTGGAGGAGGCGCGGGACACGGCGGAGCTGCCCGAGGCGTCCGGCGAGGCCATCGCGCGGGAGTTCGAGCGGTATCTCCGGCGCCGCGACGGCGGGCCGGGACCGGCGGCGGGCGGGCACGCCACGGAGAGCGGCGAGGGGCCCTCGTACCGCCGTGATCCCTCGGCGGGACCGGGGCGGGGCCGTCCGCAGAGACCGCCGCGGCCGGGGCCCGAGGCGGGGACGGACCCGGACACCGGCCCGGAGGCGGGACCGGGTCCCGGAGCCGGGGACGGAGACGCCGGGGACGGAGCCGACGACGACAAGGGCAAGAACGACGACACGCCGTAGGGAGACGCCTCCCCCGGAGTGCGCCGACGCCGACGCCGGACGGACCGTGGTGCGGTCCGTCCGGCGCGGTGCGTTCCAGGCGGTGCGTCCGAGGCGGTGCGTTCGGCTAACCGCGTACGCGCGCGACCGACACCACGTCGTAGTCCGTCTCCGGGGTCGGGGCGGTCACGTCGAAGCGGGCGTTGGGCAGGTAGATCCGGTTGCCGTACGCCGCAGCCGTCGTGGGGACCCGGAAGGTCCCCGGGGCGGTGATCCGGGTGAGGGCCGTGCCCTTCGTGCCGGCGCGGTCGAGCAGCAGGACGTCGATGGCGTTCTGCCGGTTCTGGACCACGTAGAGCGTACGGCCGAGGAGCAGCAGGCCGTCCCCGTTGGAGAGCCGGGTCGGCCCGAGGTCCACGGCGCGTGCCACACCGGTGCGGGGGTCGACCCGCATCAGGCCGCCGCCGTTCGCGAAGCTGTTCACCACGAGCAGCGCCCGGCCGTCCGGGGTGGTGGTGATGCCGTTGGCGGTGAGGGCCGGCCCCTGGACCCAGTCGCCGCTCAGCGGGACGGTCGCGACGCGGTCGCCCGGCTCGCCGTGCCGGCCCAACGGCAGCCTGTAGAGCTGTGGTTCGAAGGAGTCGGTGAACCACGCGGCGCCCGGTGTCAGGATCACGTCGTTGACCATGGTGAGGTCCGTGCCCACGGTGAAGGTCTTCGTGACCTTCCCCGTCCGCAGGTCGGCGATCCGGATCTCGCCGCTGACCCCGCCGCTCAGGAACAGCCGGCCCCGGCCGTCCGACTTGAGCCCGATGACGGGGTGTTCGGGGCCGAGCCCCTGGACGACGACCTTGCCGCGGCCGGTGGCGAGGCTCGCGCGGTAGACGTCGCCGCGCGCGATCGAACCTATGTAGGCGTACGGCTCCGAGCCGATGGCGATGCCCTCGGGCCGGAAGCCGTCCGGCAGGGGGAAGGTGGCGGGCCAGGTCCGTGCGGTGGGGCGCGGGGCGGCCGAGGCGGTGGAGCCGAGCGGAGCGAGGAGCGCCGCGCCGCCGAGGGCGGCCGCGGCGGCGAGCAAGTCACGCCGTGCGAAGGAACGTTGCATGCTGAGCGTCCTCCCGGGAATGGGGTGTGCCGTCCCTCACACCCCATCACACACCCTGCTTACAAGGGGAGTTTGGCCGGATCATGCACAACAGCACGGCCGGTTACGGATGTCGGTATCCGTGACCGGCCGTGCTGGGTCGGTGGGTGGCCCCGGGACACTCCCTAGAGGGCCACTCCGAGCAGGGCGTCGACCGCGCGGGAGATCACGCCGGGCGCTCCCTCGTCCGTACCGCCCGTGGACGCCTGGAGCTCCGCCCAGCGGTCCACGGCGGCCAGCGCCGCCGGGGCGTCCAGGTCGTCCGCCAGCGCCGCGCGGATCTCCTCGACGACCGCGTCGGCCGGGGGGCCGTCGGGGCGCGAGACGGCGGCCCGCCAGCGGGCGAGGCGCTCCTGCGCGTCCTGGAGCACCTGGTCGGTCCACTCCCAGTCGGAGCGGTAGTGGTGCGCCAGCAGGGTGAGACGGATCGCCGCCGGGTCCACGCCGTCCCGGCGGAGCGTCGAGACGAAGACCAGGTTGCCCCGGGACTTGGACATCTTCTCGCCGTCGAGGCCGACCATGCCGGCGTGTACGTACGCCTGGGCGAAGGGGTGTTCCCCGGTCAGCGCCTGGGCGTGCGAGGCGCCCATCTCGTGGTGCGGGAAGGCGAGGTCGCTGCCGCCGCCCTGGACGTCGAAGCCCATGCCGAGGTGGTCGAGCGCGATGGCCACGCACTCGATGTGCCAGCCGGGCCGCCCCTGGCCGAGGCTTCCGCCGTCCCAGCTGGGCTCGCCCGGCCTGGCGGCCATCCAGAGGATCGGGTCGAGGGGGTTCTTCTTGCCGGGGCGGTCGGGGTCGCCGCCCCGCTCGGCGGAGAGCAGCCGCATCGCCTCGGCGTCGAGGCGCGACACCTCGCCGAAGTGCGGATCGGCCGCCACCGAGAAGTAGATGTCGCCCTGGAGTTCGTACGCGGCCCCGGCGTCCCGCAGCCGCTCCACGAGCGGCACGATGCCCGGTATGGCCTCGACCGCGCCGATGTAGTGCTGGGGCGGAAGCATCCGCAGGGCCGTCATGTCCTCCCGGAACAAGGCGGTTTCACGCTCCGCGAGCGCCACCCAGTCCTCGCCGTCGCGCTCGGCGCGCTCCAGCAGGGGATCGTCGACGTCGGTCACGTTCTGGACGTAGTGGACCTGCCGCTTCGTGTCGAGCCACACGCGCTGCACGAGGTCGAACGCGTTGTAGGTCGCCGCGTGTCCCATGTGGGTCGCGTCGTACGGGGTGATGCCGCAGACGTAGATGCGGGCGACGGGACCGGGCGCGAGGGTGACGCGGCCGTCGGTCGAGGTGTCGTGAATCCTGAGGTCGCGGCCCTTGCCAGGCAGGGCGGGGACCTCGGAAGCGGGCCAGGCATGCATGTCATGAGCGTAACCGGCCGGTAGTTCCGGAAACGAACCGGATGCGCGGTCCTGGCCGGTTGGACGCCCTTGCGGAAAGATCAGCGCCGTGGTGGGCGGTCCCGGGCGGGCCGTGTCCACCCCGTCCCGGCGGGCCCCCGACCGGTGGCCGGGCCCGTGCTCACAGGTGGCCGGGCCTGTTCCCGCCGGTGACCGGGCCTGTTCTCAGACCGGCGGCCAGGGGATGGCGGGCCACTGGCCCGACGGCTGCGGGTGGAGTCCCGTGTGGCGCAGCTCACGGACCCGGGCGCGGACCGCCTCGGTCTCGGCCTCCGTGATCAGCCCCGCCAGCCGGGCCGCGAGGGGCCGGCCGTCGGCGAGCGCGTCCTCCAGCCGGGCGAGCACGGACAGCGCCTCCTCGGTGAGGGGTTCGCCGGCCCACCCCCAGAGCAGCGTGCGCAGCTTGTCGTCCACGTTGAAGGTGACGCCGTGGTCGATGCCGTACAGCCGTCCCCCGGCGGCCGGCAGGAGATGGCCGCCCTTGCGGTCGCCGTTGTTGATGACGGCGTCCAGGACCGCGAGCCGCCGCAGCCGCTCGTCGTCGGCGTGCACGAGCAGGGCGGTCTGCCCCTCGCCGACCTCGGCGAAGCCGACGGCCTTCCACCCCTCGCCCGGTTCCTCGTCCTCGACGAGGGCGAGCAGGGCCGCCGCCTCGTCGGTGTCCGTCTCGATCCAGAGCTGGCACATGCCTTCGCCGTACGGGCCCTCGCGCAGCACGGTGGGCGGTACGAGCCCCCAGCCGGTCGCCTCGGAGATCTCGTACGCCGCCACCTCACGGCGGGCGAGGTTCCCGTCCGGGAAGTCCCACAGGGGGCGTTCCCCGGCGACGGGCTTGTAGACGCAGTGCGCCTCGGTGCCCTCGTACGAGACGGAGCAGTACAGGACCGCGTTGGACGCCTCACGGATCCGGCCGCGCACGGTCAGCTCGCCCTTGGCGAGCAGGTCGCCCGGGCTCACGCTCCGCGGCGGTATCCGTTCTGGCGCGGGCATACGTGTCCTTCCGGGTCGAGCGGCAGGCTGCACAGCGGGCACGGCGGGCGGCCCGCGTTGACCACGTCGAGGGCGCGTTTGGCGAAGGCGCGGGCCTGCGCCCCGCTGAGGCGGACCCGGAGCATCGGCGGACCGTTCTCCTCGTCCTGGAGGAGCCGCTCCTCGGCCTCGGCGAGGTCCTCGTCGGTGTCGGCGTCGACCTCGACGAGGGCCTGCGCCTCGACGATCATGCGCTGTTCGTCACCGTCCCACGCGAGCGCCATCGTGCCGACCCGGAACTCCTCCTCCACGGGGGCGTCCAGCGGGGCGGAGTCGGCGATCTCGGTGGGGGCGACGGCGGGCACCGGGGCGTTGCCGCCCGTGCGGCGGACCACTTCGTCGAGCAGTTCGTCGATCCGCTCGGCGAGGGCGGCCACCTGGGTCTTCTCCAGGGCGACGCTGGTGACGCGCCCCGCGGCGGAAGCCTGGAGGAAGAACGTACGGCGTCCAGGCAGCCCGACCGTACCGGCCACGAAGCGGTCCGGTGGGTCGTAGAGGAACACCTGACGGGACACGTCCTGATCTCCCTTGGGAATCGGCTGGGGAAGTGCTGCGTGCGGAAGGCGTGGTGCGTGACGTACCGGGTGGCGCGCTGCGTGAGGAAGGCGCGTCCACCCTACTGCGCGGAGCGATCACGGTGCTCCCGCGCCGCCTCCTACAACACCCGGACCGCCGGTTGTGTTCTCACGCGGCGCCAGCCCGCTCAGATCGCCCGTGTCACCGAGCCGTACGACATACGGGCGCAACCGGGTGTAGCGGACGACGGTGACCGAGCACGGGTCCACGTGGATCCGCTGGAAGAGGTCGAGGTGCATGCCGAGGGCGTCGGCCACGAGCGCCTTGATGATGTCGCCGTGCGAGCACATCAGGTAGACGGCGTCGTCGCCGTGCTCCTTTTCGACGCGCGCGTTCCAGTCCCGTACCGCCTCCACGGCACGCGCCTGCATGGCGCGCATCGACTCGCCGCCGGGGAAGGCGGCGGCGGAGGGGTGCTGCTGCACGACCTCCATCAGCGGATCGTCGCTCAGCTCGGCGAGTTTGCGGCCCGACCAGTCGCCGTAGTGGCACTCACCGATCCGGTCCTCGCTGTGCACGGGCACGTCCGGCCTGCTGTCGAGCAGCGGCCGCAGGGTCTCCTGGCAGCGCTGGAGGGGGCTGCTGACGACGGCGGCGAGCGGGACGCCGGCCAGCCGGCCGGGCAGGGCGGCGGCCTGGG
>NZ_WWJY01001137.1 GCF_009865405.1 Streptomyces sp. SID3212 | reverse complement strand
CGCCGGGCCCCACTGGACCCGCGCCAGAACCGTGCCCCGCGCCGGGCCCCGTGCCCGCACCTGCGGGACCCGTACCGGGAGCCGAAGCGCCCGCGCCCGGACCCTCGTGGCCCGCGCCGGACCCGCCAACACCCGCGTGTCCCACACCGGGAGCGTGACCAGGAGCGCCCGAACCGGCGTCGTGTCCCGCGCCAGGACCGCCCTGAGCCCCGTGTCCCACGCCGGGACCGCCCGGAGCCCCGTGTCCCACGCCGGAAGCATGCCCGGGACCGTGCGGACCAGCGCCCGACCCCGCCGGACCCGCGCCAAGACCCGCGTGTCCCACCCCGGGACCGTCACTGGAACCGCCAACACCCGCGTGTCCCCCCGCCCCCTCCACCGCCGGAGCGATCGTCGTCCTCGGGAGGCCGCTGCCGCTCGACATCAGGGCCGTCGGGGCGTCCGCCGCCAGGCCCGGGGGTGGGGTGTCCTCGTCGTCCGCGCCCGAGAGCGGCGGCGCGAAGACCGTGGGGGGCAGTGGTACGGAACCGTCGTTCGCCGCGTTCGTGTCCGTGCCCGTCCAGGGCGTCGCCCCGGGCGGTACGGGCGGCTGCGGGCCCGGTCGTACGGAACCGCCCGGCCCCGCCGCGTTCGTGTCCGTCCCGGCCCACGGAGTCGACCCGGGCGAACCGGAGGGGACGGAGGGGAGGACATCCGTCGGGGCGTACCCCCCGCTCGCCGCCAGCGGCGCCCCGCCGCCCAGCGAACCGCCCCCCAGCGACTCGTTGCCGCCCAGCGAGCCGTTGCCGGGGGCGCCGGCCCCGTACCCCCGTACCAGATCCGTCGGCGCGTCCTCCGGAGAGGGCGAGGACGACGGAGCCTCACGCCTGTCCGGGATGCCCAGCCTGTCCGCCGCCTCCTGGAGCCACTCCGGCGGCGTCAGCAGGAACGACGTCTGATTCAGGTCGATCCGCTGCGGCGCCTCCGGCGCGGGTACGGCGTCCTGGGGCGCCCCGTACGCCTCCTCGTACCGCCGGATCACCTCACCGACCGGCAGCGCCGGCCAGAGCGACGCGTCGCCGCTGTCCCTGGCGATCACCAGCCGCTGCCGCCCGCCGTCCGAGACCGGACCGCCCTCGCGGTCCTCCGCCCAGACGACGAAGCCCAGCTCGAACTCCCGTACCCGCACCTCACGCTGCTGGTAGCCGGGCACCTCGCCGTTGATCCACTCTTCCGCGCGCTCCTGCGCCTGCGCGAAGGTCACCATCGTGGTCATCCCTCCACCGGGACGGCGCGGGCGAAGCCGCCGTCCACCATCAGGTTCGCCACCGTCTCCAGCTCCGGCGGGTTGCCCGCCAGGCGGAGCAGAAAGGCGTCGAAGTCGTCCCCGCACGGCAGCAACAGCCGCTCCACCCGCTCCTGGACACTCCAGCCGTCCTGGTCGCGGGCGTCGTCGTACGCGCAGAACCAGACCGAACCGATCCGGTCACCCCGGACCTTGACCGCCAGGATGCCGCCCTGGACGAAACCCACCGCCAGGTAGTCCTTCGTCAGATGGTCCCGCAGGCACTTGTTGACGTACACCAGGTCGTTGAACGCCGCCTCCTCACGCACCGTGAAGAACGGCTGGTCCACCAACAGCCCCAGCTCCGCGTCGAGCGCCGCGCCGGCCGGCGCGCAACCGCCCGCCGCCTTCAGGAACGAGCGGTACGCGCCCGGCAGCCGGTAGCCGAGATCCTCCTCGACCCCCAGCACCTTCTGCTCGGTGACCGACACCGCCCCCTTGGGCAGCCCGAAGTGACCGGGCCTCGTCTCCTGGAGCGGTCGCGTCCCCCGCTTCGCGTGATCCACCCGCGCGGTCGCCAGACCCCCGTGGTGCCGCAACAGGGCCTTCACCTCGACCGGCACGAGCACCAGCCGGCGCGAACCCGGCGTGTGGTGCCAGGTCCAGCCGTGCGGTGTGGCCACCGCCGGGACCGTGTCCCACAGCTCGTGGCCCGCGGCGGCCAGCGCGGCGTTCGCCGACACGTAGTCCGTGAGCCGCAGTTCGTCCACGCCGAACCCCTCCGGGGGGTCCGCTATCTCCGCCGCGGCACGCGCGTACGGCACAAAATCCGGACGGCCGTCCTCGTCCACCCGCACACCCCCGGGGTGGCGGGACGCCCGGACCGGGTCCGGGAAATGCACGACCTGCCCGGCGTAGGCCGCGTTCGGTGGCGCGGCTTGCTGCCCGAGCCGACCTGTCGTCATGGCGGTTGCCCCCTGCTGCTTCCGGCTGGTTCAGCACAGCCCTGGTCCGGACAGCCTATGCCGTGGGGCAAGAGGGGACCGAGACGCTCCGGGGCCGCGGCCGGACCCCCGGCCCCGGGCCCCCGCACACCCCGGCCGCACCCTCCCCCGCCCCGTGACCAACGGTCACGCCCAGGTGACCCAGCGCCGACAGAAAGCCCCTATTCATGCCCCAGCTTTCCCACGGCCCGTCACATTTGGCAGGCTGTCCCCTCGACACGGGGGCGTGACACCAGCGGCTTCCCGCCGCGGGCACGGGAGGGACAGCACTTTGCACACAGCACCGACCGACACGTCCGGCGACCCACGCCTCAGCTGGAGCAGTACGGAACCGCACCGGGCTCCCGCGCTCCGGCAGCGCCGCGACGGCATCCTGCCCGCCGTCGCGGCGGCGCTCACCGTGCGCGGCGAGACCCTCACCTGCACCGCGGGCAAGGCCGACAGGCCGCCGACGCTGCACCCGCTCGTACAGGACTTCCTCGACACGCTCACCAGCGGACAGCGGGAACGGTTCACCGGCCGCTGCCCCGAGGCGATCCTGCTCTCCCGCCACCTCACCGCCACCGAGGAGGGCCGCTCCAAGCGGGCCAGGCGCAAGCCCCTCACCCACGGCGAGGCACGCCGCTCCCTCAAGCAGGCCAAGCTGACCGCCCGTCGCATCCGGGAGGACGGCGACCCGCTGCACGGCAGTTACGCACCACCGTGCCGGTCCTGTACGGCCATGCTCGCCCACTTCGGCGTGCAGCCCGTCGACCCCACCCAGAAGGGCTGAGCCGCGCCGTGCCCGACCTCTCCACCACCCGCTTCCCCGTGCCCATCGACGCCGCGCTCCGCGACGCCGGCTGGCAGCCGGGGCGCTGGGACATAAAGCAGGCCGAGGAATGGGCAGACACGCTCCGCGCCCACATCACACCCGCCGGGCACACCCACGCGGTGTTCCCGGCCGCCGTCGAGGCCTGGGCGGAGTTCGGCGGCCTCCGGGTCGCCGCGCCGGGCCCGGGCCGCCAGATAGCGCCCGTGGCGTTCCGCATCGACCCCATGGCGGGCATCCACCTGGCCCGTACCCTGTCGGACCTCGGACGGTCCCTGGAGACCGGGATGAGCCCGCTGGGCGAGGACGACGGACAGGGCGTCCTGGCGATCGACGACACCGGGGCGGTCTACAGCATCGACCACACGGGCGACTGGTTCCTGGGCCCGGACATCGACCAGGCACTGGCCACGCTGATCGCGGGCAAACTCCCCACGCGCCTGACGGAGAACTGACAGAGGACCGACCACCGCAGCCGTGAACAGGACGGACGAGCGGCAGCCGCAACCGAGAACCCCCTCGGCCGACTGAACCGCGGCAACCCGGTCGCCCCGGGCGCGCAGCGCCCTACGCCGCAGACCGGTACGGCAGGACCGCCGACACCCGGAAGCCCCCCGCGTCCGTCTCGCCCGACACGAAGACCCCGCCCAGCGCCGTCACCCGCTCCCGCATCCCCAGCAGGCCGTTGCCGCCGCTCGGCAGACCCGCGTCGTGCGCGCCGCTGTCCGACGGGCCGTTCTCCACCTGCATCGCGACCTCCGCCTCGCGATGCGCCAGCCGTACCACCACCTTCGCGCCCGCCGCGTGCTTCAGGACGTTGGTCAGCGCCTCCTGCACCACCCGGTACGCGGTCTGCTCCACCTCCGGCGCGTACGGTCGCGACTCGCCGTGCACCGTCAGCTCCACCACCATCCCCGTCTCCCGGGACTGGCCCACCAGCGCCTCGATGTCCCCCATGCCAGGACCGTCCTCGGCCGCCGCCGCGGCGGCAGCGGCGGCAGCCAGCCCCACCGCCGCCAGCGGCACGGTCAGCGCCGGACCCGTGTCCGAGGCCTTGCGCGCCGCGACCTGCTCACCCGCCCGCAGCACCCCGAGCATCTCGCGCAGCTCCGTCAGCGCCTGGCGCCCCATGTCGCCCACCAGCGCCGCGTTCTTCACCGCCTTCGGCGGGTCCTTGAGCGCCACCGCCTGCAACGCCGCCGCGTGCACCACCATCAGGCTCACCCGGTGCGCCACCACGTCGTGCATCTCCCGGGCGATCCGGGTCCGCTCCTCCGTACGCGCCCACTCCGCGCGCTGCTCCGCCCGGTCCGCCAGCAGCGACAGCTCCTGCTCCAGGCTGTCGGCCCGCTCCCGCAGGCTCTCCATCAGCCGCCGCCGGGCCCCGACGTAGAGGCCGAAGAGGACGGGCGGGGCGGTCAGCCCGACGGACATCATGATCGCGATGAGCGGTACGTACCACCGGGCGGCGTCGAAGTCCCCCTCGGAGACGCTCTGCCGGGTCCGTACGAACGTGACGATCAGCGTCCCCGCCAGCTGCATCCCGGCCAGGGAGGCGATGACGCGGCGCGGTATCTCGGAGGCGGCGAGGGTGTAGAGCCCGACGACCGCCATCAGGAAGCCCATCTCCGCCGGGGTCACGGCGATCGAGACGAGCACCACGCTGGCGGGCCAGCGCCGTCGCAGGAGCAGCGCGGAGCCGGCCAGCAGGCCGAACACCACTCCCACCGGTACGGGCAGCACGGCGGTGTCCGCGAACCGGACCCCCTCCAGCCCGCACTCCAGGGCCGACACACCGGCCAGCCCCACATCCAGAACAACACTCCGCCGACGCTCCCACCACCAGTAGCCGCGGGCGGTCGGGCCCGCGGCGTCCTGATGTGCCCCCGTTGTGGTCATGTCTCCCAGCCTACGGGCGGGCGCGACTCATTTTCTTGTGTCCTGGATTGCGCTGGACCGCACGAGGGACACAACAGATGGAGAGCGATCACTCGAACTGGTGAATCGACTGTGCATTCGAGCCGGAAGCCGTGATTCCGTACGACGATTTCCCGCATGACATCCCTGAACAGCAAATATGCCGACTTCGAAGGACTTCGGGAGCGGGCGGTGGCGTTGCGGCGGGAGGGGTTGAGCCTGCGGCAGATCCGAGACCACCTCAAGATCCACAACAATGACCTCCTCGGCCGCCTGGTCAGGGGCGAGCCCGCGCCGGAGTGGACGAAACGTCCGAGAGCCAAGGACGAACTGCGGGAGAAGGCGCGGGAGCTGCGCTCACAGGGGCTCACGTACGACCGGATCCAGGTGGAGCTGGGGTGCTCGAAGAGCTCGATCTCCCTGTGGGTACGAGACCTGCCGAAGCCGCCCAAGCGCACACGCGAGGAGGCGTCGGCGATCGGGCGGCGAGGCTGGGAGGTGACGCTGGCTCGGCGTGAGGCGGAGCGGCAACAGACCAAGAGCCGGGCGACGGCCGAGATAGGCAGCCTGTCCGAGCGTGAACTCTTCCTGATCGGAGTCGCGCTCTACTGGGCGGAGGGAGCCAAGGTCAAGTCCCACCGGCCGCAGGAGCGGGTCTCGTTCATCAACAGCGATCCGAACATGATCAGGGTGTTCCTGGCATGGCTCGACCTGCTCGGCGTCAGCAAGGACCGCTTGCGTTACCAGGTGCAGATCCACGAGTCGGCCGACGTGGGGGCCGCCGAGCAGTTCTGGGCAGACGTCGCGGGCGTCGAGGTCCAGGCGTTCGGCAAGACCACACTGAAGAGGCACAATCCCAAAACCAACCGGAAGAATGTCGGGGACGGCTACCGGGGGTGCTTTTGCGTCCGGGTCGTGCAATGTGCCGACCTATACCGTCGCATCGAGGGCTGGTGGTACGGCATAGTGTTAGGTGCAACGCCGACGACTTAGCCAAATGTCTGGTTTGGTTGCACATAGTCCCCCATGGTGTAATCAGGCAGCACTGCGAGTTTTGGTCTCGTATGTTCAGGTTCAAATCCTGATGGGGGAGCTTCACGGAACGGGTCCTGACCTTCACGGTCAGGACCCGCACTCGTTTCCGGCGCGAAACCCCCCGGTATCCTGCGGTGGTCCACCACCCGAAGCCGAAGGGCATTCCCGTGAGCGCCAACCGCCCGGCAGCCGTCGTCGTTCTCGCAGCGGGTGAAGGCACCCGCATGAAGTCGAGCACTCCCAAGGTCCTGCATGAGATCTGCGGGCGTTCGCTCGTCGGACATGTGGTGGCCGCGGCCCGTGACCTCGGGCCCGAGCATCTCGTCGTGGTCGTCGGACACGCCCGTGAGCAGGTGGAGACCCACCTGACCGAGGGGTACGACGGAGTACGCACCGCCTTCCAGGCCGAGCAGAACGGTACGGGGCACGCCGTCCGTACGGCCCTCCAGGAGCTGGGCAGTGTCCCGGACGGGACCGTGGTCGTCGTCTGCGGCGACACCCCCCTCCTCTCCGGCGACACGCTGAACGCGCTCGCCGCCACCCACGCGGCCGACGGCAACGCCGTCACCGTCCTGACCGCCGAGGTCCCCGACTCCACGGGGTACGGGCGGATCGTGCGGGACGGCGCCAGCGGCGCGGTCACCGCGATCGTGGAGCACAAGGACGCCACCGACGCGCAGCGCGCGATCCGGGAGATCAACTCCGGGGTGTTCGCGTTCGACGGGCAGCTCCTCGCGGACGCGCTCGGCAAGGTCCGTACGGACAACAGCCAGGGCGAGGAGTACCTGACGGACGTCCTCGGCATCCTGCGCGAGGCCGGCCACCGTGTCGGCGCGGCGGTCGCCGCCGACCACCGCGAGATCCTGGGCATCAACAACCGCGTCCAGCTGGCGGAGGCGCGCCGGCTGCTGAACGCGCGCCTGCTGGAGCGGGCGATGACGGCCGGGGTGACGGTCGTGGATCCGGCGTCGGTGTTCGTGGACGTGGACGTGACGTTCGAGCAGGACGCGGTGGTCCACCCGGGCACCCAGCTGCTGGGCACGACCCATCTCGGCGAGGGGTCGGAGGTCGGGCCCAACTCCCGGCTCAAGGACACGCACGTGGGCGCGGGCGCGCGCGTGGACAACACCGTCGCGGACGGCGCGGAGATCGGCGCGTCGGCGACGGTCGGCCCGTACGCGTATCTGCGGCCGGGGACCCGGCTGGGCGTGAAGGCCAAGGCCGGTACGTACGTGGAGATGAAGAACGCGACGATCGGCGAGGGCACGAAGGTGCCGCACCTGTCGTACGTGGGTGACGCGACGATCGGCGAGTACACGAACATCGGCGCGGCCAGCGTCTTCGTCAACTACGACGGCGAGGCGAAGCACCACACCACGGTCGGCTCACATTGCAAGACGGGCTCGGACAACATGTTTGTGGCGCCCGTCACCATCGGGGACGGCGCGTACACGGCGGCCGGGTCGGTCATCACGAAGGACGTACCGGCGGGTTCGCTGGCCGTGGCCCGTGGCCAGCAAAGGAATATCGACGGCTGGGTGGCGCGGAAGCGGCCGGGCAGCGCGGCAGCGCGGGCGGCCGAGGCGGCGGGTCCGGCGGCTGCTCCGGCGGGCGGAGGGGCCGGCGGCGAAAGCTGACCGGAAACAGCCGCGCCCATCTCGGCGTACCGTGATATCGACCATCCGTTTATCGCATATCGCATAACTGCACGATTCGGCTGGCTCGCAGCGACACGCGGGTGCAGCGGCAGTCAACACGTCTGAGGAGACAGTGCTGTGACCGGGATCAAGACGACCGGCGAGAAGAAGCTGATGCTCTTCTCCGGCCGCGCCCACCCCGAGCTGGCCGAAGAGGTCGCCGACCAACTGGGCGTCGGGATCGTTCCGACCAAGGCGTTCGATTTCGCCAACGGCGAGATCTACGTCCGCTACCAGGAGTCGGCCCGTGGCGCGGACTGCTTCCTGATCCAGAGCCACACCGCTCCGATCAACAAGTGGATCATGGAGCAGCTGATCATGATCGATGCTCTCAAGCGGGCCTCGGCCCGGAGCATCACCGTGATCGTGCCGTTCTACGGATACGCCAGGCAGGACAAGAAGCACCGCGGGCGGGAGCCGATCTCGGCGCGTCTGGTGGCGGACCTGATGAAGACGGCCGGCGCCGACCGGATCCTGACGGTGGATCTGCACACGGACCAGATCCAGGGGTTCTTCGACGGCCCGGTGGACCACCTGTTCGCGCTGCCGGTCCTCGCGGACTACGTGGCCGGGAAGGTGGACCGTACGAAGCTGACGGTCGTCTCTCCGGACGCGGGCCGGGTACGGGTCGCGGACCGCTGGTGCGACCGTCTCGGCGCGCCGCTGGCGATCGTGCACAAGCGGCGTGACAAGGACGTGGCGAACCAGGTGACGGTCCACGAGGTCGTGGGCAATGTCGCGGGCCGGGTGTGTGTGCTGGTGGACGACATGATCGACACGGGTGGCACGATCTGCGCCGCGGCGGACGCGCTGTTCGCGCACGGCGCGGAGGACGTCATCGTGACGGCGACGCACGGGGTGCTGTCGGGTCCCGCCGCGGACCGCCTGAAGAACTCGAAGGTCAGTGAGTTCATCTTCACGAACAGCCTGCCGGACCCGGGCGACCTGGAGGTCGACAAGATCACGGTCCTGTCGATCGCGCCGACGATCGCCCGCGCGGTGCGTGAGGTGTTCGAGGACGGGTCGGTGACCAGCCTCTTCGAGGAGCAGGCGTGACGACCCTCGCCTGAGACCCGGAGGCGCCTGCGACGTCCGAGACGCCTGAGAGCCTGGGCGAAGATCGATTTCTGGGGCGGCCTCTCCGCCGGGTAGACTCACCGAGTTGCTCGGCGAGGGAGGCCGCACCTGTGTGCGGTTGGTCCGTTATCGACGCGCTCTTCGTAGCAGGCCTGTCGTGGCCGGGTGACGGCATCTTTCCGTCATCTTTTGTCAGAATCTACGAGGAGTGCAGTCATGTCCGAACTGAAGATCGCCGCCGAGATCCGCAACGAGTTCGGCAAGGGCGCCGCCCGCCGTGCCCGCCGCGACCACAAGGTCCCCGCGGTCATCTACGGCCACGGCGCCGACACGGTGCACGTGACGCTGCCGGCGCACCAGCTCCAGATGGCGCTCCGTACCGCGAACGCCCTGCTCGACCTGGACATCGACGGCCGCAGCGAGCTGGTCATCCCCAAGGCGATCCAGCGCAACGCCATCAAGGGCGACATCGAGCACGTCGACCTCCTCGCGGTGAAGCGCGGCGAGAAGGTCATCGTCGAGGTGGCCGTGCACGTCGAGGGCGAGCTGGCCCCGGGCGGGAACCTGCTGGAGTACGTCCTCAACACCATCACCGTCGAGGCCGAGGCCACGAACATCCCGACCTCGGTGACGGTCTCCATCGAGGGCCTGGACTCCGGCGCGACCGTGCTCGCGCAGGACATCCCGCTGCCGACGGGTACGACGCTGTCGATCGACGGCGAGGCGGCCGTCCTCCAGGTCGTGTCCGCGCAGGCCGAGGAGCCGGCCGCGGAGACCGCCGAGGGCGAGACCGCGGGCGCCGAGGCCTGATCCAGGCGCGTCCACGCCTGATGCTCGACGGGGTGGCGGGCCTGCGGGCCCGCCACCCCTTTCGGCTGTAACGACGGACGGCTGTACGACCATGAGGAGACGCGGCGCCGATGACAACAGATGCCAACGCCCCCTGGCTGATCGTGGGCCTGGGCAACCCCGGGCCGGGGTACGCGGCCAACCGGCACAACGTCGGCTTCATGGTGGCGGATCTGCTGGCGGAACGTATCGGCGGCTCGTACAAGCGCGCCCAGAAGGCGCAGGCGCTGGTCATCGAGGGCCGGCTCGGTGCCCCCGGCCCCACCGGCCGCCGCGTGGTGCTGGCCAAGCCGACCTCGTACATGAACCTGTCCGGCGGCCCGGTCGCCGGACTGCGTGACTTCTACAAGGTGGAGACGGCGAACATCGTCGCGATCCACGACGAGCTGGACCTGGACTTCGGCGCGCTGCGGCTCAAGCTGGGCGGCGGGGACAACGGGCACAACGGCCTCAAGTCGATGACGAAGTCGATGGGGCCCGAGTACCACCGGGCGCGGTTCGGCATCGGCCGCCCGCCGGGGCGGATGCAGGTGGCGGACTTTGTGCTGAAGGACTTCTCGTCGGTGGAGCGCAAGGAGCTGGACTACCTGGTCGACCGTACGGCCGACGCGGTGGAGGCGCTGGTGACGCAGGGCCTGGAGCGGGCGCAGAGCGCGTACAACTCCTGAGGCCACCGGCCCGACTTGACCTTGTGCCATCCCATGGCCAAGGATCGCGGCCCATGAAGGCCAGCTCCTCCGAACGCCTGTTCCTCCTCGGCCGCCGCACGGCGATGGGCGGGGTGGCCGTCCTGCTCCTCGCCGCCGGATTCTGGTCCTCGTGGGGGACGGCGCAGCACGTGGTGCTCGCCAAGGGCCGGGAGCACGGCACCCTCACGGTCACCAGCTGCTCCGCGTCGTCCTGCACGGGCTCGTACGACCCGGACGGTCCGGCCGGGCCCCGGACGGGGATGAGTGCCGAGCGGTCGGTCGCCGTGAAGGAGGGGGAGCGTGTCCCCGTGGTGGTGAAGCCCGACACGGACGAGGTCGTACGGACGGGGCTGGGCGGTCAGTTGCACGCCTGGCTGCCCTTCGGCGGCGCGCTGCTGCTGGCTTCTCCGCTGATCGGGGCGGGGCTGCGGATGACCCGGACGGCCTGGGTTACGGGTCTGGCGGGGCTGGCGCTGCTCCTGGCGACGTTCCTGGCGCTGTGAGGACGTAAAACTCGTACGTCACCCGAAAGGGGTACCTCCGCGTCGCCTGGACACGGACGTACCCCTTCGAACACGCGTCGCACGCCAGCCGTCAGCCGGTGTTGCGCAGCCCGGCCGCGACTCCGTTCACCGTCAGCAGCAGGGCCCGCGAGAGCAGCGGGTCCGGTGCCTCGTGGCGCTCCGCCGCCGCGCGCTGGCGGGCCAGCAGCGAGACCTGGAGGTACGAGATCGGGTCGAGGTAGGCGTCCCGGATCGCGAACGTCTGCTGGAGCACCGGGTCCGAGTCGAGGAGCTTCTCACCGCCGGTGATGCGCAGGACCTCGCGCACGGTGAGCGCGTGCTCGGCCTCGATGTCCGCGAAGACGTGCTTGAGGTTCTCGGGGACGAGGGTGTCGACGTAGTGGCGGGCGATCCGCAGATCGGTCTTGGCCAGGGTCATCTCGACGTTCGAGAGGAAGTTCTGGAAGAAGTGCCACTGGCCGTACATCTCGTCGAGGACCGTGTCGAGACCGGCCTCGCGCAGGGCCTTGAGACCCGATCCGACGCCGTACCAGCCGGGCACGATCTGCCGGGACTGGGTCCAGCCGAAGACCCACGGGATGGCCCGCAGGCCGTCGAGGCCCGCGCCCGAGTCGGGGCGGCGGGAGGGCCGGGAGCCCAGGTGCAGGTCGGCGAGCTGGTCGACGGGGGTGGAGGCGAAGAAGTACGCGGGCAGGTCCGGGTCCTCGACCAGGCCGCGGTACGCGGCGTGCGCGGCGTCCGAGACGGTGTCCATGGCGGCGTCCCAGCGGGCCAGCGCCTCGTCGGACTGGCGCGGCGCGGTGTGCAGCGCGGAGGCCTGGAGGGTGGCGGCGACGGTCAGTTCCAGGTTCTCCCTGGCCAGGGACGGGATGAGGTACTTGTCGGAGATGACCTCGCCCTGCTCGGTCACCTTGATCTCGCCCTCCAGCGTGCCCCAGGGCTGGGCGAGGATCGCGGTGTGCGAGGGGCCGCCGCCGCGGCCGACGGTGCCGCCGCGGCCGTGGAAGAGCCGGAGCCGTACGCCGTACCGGTGCGCGACGTCACGCAGCCGCCGCTGGGCGCGGTGGATCTCCCACTGGGAGGTGGTGATGCCGCCGAACTTGGACGAGTCCGAGTAGCCGAGCATGACTTCCTGCACGTCGCCGCGGAGCGAGACGAGCCGGCGGTACGAGGGGTCGGCGAGCATCTCGTCGAGGATGACGTCGGCCGCGCGCAGCTCGTCGGTGGTCTCCAGGAGCGGCACGATGCCGATCTTCGCCCAGCCGCCGTGCAGGTCGAGGAGGCCCGCCTCACGGGCGAGGACGGCCGCCGCGAAGACGTCGTCGGCGCCCTGGCACATCGAGATGATGTACGACTCGATGACCTCGGGGCCGAAGCGCTCGAAGGCCTGGCGGACGGTGTGAAACACGCCGAGGGTCTTCTCGCCGGCCGCGTCGAGCGGGGCCGGGGTGGGCGCGAGGGGGCGGCGGGAGCGCAGTTCCTTGGCGAGGAGCTTCTGCCGGTAGTCGCGCGGCATGTCGCTGTAGCGCCAGGACTCCTCGCCGAGCCGGTCGAAGAGCTGTCCGAGGGCGTGGTGGTGGGCGTCGGCGTGTTCCCGTACGTCCATGGTGGCGAGCTGGAGGCCGAAGGCGGCGAGCGTACGGATGGTGCGGTCCATGCGGCCGTCGGCGAAGAGGCCGCCGCGGTGTTCGCGCAGGGAGGTCTGGATGAGTGTGAGGTCGGCGAGCAGCTCGGAGGTGCCGAGGTAGTCGCGGCCTTCTTCGTGCGGGGTGTTCCTGGCCAGGCGCTCGCGGGTGTTGACGAGCTTCTGGCGGATGCAGGTGGCCTTGAGGCGGTACGGCTCCTCGGCGTTGAGGCGCTTGTAGCGGGGGCTGATCTCGGGGAGCCGGGCGAGGTCGTTCTGGAGCGAGTCGAGCAGTTCGTCCGTGGCGCCGGTGTAGCGGATGGAGTTGGAGAGCAGGCCGCGGAGGTAGTCGATGAGCTGGAGGGCGTCGGTGATGCCGTGTTCGTGCTGGAGGATCAGCACCTCGCGGGTGACCTCGGGGGTCACGTTCGGGTTGCCGTCGCGGTCGCCGCCGATCCAGGTGCCGAAGGTGAGCGGGCGGGTGCCGGCGGGCAGCTCGACGCCGACGCGCTCCAGCTCGGCGACGAGGTCCTCAAGGACGTCGCCGACGGCTCCGACGTGCAGTTCGTCCAGGTAGTAGATGGCGTTGCGGGCCTCGTCGGCCGGCTCGGGCCGGACCACGCGCAGTTCGTCGGTCTGCCAGATCAGGTCGATCGACTCGGCGAGCCGGAGGTCGTGGCGGCGCCGGTCGGAGGCGATGACGGGCACTTCGAGCAGTTCGGCGATCCGGCGCAGCTTGTTCAGCACGGAGCGGCGGGCGGCCTCGGTGGGGTGCGCGGTGAACACCGGGCGGACGTTGAGGTTCTTGACGGTCTCGCGCAGGTGCTCGGGGTCGGCGTCCTTGAGCCGGTCGGCGGTGCGGGCGAGGAGCCCTCCCTCGGCGGCGCGCCGTTCGCGCATCTCCCGGCCTCGGTGGACCTGTTCGGTGACGTTCGCCAGATGGAAGTAGGTGGAGAACGCGCGTACGAGCTTGGCGGCGGTCTCCAGGTCGGTGTCGCCGAGCAGCTCGGCGGCGGCCTCGCCGTCCTCGCGGGTCAGCGCGCGGACACGCTCGACGAGTTCGAGGAGTTCGGGGCCTTCCTGGCGGACGAGGGTCTCGCCCAGGAGGTCACCGAGACGGCGGATGTCGGAGCGCAGCTCCGCGCTGGCGGATGGGGTCTGGTCGGCACTGCTCACAGGTGCGGCTCCTTGCAGTGTTCAAGCACGTCTGGAGGGTCTGGGGGCATTCGGACCGGCCTGGTGGTGCGAGCGGCGGGTCCGGCGGACCGCGCTGTCCGACCACACCAAGGATAGGTGTCGTTCGTTCGACGTTATCCACAGGCCTCTTGTCGCGGCGTTGGGCGCTGCCATACTTACGATGCCGTAGGTTACGCACCCGTATCCGGGCATCTGCCGCATTCCTCACCACAGGGGCTCCCCAATGACCACAACCCCCGATGTGATCGAAGAATCCACTCCCCCTCCGTCCGTCCCCGCGCCGTCCGACGGCGGCGCGCCACTCCCCTCCGCCACCCTCGGCGCGGACAGCAAGGGGACGATCGAGCAGGTCGCTCTCCTGCTCTTCATCGCCGTCCCGTTCGTCGCCCTCGTCGCGGCCGTGCCGCTCGCCTTCGCGTGGGGCGGCGTCAGCTGGCTCGACCTGGGCCTGATGGTGTTCATGTACTACCTCGGGTGCCACGGCATCACGATCGGCTTCCACCGCTACTTCACGCACGGCTCGTTCAAGGCCAAGCGGCCGCTGCGGATCGCTCTCGCGGTGGCCGGGTCGATGGCCGTGGAGGGCCCGCTGGTCCGCTGGGTGGCCGACCACCGCAAGCACCACAAGTTCTCCGACGCGGAGGGTGACCCGCACTCGCCGTGGCGCTTCGGCGAGACGCTGCCGGCCCTGATGAAGGGCCTGTGGTGGGCGCACATCGGCTGGCTCTTCGACGAGGAGCAGACACCGCAGCAGAAGTACGCGCCCGACCTGATCAAGGACCCGGCCCTGCGCGCGGTGTCCCGGCAGTTCGCCCTGTGGACGGTCGTCTCGCTGGCGATCCCCCCGTTGGTCGGCGGTCTGGTAACGATGTCCTGGTGGGGTGCCTTCACGGCGTTCTTCTGGGGTTCACTGGTCCGGGTGGCTCTCCTGCACCACGTCACCTGGTCGATCAACTCGATCTGCCACGCGGTCGGCAAGCGTCCGTTCAAGTCCCGTGACCGCTCGGGCAACGTGTGGTGGCTGGCCGTGCTCTCGTGCGGCGAGTCGTGGCACAACCTGCACCACGCGGACCCGACCAGCGCGCGGCACGGCGTGCTGCGGGGCCAGGTCGATTCCAGCGCCCGCATCATCCGCTGGTTCGAGCAGCTCGGCTGGGCGTCGGACGTCCGCTGGCCGAGCGCGGACCGCGTGGACTCCCGGCGCCAGGGCGCATCCTCCGACGCGGCATGATGGGCAACGTGGCGATCGACGGCGGTACGGACAGCACGGGCAGCACGGAGAAGAGCCGGCCCCCCGCGGGAGGCCGGCGTGCACGCCGAGTCCGTATGACCGGTGCGGAGCGCCGCGAACAACTGCTCGACATCGGCAGGACGGTGTTCGCCGAAAAGGGTTTCGAAGCGACGTCGGTGGAGGAGATCGCGGCGAAGGCCGGGGTCTCCAAGCCCGTCGTGTACGAACACTTCGGCGGCAAGGAAGGGCTGTACGCGGTGGTCGTGGACCGTGAGATGCGCCAGCTGATGGACATGGTGACCAGCGCACTGACCGCTGGTCACCCGCGTGAGCTGCTCGAACAGGCCGCGTTCGCGCTGCTCGACTACATCGAGCGGTACACGGACGGCTTCCGGATCCTGGTCCGCGACTCGCCGGTGGCCCAGTCCACGGGGACGTTCGCGTCCCTGATCAGCGACATCGCGGTCCAGGTCGAGGACATCCTCGGCACGGAGTTCAAGAACCGCGGCTTCGACCCCAAGCTGGCGCCGCTGTACGCGCAGGCCCTGGTGGGCATGGTGGCGCTGACGGGCCAGTGGTGGGTGGACGCCCGCCGCCCGAAGAAGTCCGAGGTGGCGGCGCACCTGGTCAACCTGGCGTGGCACGGCCTGGAGGGCCTGGAGCCGAAGCCACGGCTGATCGGGCACCGGAGGTCGTGATCCGTGCCGATGTCCTCCGGGCGGTCAGCCCGGAGGGCGCGCGGTCACTCGTTGTGATGACGAGATCCGATTCCAGCCGCTACCGTGAAGCTGTAGCGCCAGTATCCCGTTCATGGGAGGAATCATGACCGCCGAGCCAGTCAAGGTCGCGCACCAGTGGCCTTTGCCCCCGCAGGACGGATACACCGTGGACGATCTGTTCACGCTGCCGGAACTCCCGCCTCACACAGAGTTGATCGACGGGAGTCTTGTTTTCGTGAGTCCGCAACGCCGCTTCCACGCCAAGATGATCAATCTGCTGCTGAACGGGCTGGAGCGCACCGTACCCGCGGAGATGACGATCGAGCGGGAGATCACCGTGGTGCTTGATCGCCGCAACGGACCCGAGCCGGACATTTCCGTGGCCCGTAGCAGTGGCATCGTCGACATGGACCAAACGCATTTCCTGGCGGCGGACATCCTCCTGGCCATCGAGGTCATCTCACCGGAGTCCGAGGCACGTGACCGCAGCGCCAAGCCCGCGAAGTACGCCGCCGCGGGCATTCCGAACTTCTGGTTGGTCGAGAGGGCCGGGGCCGACAAGCACCCCGTCGTCCATGTCTACGAACTGGACCGTCTGACCAAGGCTTATGCCCTGACAGGGATTCACCACGACCGCCTCAAGACCGGTGTCCCGTTCACCATCGACATCGACATCAGTCGTGGTGCGCTGGGTCGCTGAGCGGCTTGCGGGCCACCGCGAAAATGCGGCGGAACGGGAAGACCGTGCCGTGGGGGCCCGGGGGGTAGGCCTCGCGCAGGGCGTCTCGGTATTGGGTGGTGAACCGGTCGATCGCCTGGTGGTCGTCCCCCAGTGCCGTGAGGACCGGGCGCAGGGCCGTGCCCTTCACCCAGTCCAGGACCGGGTCCTCGCCGGGGAGGAGTTGCAGGTACGTGGTGTCCCAGACGTCCGCCTCGCAGCCCAGGTTCTCCAGGAGGGTCAGGTAGTCGGCGGGCTCCAGGACGCGGGCGTCGCGGCGGGCGCGGCCTGCCAGGCGGTCGCGCCAGGCGGGGCTGTCGCACAGGGCCGCGAGCAGGACGTGACTGGGGGCGTCGAAGTTCTTCGGGACCTGGAAGGCGAAGGTGCCGCCGGGGGCGAGGCCGTCGAGCCAGGCGGGGAAGAAGCCGGGATGGCCCGGGACCCACTGGAGCGCCGCGTTCGAGACGATCAGGTCGTACGGGCGGGCCGGGTCCGGTGTCCACGTGGTGGCGTCCCCGGCGACGAAGTCCATCCGGCCGCCGCCCGGGGTGGGGCCCGCGTATCGCTCCGTGGCCAGGTCCAGCATCTCGGCGGAGTTGTCGAAACCGGTGATCAGCGCGTTCGGCCAGCGGTCGGCGAGCAGGGCCGTGACGTTTCCGGGGCCGCAGCCGATGTCCGCGACGGTGAGGGGGGCGGCGCCGGCCGGCGGGTCGGGGATCCGGGCCAGCAGGTCCAGGAAGGGGCGGGTGCGGTGGCCCGCGTGGCGCAGGTACTGGCGGGGGTCCCAGGTCGCGGCGGGGGGTGGGGCGGAGGCGGGGTGCGCGTCGGGGTGCATCGTCGGGTCCCTTGGGGGTCGGGGAACGGGTCCGGGCAGGGCGGGGCCCGGCGCCAGGCATCCGCGACCGCCTACGGCACCCAGCCTGCACCGAATGTATCTTGACGTCAAGAGACTTCATGTCGAGGGACCCTCTACACTGATCGCCATGGAGGATGAGGTCGACCGACTGGTGGCGGCATGGCGGCGGGAGCGTCCTGACCTGGACGTGGAACCGCTGGAGGTGCTCAGCCGCGTCTCCCGGCTGGCCCGTCACCTCGACCGCGCGCGCCGGCTCGCCTTCGCCGAGCACCAGCTGGAGCCGTGGGAGTTCGACGTACTGACGTCGCTGCGGCGCGCGGGAGACCCGTACCAGCTCTCACCGGGGCAGCTGCTGACCCAGACGCTCGTCACGTCGGGCACGATGACCAACCGTATCGACAGGCTGGCCAAGAAAGGCCTGGTCGAGCGGCTGCCGGACCCGACCGACCGGCGGGGCGTCCTGGTCCGGCTCACCGTCGAGGGCCAGGACCGCGCGGACCAGGCGCTCGCCGGGCTGCTGGCCCAGGAGCGCGCGATCCTCGCGGAGCTCTCCCGCACGCAACGCGGGGAGCTGGCCGGGCTGCTACGCCAGCTGACCGCCCCTTTCGACAACATCCCCGGCTAGATCCGCCGGACCGACCCCGGCCCGGCGGGCCAGGGCGACGGCGGCCAGCGTGGAGTGCACACCCAGCTTGCCCAGCACGTTCTGCATGTGCGTGCGCACGGTGTGCGGGGAAAGGAAGAGACGCTCGGCGACAGCCTTGCGTCCCAGCCCCGCGACCATGCACCGCAGCACCTCGCGCTCGCGCGGAGTGAGCGACTCGACGAGCCGTTCGCTCTCCGTGCGGTGTTTGCGCGCGGCCGTCAACTCCCGCAGAACGCCGGTGAGCAGCGCCGGCGGCAAATGCGTCTCGTCCCGCAGGACGCCGCGTATCACCGCCAGCAGCCGTTGCAGTGAACAGTCCTTCGCGACCCAGCCGGACGCGCCCGCCTGGAGCGCCAGCGCCGCGCGGCGCTGGTCGTCCTTCTCGGCGAGCACGACCGCCCGGACGGACGGCTGGGCGGAACGGACACCGGCGACGAGCGAGAGCCCGTCGACCAGTACCGCCCCGCCGTTGTCGGGCACGGCCCGCGCGACCGGCACCTGAACCGGTCCCGCGATCGTGCCCAGGTCGGCATCGACGAGCATCACATCGAACCGGCGTCCCTCGGCCGCCGCACGGTCGAGACAGCGCAGCGCCGCGGGGGCGCTACCGGCCGCCGCGACGTCCACGTCCGGCTCGGCCGCGAGCGCGGCGGCGAGTGACTCGGCGAAGATGCGGTGATCGTCCACCACCAGAACCCTGATACGTACCAATGGACACCCCCAGAAGGCGGGGAGCGGACGTCGCGGGTACGGCGCCCGGCGAACGGGGTCGCGTCGACGGCACGGCCGCCGCCGTGCTGCTGACTGTGCACCCCACCCCGGGCGTCGTACCCGACTTGCTCCACCCCTGCATCAGCACCGGCCCCCACCGGTGCTGTGCATCAGCGTACGGCTGTGGGCCGTGAGCGGAAGGAAATTCGCAGAACTGGTTGACCGGGTTGTTTAAGGTGGGCTTCATGTTTCGTATTGAGACAGAAGTCGACAAAGAACGACGTACTGAGCTCGGCGAACGACTCCGGGAGACCAACGCGGAGCGCTCCCCCGTGATGCGCACGCTGCGGGACAGTCCGCTGGGCCGGGAGGAACCGCTCCAGGTGTGGCTGCTGGAGGAGGCGACGGGCGCGCTCGCCGGCGGGCTGGTCGGCCGCACCTGGGCCCGCTGGCTCCACGTGGACCTCCTCTGGGTGGACCCGGCCCACCGGGGCGCCGCCCTCGGCACCCGCCTCCTGGGGGAGGCGGAACGGGTGGCGAGGGACGAACGCGACTGCGCGCGGGCGCGGTTGGAGACGTGGGACTTCCAGGCGCCCGGCTTCTACCGGAAACAGGGGTACGAGGTGGCGGGCGAGGTGACCGACTATCCGCCGGGGGTCACGGAGTACATCCTCGTCAAGTCGCTGAGCGGGAGCGGGACTTCGGAGGACGGTCAGGAGGACCGGGAAGGTCAGGGAGGCCGGGAAGGCCGCAGAGGTCAGGACGGCCGGGGAGGCCGCGGAAGTCAGGACGGCCGGGGAGGCCGGGGGCGCCTTCTGCGCCGCTTCGGGCGGTGACGCCCCGGCCCCGCCCGGTCAGCTCAGCCGTCGCGCGCCCTCCGACGGGACCGCCGTGAAGACACGCGGCGCGGTGAAGCCCGCCGCCGCGAACGCCTTCTCCACCGCCGCCGTGACCCCGTCCGCGTCCGCCTCCTCCACCAGCACGATCGCCGAGCCGCCGAAGCCCCCGCCGGTCATCCGGGCCCCCAGCGCCCCCGCTCCCACCGCGCTGCTCACGACCAGGTCCAGCTCCGGGCAGGAGACCCGCAGGTCGTCGCGGAGGGAGTCGTGGCCCTCCACCAGGACCGGGCCGACCGCGCGCACGTCCCCCGCGTCCAGGAGCGCGATGGCCCGCTCGACGCGGTGGTCCTCGCTCACGACATGGCGCACGTAGCGGCGGACGTTCTCGCCCTCGTCCGCCAACCGGTCCAGGGCGGAGGGGAGTTCGCCGTACGGGACGTCCCGCAGGGCCGGTACGCCCAGGGCCCGCGCGCCCGCCTCGCAGCCCGCGCGCCGTTCCGCGTACGCGCCGTCGCCCAGCGCGTGCTTCACGCGCGTGTCGACGACCAGCAGCCGCAGCCCCTGCGCCGCGAGGTCGAACGGCACTTGACGCTGCGTCAGGTCGCGGGTGTCCAGGTAGAGGGCGTGGCCCTCGGTGCAGCACGCCGACGCCGTCTGGTCCATGATCCCGCACGGGACGCCGACGAAGTCGTTCTCGGCGCGCTGCGCGAGAACCGCCAACTCGCCGCCGCTCAGGCCCAGTTCGAACAGGTCGTTGAGGGCGAGCGCGGTGACGACCTCCAGGGCCGCCGAGGAGGAGAGCCCCGCGCCCGTCGGCACGGTCGACGTGAGATGGATGTCGGCGCCGGTGACGGGGTGCCCGGCGGCGCGCAGCGCCCAGACCACCCCGGCCGGGTACGCGGCCCAGCCGGTGTCCGCGCGCGGTTCGAGGGCGTCGACGGCGAGTTGCACGACGCCCTGGGAGACGTCGGCGGAGTGGAGCCGCAGCACGCCGTCCGTACGGCGGGAGACGGCGGCGACCGTGGTGTGCGGCAGGGCGAGCGGCATGACGAAGCCGCCGTTGAAGTCGGTGTACTCGCCGATCAGGTTGACGCGCCCGGGCGCCGCCCAGACCCCGTCGGGCCGGGCCCCGTACAGGGCGAGGAACTGCCCGGCCACGCCCCGGTCACCCGTACCGCCACCGCCACCGCCTCGGCTCGTGCTCCCGCCGCCCGCACCGCCCGCACCGCTCTCCGTCACGCTCACTCCCGCGTCTCCTCACGCCGTGCGAACGCCCACGCGTCCGCCACGATGCCGCCCAGGTCCGAGCGGCTCGGGGTCCAGCCGAGCCGGGTGCGCGCCGCCTCGGCGGACGCGACGAGCACCGCCGGGTCCCCGTCGCGGCGCCCCGCCAGGACCTCCGGGACCGGGTGGCCCGTGACCTTCCGTACCGTCTCGATGACCTCACGCACGGAGAACCCGCTGCCGTTGCCGAGGTTGCACACCAGGTGCTCACCCTTCACCGCCGCGTCCAGCGCGCCCAGGTGCGCGTCGGCGAGGTCCGCGACATGGATGTAGTCGCGCACGCACGTGCCGTCCGGCGTCGGGTAGTCCTCGCCGTACACGGAAATGAACTCCCGCTTCCCCGCGGCCACTTGGAGCACCAGCGGGATGAGGTGCGACTCGGGGTCGTGACGCTCCCCCGCGCTCCCGTACGCCCCCGCCACATTGAAGTACCGCAGCGACACCGCCGCCAGGCCGTGCGCCGCGCACTCCCCGGCGATCATGTGGTCGACGGCGAGCTTCGACGCGCCGTACGGATTCGTCGGCGCGGTCGGGTCGGTCTCCGTGATGGGCGTCGAGACCGGTTCGCCGTACGTCGCCGCCGTGGACGAGAACACGAGCGTGCGCACCCCGGCGGCGCGCATCGCCCCGAGCAGGGCCAGGGAGCCGCCGACGTTGTTCTCCCAGTACTTCTCGGGCTTCGCCACCGACTCGGCGACCTGCGAGGACGCCGCGAAGTGCAGGACGCCGTCGTACGAGGAGTCCAGCCATTCGGAGGCGTCCTGGACGCGGCCCTCAATGAACTCCGCGCCCGCCGGGACCGCTTCACGGAATCCGGTGGAGAGGTCGTCGAGGACGGTCACCTCGTGGCCGGCCTCCAGCAGGTGGGTCGCCACCACCGCGCCGACATATCCCGCGCCACCTGTGACCAGGTACTTCTTGCTCACTTGCTCGCTACCTCTCGCAATCGCCCGGCCGCGTTCTCCGGCGGCACGTCGTTGATGAACACGCTCATGCCGGACTCGGAGCCCGCGAGGAACTTCAGCTTGCCGGACGTACGCCGTACGGTGAAAAGCTCCAGGTGCAGGGCGAAGTCGTCCCGCCCCTCGGCCCGGAAGGGCGCCTGGTGCCAGGCCGCGATGTACGGGGTCGGCGGTTCGGCCTCCCCGAAGATCCGGTCGAAGCGCTTCAAGAGTTCCAGATAGACCCGGGGGAACTCCGCGCGGGCCGCGTCGTCCAGGGACCGCAGGTCCGGGACGCGGCGTTTCGGGTAGAGGTGGACTTCGTACGGCCAGTGCGCGGCGTACGGCACGAACGCCACCCAGTGCTCGCCCTCCAGCACCACCCGCGTGCCCTCGGCGCGTTCGCGCGCGACGACGTCGTCGAAGAGGTTGCGGCCGGTCTCCGCCCGGTGCGTACGGGCCGAGCGCAGCATCAGCTCGGTGCGCGGGGTGACGAAGGGGTATGCGTAGATCTGCCCGTGCGGGTGGCCGAGGGTCACCCCGATCTCCTCGCCGCGGTTCTCGAACGCGAAGACCTGTTCCACCTGGGGCAGCCGGGCCAGGTCGGCGGTGCGGTCGGTCCAGGCCGCCAGGACCAGCGCGGCCTGCTCCTCGCCGATGTCGGCGAACGACGCGTCGTGGTCGGAGGTGAAGCAGACCACTTCGCAGCGGCCCGAGTCCCCGGCGAGGGAGGGGAAGCGGTTCTCGAAGACGACGACTTCGTACGACGAGTCGGGGATCTCGCTGAGCCTGCCGTCCCTGGAGGGGCAGAGCGGGCACTCGTCGGCGGGCGGGTGGTATGTACGGCTCTGGCGGTGCGAGGCGATGGCGACGGAGTCGCCGAGCAGGGGGTCGTGGCGGATCTCGGAGGAGGTCGCGACCGGGCCGAGGGGGCGGCGGTCGACGGCGTCGCGGACGACGCCGCCCGTGGAGTCGCCGGAGTCCGCGCCGTCCCCGGAGTCCGCGCCGTCGCCGGAGTCCGCGCCGTCGCCGGAGTCGTAATAGATCAGCTCCCGGCCGTCGGCGAGCCGCGTCACCGTCTTCTTCATTCCGTTGCCTCCAGGCCCGGCGGCCCACACGTGGGGAGCGTCGCTACTCAAACAGAATCGCACACAAGAAACCACAAGCAAACAGATGCGTCAACGCTTACGTGCGGGGCACACGCAACGTCGGCACCGATCAGTTTCCGATTCCCCACCGACAACTACGTATCACCAAAGCCGTACATATCAACCAAGATCGATCACGATCGAACTTGCGACGAAGCGAGTACCCATGCCTTATCTGGCCGAAGGGCTCCGTCTCCCGACGAACGGGCTCGACTACACCATCCTGGCGATCTACTTCATAGTGGTCCTCGGCATCGGGTTCGCCGCCCGGGCCAGCGTGAAGACCAGCCTCGACTTCTTCCTCTCCGGCCGTTCGCTGCCGGCCTGGGTGACGGGACTCGCCTTCGTCTCCGCCAACCTCGGCGCCACCGAGATCCTCGGGATGGCGGCCAACGGCGCGCAGTACGGCGTCTACACCGTGCACTGGTACTGGATCGGTGCCATCCCCGCCATGGTCTTCCTCGGCCTGGTGATGATGCCCTTCTACTACGGCTCGAAGGTCCGCTCCGTACCGGAGTTCCTGCTCCACCGCTTCGGACCCTCCTCCCACCTCCTCTCCTCGATCATCTTCGCGGTGTCCGCCGTCCTGATCGCCGGCGTCAACCTCTACGCGATGGCGATCGTGCTGGAGGCGCTGCTGGGCTGGCCGCAGTGGGTCGCGATCGTCGTCGCGGGCCTCTTCGTCCTCGCGTACATCACCATCGGCGGCCTCTCCTCGGCGATCTACAACGAGGTGCTCCAGTTCTTCGTCATCCTCGCCGCGCTGATCCCGCTGACCGTCGTCGGTCTCAAGCGCGTCGGCGGCTGGGACGGCCTCACCGACTCGCTGACGGACTCGAAGGGCGGCGCGTTCCTCACCGCCTGGCAGGGCACGGGCGTCGGCTCGCCCAACCCGCTCGGCGCGAACTGGCTCACCATCGTCCTCGGCCTCGGCTTCGTCATGAGCTTCGGCTACTGGACCACCAACTTCGCCGAGGTGCAGCGCGCCCTGTCCGCGAAGAACCTCTCCGCCGCCAAGCGCACCCCGCTCATCGCCGCGTTCCCGAAGATCTTCATCCCGCTGGTCGTGATCGTGCCCGGTCTGATCGCCCTGGTGATGGAGCCGACGCTCGGCAAGGCGGGCAGCGGCCTCCAGTACAACGACGCGATCCCCGTCCTCATGCGCGACCTGCTCCCCAACGGCGTGCTGGGCATCGCCGTGACCGGCCTGCTGGCCGCCTTCATGGCGGGCATGGCGGCCAACGTCTCCTCGTTCAACACCGTGTTCACGAACGACATCTGGGGCGCGTACCTCAAGAAGGACCGTGAGGACGCCTACTACTTGAAGACCGGTCGGATCGTCACGGCGGTCGGTGTGCTGATCGGCATGGGTACGGCGTTCATCGCCTCCAGCTTCAGCAACATCATGAACTACCTCCAGACGCTGTTCTCCTTCTTCAACGTCCCGCTGTTCGTGGTCTTCATCATCGGGATGTTCTGGAAGCGGACCACCCCGGCCGCCGGTTTCTGGGGCCTGCTCTCCGGCACGGTCGCCGCGATGGTCAACTACTTCTGGCTGTACAAGGGCGGGGTCATCTCCATCCCCAGCGACCAGGGCGCGAACTTCGTGTCGTCCATCGTGGCGTTTGTCGTCGGCGCCGTGGTGATGGTCGTCGTCTCGTACGTCACCAAGCCCAAGCCCGCGGAGAAGCTCGACGGCCTGGTGTACGGGACCCGCTCGCCCGGCATGGACGAGGTCGCCGCCGAGGGCGACGACGCGTGGTACCGCAGGCCGGCCCTGCTGGGCTGGGGCGCGCTCATTCTCGCCGCCGTCTGCTACGTCCCGTTCTCTCTCTGATCCCGACCGGTCGACAAGGAACACAACGACATGAGCGACTACCGGAACGATGTCGAGGAACTGGAGACCAAGTCCGCCACCGCGGCACGGCTCTTCGACGTACGACGCATCATCGGCGGACTCTTCGTGGTCTACGGGATCATCGTGACGATCGCCGGGATCACCGCGTCCGACGCCGACCTCAAGAAGGCACAGGACATCAACATCAACCTGTGGACGGGCATCGGCATGCTCGCCCTCGGACTCTTCTTCCTGATCTGGCTGAAACTGCGCCCGACGGCACCGGCGGAGGAGTCGGGGGAGGCAGGGAAGGCTGGGCCGCCGCCGGCGAAGTGAAGCCCCCACGCCCCCTTTTGGCCGGGCCGGGCCTCATTCGCGAGCGTCGAAGCGTTCGTCGCCGAAGCGTTCGTCGTGGGGGTCCGGCCCGGTCACGGGTCCTCCGGTGACGGGCCCTCCGGTGACGGGCCCGTTCACCACCGCCCGGTCCAGCAGTCCCGTACGGGCGGCCAGCGCCGCCGCCTCCAGCCGTGAGCCCACCCCGAGCTTCATCAGCACCCGCTGCACATGGGTCCTGGCCGTGCTGGGCGCGATGTTCATGCCCGCCGCGATCAGCCGGGTGTCCTCGCCCTCGGCGACCCGTACCAGCACCTCGACCTCGCGCGGCGTGAGCATCCGCAGCAGCCGCTGACCCTCGTCGTCGGGCTGCGCCGCCGGGTTCAGCAGCTCCGTGAACGCGCCCTGGAGCAGCATCGGCGCCACCGCCGCCTCGCCCGCGCGCGCCTTGACCATGGCGCGCTCGACGCCTTCGATCCGCTCGTCGTGGCGCACGTAACCGGACGCCCCGGCGGCGAACGCGGCGGCGATGCCGCGGGGGCTGGGGACCGGCCCCAGCACCACCACGGCCACCTGCGGGCGCTCCCGCTTGATCCGTACGATCGGGTCGAAGACCCCGGGCTCCGCCGGTGACGCCGTACCCATCAGGCACACTTCCGGCGCCCTGCTCACCACCAGCTCGGCGACCCCCGAGGTGGGGGCCGCCGCCGCGAGCACCCGGTGCCCGCGCAGTTTCAGGGCCGAGGCGAGCGCCTCGGCGAGCAGTCGGTGATCATCGACCACCATGAGCCGCACGCCCATCGAGCCAACCCCCATCGCGCTGGAGCCTGGTCCCCCCGGGCTCCTGACCCGGCAAGCTACACGCTTGTTCGAGATCGCGCGCCCCCTACCGGCCAGAAGCCCCCCGGATTGCGGAATTTCCTGCCATTCAGGACGAGTGGGGGCACGTCATGTCCGCGAAGTGGCGCCACCCGGTCGTGCTGCTCGGTCGTGCTGCCCGGTCCTGCTATCCGGTCGTGAACGACACCGCGAGGTACGACGTCAGATTCAGCGTCGACGGCTTGCTCAGCATCGCGTCCGCGATGAAGAGCCGGCCCGCGGCGAAACGCATCTCCGAGTACCCCTTGGTGAAGCTGGTCTCGGCCTCCCGTACCGCCTTGTCGGACGGATTCTCCATCAGGACGGTCTGCTTGAAGGTGGACCCGTCGATGGAGACGATCTGGCCGCCCTTGTCGTACGGGGGCCACTTGTACGCGATCAGGTTGGCGCCGTCCATGCGCAGCGGCGTGATCGTGTAGCGGTCTCCCGCGTCCGCGCGGTCGCTGGTCGTCCTGCCCGTGGCGAGGTCGAAGGAGACGATCTCGTTGGTCTGCCCGTAGTCGCCGGAGCCGTCGTGCTCCTCGGTGGGCAGGTACAGGCGGTCGTTGCCGACCACGACGTCCCGGCAGGACTCGACCTCGGTGGTCGCGCAGTCCGCCGCGTACGTGTCGGCGTCGGCCGGGATCTTGGCCCGCAGCGCGCCCGTCTTCTCGTCGATGGAGAAGAAGTCCGAGATGCCACTGCCGTCGCCCGCGGTGTCACCGACGTCGGCGGCGACGACGAGCGGCTTGGTGGAGATGATGCTCGCGTACGCGACCCCGGGCGGCATCTTGTACGAGGAGAGCGGGGCGCCCGTCTCCGGGTTCAGGTTGTCGATGCTGACCTGGGGGTCCTCGTACGTACCGCACTTGCGGGCTACGACGAGCCCGGCGCCGCCGCCGTACCCCATGTCGGTGCAGTTCTCGGCGCTCGCCTGGGGCTTCCAGCGGAGGGCGCCGGTGGCGAGGTCGAGAGCGGCGCCGCCGTCCGTACCGCCGAGCGCCACCGTACCGGCGCCGATGGTGATCTCGTCGAACTTGAGCTTGGCGTCACCGGTGTTGGGGCCTGTGACGCTCTTGCGCCACACCAGCTTGCCCGCCGCGAGGTCGATCGCGCCGATCTCCGTGCACGGCTGGTAGTCCGTCTTGCCCGTGCGCCTGGCGGCCTCGAAGGCGATGGCGGTGAGGTTGTCCTTGACGTGGTCCGTGGCGGCGCAGAGCTGGCCGGGGAGGGGGATGCTCCACAGCTGGGTGCCCTTGGCGGGGTCGTACCCGACGATCTCGTTGACGCCGGTCTTCACGAAGGTGGTGTCGGTGAGCCAGGAGCCGGAGACGTTGGTGATGTCGGTGACCTTGGGGGTCGCCAGCTTGAAGGCCATCGTGGACTTGACGTCGGCGGGGGCCTTCTCCTTGCCGCCGCCTCCGATGCCGTTGTCCTTGGCGTCCTGCTTGCCGTCCTTGCCGTCCTTGCCGTCCTTGCCGCCGTCGGCGCCGGACGTGGTGTTCTTGGCGTCGTCCTTGGTGTCGTCTCCGCCGGAGTTGGCGACGTAGATCCCGCCGACGACGATCAGGGCGACGGCGACGGTCGCGGCGAGGATGATCTGGGCCTGGGTGGACAGCTTCTTGCGGCCGTTGTTGGTCGGCGGGGGCGGTGGGTACGGGGACTGCGGCTGGGTCGGGTAGCCGTACGGGGGCTGCTGGCCGGGGTAGCCGTATCCGGGCTGCTGGCCCTGCGGCGGGTAGCCGTACTGGGGATTCTGCGGCGGGTAGCCGTACTGCGGGGGCGGTGTCGGGGCGCCGAAGCCGCCGGGCGGCGGGTCCTGCGGGGCGCCGAACCCTCCCTGCGGGGGCTCGTTGGGCGGCGGGGGCGGCGGCTGGGTCATGGCGTACGTACCTCGGAGGAAGGCTCGGAAGACGGGGAGGAAAGGGGGGCGCGGGGAGCGGCGAGAGCGGCGGACGCGGCGGACGCGGGACTCAAGACGGTGACGGCCACGGTCAGTTGCCGAACGCCATCATCGTCTTCTCCTTCAGCTCCGCCGCGTCGTTGCTCGCGCTGACACGGCCGCCCACGACGTAGAAGCGCCCGCCCGACCAGGCCAGGGTCGGCTGGTAGAACGAGTCCTCGATCTCGGCCGTGGACGCGGGGTGTTGCTGGACGATCGTCGGCACACCGCCGTTCGGGGCGATGGTCGCGACCGCGCCCGCCTTGTCGTACGTCGGCTCCACGTACACCACCACCTTGCCGCCCTCCATCCGCAGCGGCGTGATCATGCGGTCGCCAGGCGCCTTGGAACGCCAGGTGGGCTTACCGGTGTTGAGGTCGAAGGCGACGACCTCGTTCGTACGGGACGTGCTGCCCTTCGCGGGCGCCGTCGCCATGTAGAAGGTCTTCGCGTCGGCGGCGAGGCCGGTGCAGCCCTCCAGGTTCCGCCCGAAGATGACAAACCCGCCACCGCAGTTGGGCGCGAACGAGTCCTTGCCGCCGGCGAGCGAGGAGCGGAGCGTGCCGTTGGCGTTGAGCGCGAGGACGTTCCAGGACGAGTCCTTGTCCTTCTCGCGCGTGGAGATCACCAGCGGGTCGACCGAGTAGACCTTGTCGACCTCCCAGTTCTCGGCCAGCTTGTACGTCCACTTCGCCTTGCCGGTGACGGGGTCCAGCTCCTCCAGCTGGTGGTGGGAGGTCTCGAAGTCGCCGGTGGGGCAGCTCTCGGCGGCGATCAGCTTGGGGCCGCCGGCGAAGGCGAACGGCTTGCAGGTGCCGGTCGACTTCTCGAACAGCTGCTTGCCGTCGGTCATCCGGTAGGCCTGGGCGCCGGCGGTCCTGGCGGCGGTGACGGTGCCGCCGCTGATCGTCAGGTTGACGTCGCTCAGGATGTCGAAGAGACCGATCTCCTTGATCTCCTGCTTCCAGCCGCCCTTGCCGGTGGCGAGGTCGACGAGCTGGAGCTGGTTGCAGTCGGCCTTGTCGCTCGTGCCGTTCATGTAGCCGATGACGATCTTGCCGTCGGCGGAGGGCGCGGTCGGCGCGGCGCACAGCTCGGCGGGCAGGTCGAGCGTCCACTTCTTCTTGCCGTCGGTGGCCGAATACCCCACGACCTGCTTGTACATGGCCTTGACGACGGTGTCGCCGGCGAACCACGGCCCGTAGACGTCGGCGCCGTCGCGCGGCAGGTCCACGTCGTTGGTCTGGAGGAAGAGCACCTTGGACTCGCCGTCCTTGCGCCCGGCGTTGAGGTCGTCGTCGCTCTCGCGCCCACCGCCGGTGCCGTCGCCCTGGTCGACGTCGGCCGACGACGTGCCGGTCGGCTTGGGGTCCTCGCTCGTGTCGGCGACGGGCTTCTTGCCGTTGTCGTCGCCGCCGCTGAGGAGGGCGTACGTACCGCCGCCGACGACCAGGAGCGCGGCAGCCGCCGCCGCGACGACCAGGCCGGGCTTGCCCTTGAAGGGGTTCCGCCCGCCGCCGGGGGGCGGGGTGGGGGCGCCGGGGAACTGCTGTTGGGCGTACGGGCCGTAGGGACCGGGCTGCTGACCGTAGGGGCCCGGCTGCTGGGCGTACGGGCCGTAGGGACCGGGCTGTTGACCGTAGGGGCCCGGCTGCTGGCCGTAGGGACCGGGCTGTTGCGCGTACGGGCCGGGCTGCTGACCGGGCTGCTGGCCGGGGGCGTACGGGCCGGGGGCCTGGGGGTAGCCGTACGCGGGCGGGCCGACGGGC
>NZ_WWJY01001136.1 GCF_009865405.1 Streptomyces sp. SID3212 | reverse complement strand
CCGCTCGGCGGCTCCGGACGGCGCGCGGATCACGATGGCGCGGTCCGGCGATCTGTGGCGGGTCCGGGTGGAGGTGCCGACCCCCGGGCCGGGCGCGCTGGCCCTGACGCTCGGTGCGGAGGCGGTGGCTCCGGCTGAGGACGCCCAGGACGGAGCTGGAGGCGGCCTGGGAGGCCCTGGGGCCGCGGGGGTGGCGTCATGAGCGGGGACCGGGGGTCCGCGACGGTCTGGGCGGCGATGGCGACGACGGCGATGTGCGTGGTGTTCGCCGTGGTCCTCGCCCTCGGCCAGGCGGTCGCCGCCCGTCACCGGGCCGGGG
>NZ_WWJY01001135.1 GCF_009865405.1 Streptomyces sp. SID3212 | reverse complement strand
GCCGAAGGCGCGGCCGACAGCCTCGACACCGGGCCTGAGGCGCTTCCCGGCCGTGACTACTTCGACCGGGTGGAGCGACTGGCCAGACAGCAGATCATGGACGCGCTGCGCGGTCCCGGGGGTCTGCGACCGGGGGAGCGGACCGGCCCGGAGCGGCTGGCCGAGCGCCTGCTGGTGGCGCCCGGCCAACGACGCCTGCT
>NZ_WWJY01000112.1 GCF_009865405.1 Streptomyces sp. SID3212 | reverse complement strand
CCGGGAGTGCCTGGCCGGGCAGGCGTGAGCGGATGGGGTGTTCACCCGCCCCCGTACGGACGGTGATACCGCCCGGTGCGCCGATCCCGCCGGGCGCACCGGGCCGCGCGCCGGCGGCCACGTGGGCGAAGAACGCCGACGCGTACAGGGCGGGGTCGGCGTCGGCGCCGGGAAGGGCGCTGAGTTCGCTCACGAGACCGTCGCGGTGCCGGACCGTACAGGCATGCGGACCGGTGACGTACGCGGCCAGGGAACAGCCCGGATAACGGTCGAGGATCTCGGCCGCCCACTGCCGCGGTGCGCCGAGGCGGGGATCGTACGGATCGCCGTGGCGCCAGATGAGGTCGGCGAGGTCCAGCATGCCGGGGTCGAGGGTGTCCTCGTGCACGGCCAGATGGCCGTCCCCCGGGCCACCGGGCTCGGTCGAAGGCTGGGAGAAGCGGCGGACCTCGATCACGCCGTCCTCGCGGACACGGGTGACGACGCGTAGAGGCGCGGTGTGCGGGGTGGGTCGGTACGGAGGCAGGGGCAGCGGGTCGAGCAGCGCGGGTCCGGCGGGTTCCGGGATGCCGATCAGGCCGTAGAACAGCTCCCTCAGCAGCTCCGCCGACCGGCCCGGTGCCGACGTGGTCAGCTCCGCCGGGGCGGGGAGCGGCCGGTGAACGGCCAGGTGGTGCTCCACCTGCGGAAGCAGCGGCGCGTACGGGTCGAGCCGCGGAGCCGTACGGACGAACCCGGCGACGGGTGAGGTCGGCCCGAGGCCGTCCAGGGACGCCGACCCGAGCAGGACGGGCGTCCCCAGGGCGGCGGCGTAGTAACTGACCGAGCCGAAGTCACCGATCACCAGGTCCGCGGCGATCAGCGCCTGCCGCCAGCCGTCCAGCGGATCCACGAGTGCCAGACCCGCCCGTACGGCCCGGTCCAGCCACAGCCGCACCTGCCCGGGACCGTGCGCGGCCCAGACGTTCGGGTGGAGGACGGCCGCGGTGCGGTACTCGTCCACGGGCAGATCCGATGCCAACGTCCGCAGCAGCAGGGGCAGTACGTCATCGGATCCACGGTCCCCGAACAGCGAATCGGGATTCCAGGTGGAGTTCAGCAGCACCAGCCGTTGGCCCGGCCGTACCCCCAGCGCTCTGCGGTACCGCTCCCGATGGTGCCGGGCCGCCAGCATCCGGTCGAAACACGGGTCACCACCGAGCACCGCCGCAGGAACGGCCTCGGGACAGGCGACGCCCAACCGCTCGATCTGCTCGGGATGTGAGAACACCATCGCGTCCGCGATCGGTACGCCGTCGGCCAACACCCATTCCGGAGCCAGCCCGAACAGCGGATCACCGAGCCCCGGATCACCAGGCCCCGGATTCCCGAGCCCCCGACTCCCGGTCGTCGGACCCGCTGTCTTCGGCTCCCCGGCCGCCCGTCGGAGCGTCTTATTATATCCAATTCCATGCGAAACAATGACTAACTTCCCCCGGATCTCGGTGAGTTGACCCCCGAAACTCGCCGAGAGAGCAAGGTCCACCGGCGTACGCACGGCTTGCTCCCAGGGCAGCACCGGCACACCGATCGAATCGAGCAGTTCCGTCACACCGCTCTGGAAGGGCGACGAACCGGTGCAGGTCGCGAGCAGCTGAATCCGCAGATCGTCGCGGAAGAGGGGGAGAAGATCGAGGAGACGGGTCGCGGCCGTGACGTTGTGCACGACCAGCAGCACCCGCCGGCACCGCCCCCGAGTGGCCCATCGACCCGCCTCGTCCCCCACCGGCACCCGTACCCACTCCCGCGAGCGCTCCGCCACCGCTCTCACCCCCTTCACCACGTCCCCAAGTCGCGGCACCAACCTATCCGTTGGCCGCGAGAGAGCCCGCTGTCGAGTTCGTACGCCACGAGCGGGCCCACGACGTCGCGGCAGCGGACACGGCGCGTCGGCCCCACGACGGGCCCCCACACCTCGGCCCTTCGACGCGCCCTCGTTGGGGTGACCTCCCGAGCCGGGGTCCTCCGGACGAGTAGACCTTGCTCCCGTGAATCAATTGGCCAATTGGTGCTTCGAGAACCGCCGCAGAGTGGTCGGGGGCTGGCTGCTGGCCCTGGTGGTCCTCCTCGGGATCAGCCAGTCGATCGGCAGCTCGTACAACGAGAGCGTCAGCCTGCCGGGTACGGACTCGCAGGCGGCGGTGTCGCTGCTGAAGAAGAGCTTCCCGTCGGCGTCGGGCGAGAACGACCAGGTGGTCATCGAGGCGCGGAACGGCACCACGGTGCGTTCCTCCTCGGTCAAGGACCCGGTGACCGCCGCGCTCGCCAAAGTGGCCGGTGTCTCCGGCGTGGAGTCGGTCATCAGTCCGTACAGCAAGGCGGGCGCGGGGCAGATCAGCCGGGACGGGACGGTGGCGTTCGCCCGGGTGACCTGGTCGAAGGTGGCCGCGGACGTCACCAAGTCCGACGCCAGGCATCTGATCGACGCCGCGAAGACCGCCGACGGTCCTGACGTCCACATCTCGCTCGGTGGCCAGTCCATCTCCAACGAGGAGGCGTCGGGCCCCGGCCTGTCCATCGCCGTCGGCGTGGTCGCCGCGCTGGTGATCCTGCTGATCGTCTTCGGGGGAGCGCTCTTCTCCTCCCTGATGCCGCTGATCACCGCGATCGTCGCCCTGTTCATCGGCCACGCGATCATCAGCCTGCTGTCCCACGTGATGGACACACCGAGCGTCTCCAGCGACCTGGCGATCCTCATCGGCCTCGGTGTGGGCATCGACTACGGCCTGTTCATCATCAGCCGGCACCGCAGCGCGGTGCGATCGGGAGTCGGTTACCAGGAGGCGGCCGAACAGGCCGTGAACACCTCCGGCCGTACGGTGCTGTTCGCGGGCATCACGGTGTGCATCGCGCTGCTCGGTCAGTTCGCCCTGGGGGTCGACTTCCTGTACGGGCTGTCCGCCGCCTCGGCGATCACGGTCGCCCTGACCATGGCGACCTCACTGACGTTCCTGCCCGCGATGCTCGGGTTCCTCGGTGAGAAGGTCCTCTCCCGCCGGGAGCGTGCCGCTCTTGAGGAGAAAGGTCCCCTCTCCACCGACGCCTCGGGCTTCTGGCTGCGGTGGGGGAGGTTCATCGAGGTGCGCCGGTGGCTCGTGGCCGTGACGTCCCTGGTGGTCGTGGTGGTGGTCGCCCTGCCCCTCTTCAGCCTCCGCCTCGGATCGTCCGGCGCCGCCGCCGATCCGACGTCGTCCACCACACACCAGGCGTTCAACGCTCTCGCGAGGGGCTTCGGGCCCGGGTTCAACGGTCCGTTCCAACTGGTGAGCGCGGTCTCCTCGCCGGACGACAAGAAGGCGTTCGCGCGCTTCCTGTCCGACGCCGCCCACACCCCGGGAGTGGCCCGGGTGACACCTCCGGTGACCTCCCCGAACGGCGAGGCCGCCCTGGCGATCCTCTATCCGACAACCGCTCCGGGTGAGAAGGCGACCGTCACCCTGGTGTCCACGATCCGTCACCTGGCGCCCAGGGCCGAAGGCCCGGGGCACCCCGCTGTCCATGTCGGCGGCGCCACCCCCAGCAACATCGACTTCTCGCGCGTGCTGAGCGACAAACTGCCCCTGTTCATCGCCGTGGTCGTCATCCTGGCGTTCCTGCTTCTGGTGATGGTCTTCCGCAGTCTGCTGATCCCGCTGGTCGCGGCCGTCATGAACCTCTTGTCGGTGGGGGCCGCGCTCGGAGCCCTGACGGCGGTGTTCACGTGGGGGTGGGGTAGTTCGGCCTTCGGCCTGCCGACCACCGGACCCATCGACGCCTTCATCCCCGTGCTGCTGTTCTCGGTGCTGTTCGGGCTCTCGATGGACTACGAGGTGTATCTGGTGAGCCGGATGCAGGAGGAATGGCACCACCAACGCCGCACCGCGCACGGGGACACGGCGGAACTCAGGACCGGAGCCGTACGCCACAACCACGAGGCGGTCACGCTCGGCCAGGCCAAGAGCGGCCGGATCATCGCGGCGGCCGCCAGCATCATGATCCTGGTCTTCGGATCCTTCCTCATCGGCGACAGCTTCGTCCTCAAGGAATTCGGCTTCGGGCTGGGCTTCGCGGTCCTCGTGGACGCCCTGATCATCCGAGGCCTGCTCGTCCCCGCCCTCATGCACCTCATCGGCCCCGTCAACTGGGCGCTCCCCGCCCGCCTCAGCCGTATCGTGCCCGACCTCTCCGTGGAGCGGACGTCGGACAACGGCCACGCGTAACAGCTTCAGGAGAAGGGCGGAGTCCGGCCCGGGGTCATTCCGCCGGCCGGACAAGTGGCGAGGCGGCGGGACGGGGCGGCCCTGACGGGGTGCGGACCAGGAGGAACGCGGAGCGGCGGCGCAGGGTGAAGCCGATGGACTCGTAGAGCCGGATGGCGTCGGTGTTGGCGGCGGACGCGTGCATGAACGGGGTTTCGCCGCGCTCGCGGATGCCCGCCGCGACCGCGCGGACCAGCCGGGTGGCGAGACCCCGGCCCCGGTGGGCGGGGTCGGTGCAGACCGCGCTGATCTCCCGCCACCCGGGCGGGTGGAGCCGCTCGCCGGCCATGGCGACGAGCCGGCCCTCGCGGCGGATACCGAGGTAGGTGCCGAGCTCGACCGTACGGGGAAGGAAGGGGCCCGGTTCGGTACGGGCGATCAGGTCGAGCATCTCCGGTACGTCGGCCGGGGTGAGGCGGACCGCTTCGGCGTCGGGCTCGGCGCGCAGGGACGTGTCGACCAGCTGGACGCCCTGGCCCCGCCGGACCGCCTCCCACCCGTCGGGCAGGTGCGTCGCACCGCTGACCGGGGCGAGGGTGTCAGGACCGACCAGCGCGACGAGGTCGTCCCAGGCGCGGGGATCGGTCGAGTCGGACAGCGCGGTGAACGGGGAGACGTCCGTGGGATAGCGGGCGGCGCGGCCCACCCGCTCGGCGAAGTGGGAGTGCGGGCCGGTGAGCGAGGCCCAGGCGGGGTTGTCGAGGAGGTGCGGCGCCGGGGCGCTCCCGGGCTCCTGGTGGTCCTGCGGCTCGGGCAGCGGCTGGCTCTGGGACGGGTGGACGCTGGTGGACATGATGGTGCCGATCTCCTCGCGAGGGTGCTGATCTCTTGGTGGGCCTTGCCGCCCGGGGTTGCCGTACGGGCCTGGCCACGTGCCTGGCGCGGTGTACGGGGCCGCTCCCCGGCGGGCTCAGTACGGGGCCGCCCCCGCCGGGCCCGGCACGGAGCGGCCTCC
>NZ_WWJY01001134.1 GCF_009865405.1 Streptomyces sp. SID3212 | reverse complement strand
CCGCGAGCCCCGCCCTCCGGGCGGACGACCCCACTTCACGGACACCCCCTAGGGCGCGCACGGCACCCGGGGGGAGAACACGCGCACGGCAACCGGCCGGGACCCTGGAGTCCCGGCCGGTTTACGGCACCCGCACGGCCGTACGCTGTTCAGACTGACGCGTCCGTATATCGGTGCCGGGTCCGTCAAGTTGCCTGCGTGTTAAAGAAATTGTTGTGCTTTATTCGCTTTCGTCCCCCGAATCCGTACCCTCACCGTTTTCGTCCCGCCCGGTCGGTACGATCTGCCGCTCCTCCGCGAAGTGGCAGGCGGAGGGATGCGCGGCGGCCCCGGACGCCGTCGCGAAGACCTCCGGGACCGCCAGCACCGGCTGCTCCCGCGCGCAGATCTCCTGGGCCTTCCAGCAGCGCGTACGGAACCGGCAGCCGGACGGCGGGTTGGCCGGTGACGGCACGTCACCCACCAGGATGATCCGTTCCCGGTGCTCCCGCGCCGTCGGGTCGGGCAGCGGCACGGCGGAGAGCAGCGCCTGGGTGTACGGGTGGGTCGGGTGGTCGTAGATCTCGGCGTCGCTGCCGATCTCCGCGATCCGCCCCAGGTACATGACGCCGACCCGGTCGGAGATGTGCCGGACGATCGACAGGTCGTGCGCGATGAAGATGTACGACAGGTCGAACTCGTTCTGGAGCCGCTCCATCAGGTTGATGACCTGCGCCTGCACGGACACGTCCAGGGCGGAGACCGGCTCGTCGGCGACGATGATCTCCGGCTGGAGCGCGAGCCCCCGGGCGATGCCGATGCGCTGGCGCTGGCCGCCGGAGAACTGGTGCGGATAGCGGTTGATGTACTCGGGGTTGAGGCCGACCACGTCGAGCAGGTCCTGGACCTTGCGCCGCCGGTCGCCCTTCGGCGCGACCTCGGGGTGGATCTCGAAGGGCTCCCCGATGATGTCGCCGACCGTCATGCGCGGGTTGAGCGAGGTGTACGGGTCCTGGAACACCATCTGGATGTTCCGCCGCACCGCCTTCAGCGCCCGCCCGGACAGTTTGCTGATGTCCTCGCCCTTGTACCGGATCTCGCCGGACGTCGGGCGTTCCAGGTTCACCAGCATCTTGGCCACGGTCGACTTGCCGCAGCCCGACTCCCCCACGATGCCGAGGGTCTCGCCGGCCGCCAGGTCGAAGGAGACCCCGGAGACCGCCTGGACCGCCCCGACCTGCTTCCTGACGAGGATCCCCCGGGTCAGCGGGAAGTTCTTGACCAGGTCACGCACTTCGAGAATGGCCTCGGCCATCGAGCGTCTCCCTCCAGAAGTAGCAGGCGCTCTCGCGGCCCGCGCCGACCTCGAACAGCGGTGGCACGTCCTTGCGGCAGACGTCCTGGGCCAGGGGGCAGCGCGGGTGGAAGGCGCAGCCCGGCGGGATGTTCGTCAGGTTCGGCGGCAGCCCCTGGATCGCGTACAGCTGGGAGCCCTTCTGGTCGAGCCGGGGGATCGAGTCCAGCAGGCCGACGGTGTAGGGGTGGGCCGGCTTCTTGTAGATCTCGAAGACGGGGGCCGACTCGACGATCCGGCCCGCGTACATCACCGCGATCTTGTCGGCGACGTCGGCGACCACGCCCAGGTCGTGGGTGATCAGGATCAGGCCCATGTTCAGTTCGCGCTGGAGTTCCGCGAGCAACTCCATGACCTGGGCCTGGACGGTCACGTCCAGGGCGGTGGTCGGTTCGTCCGCGATGATGAGCGCGGGCTCCAGGGCGAGCGCCATCGCGATCATGATGCGCTGGCGCATCCCGCCGGAGAACTGGTGCGGGTAGTCGTTGACGCGCTCGTGCGCGGCGGGGATCCGCACCCGGTCCATCAGTTCGACGGACCGGGCCTTGGCCTCCTTGCGGGACGTCCCCCGGTGCACGATGAACATCTCGCCGAGCTGGGCGCCCACGGTGAGCACCGGGTTGAGCGAGGAGAGCGCGTCCTGGAAGATCATCGCCATTTTGGCGCCCCGGATCTTCCGCCGCTGGTCCTCCTTGAGCTTGAGGATGTCCTGGCCCTGGAAGATCACCTCGCCGCCGGTGATCTTCCCCGGTGGCATGTCGAGGATGCCCATGATCGCCTGGGCGGTGACGGACTTGCCGGAGCCGGACTCGCCGAGCACGGCGAGGGTCTCGCCCGCCTCGACGGAGTACGTGACGCCGTTGACGGCCTTGGCGACCCCCTCGCGGGTGTGGAACTCCACGTGCAGGTCGCGCACTTCGAGCAACATGGGACCGGGCTCCTCAGCGCAGCTTGGGATCGAGGGCGTCGCGGACGGCGTCGCCGAGCATGATGAACGCGAGCACGGTGAGCGCCAGCGCCCCGGCCGGCCAGAGCAGCGCGTGCGGGGCGTTGCGGACGTTGGGCGAGGCGTCCGAGATGTCGATCCCCCAGGAGACGGTGGGCGGTTTGAGGCCGACACCGAGGTACGAGAGGGTCGCCTCCAGCGAGATGAACGTGCCGAGCGCGATGGTCGCGACGACGATGACCGGGGCGATGGCGTTGGGCATGATGTGCCGGATCAGCATCCGGGTGTTGGAGGCGCCGAGCGCGCGTGCCGCCTGGACGTAGTCGTGCTGTTTGACGGTGATGACCGAGCCGCGGGCGATGCGGGAGATCTGCGGCCAGCCGAGCACGATCATGAAGCCGACCACGGGCCAGACCGTGGAGTTGGAGACCACGGACAGCAGCACCAGGCCGCCGAGGACGACGGGGATGCCGAAGAAGATGTCGGTGATACGGGAGAGGACCGCGTCCCAGCCGCCGCCGTAGAACCCGGCGAGTCCGCCGAGGACCGAGCCGACGAGCGCGACGCCCGCGCTGGCGCAGACGCCGACGGTGACCGAGGCCCTGGCCCCGTACACGGTACGGGTGTAGACGTCGCAGCCCTGGGCGTCGAAGCCGAACGGGTGTCCTGAGCGGGCCCCCTGCTCGGAGTCGATGAGATTGCAGGTGAGCGGGTTCTGGGTGGCGATCGAGTACGGCCAGATCGCGATGACCACCAGGAACAGGATGATCAGCCCCGAGATGATGAAGACGGGGTTGCGCCGCAGGTCGCGCCAGGCGTCGGACCACAGGCTGCGCGCCCGCCCGTCGGAACCGCCGCCCTCGGGGCCCTCCGGCTCCTTCTCCAGGGTGGCTCCCTCGCTGGTGGCGAGGTCCATCGCGCCCCCGGCTCCGGTCGCCGCGACGGCACCACCGTCGTCCGGGGCTCCGTCCTCGGGGGGAAGCTGCGGCTCAGGCATACCGGATCCTCGGGTCGAGAACGGCGTAGAGGAGGTCGACCAGCAGATTCGCCACCAGGAAGACGATGACCAGGACGGTCACGAAGCCGACGACGGTCTGGGTGTTCTGGCGCAGGATGCCCTGGTAGAGCTGGAACCCGACGCCGTGGATGTTGAAGATGCGCTCGGTGACGATCGCGCCGCCCATGAGCGCCCCGATGTCCGTACCGATGAAGGTGATCACCGGGATCAGGGAGTTGCGCAGCAGGTGCCGGATGACGACCCGGTGGCGTGGCAGGCCCTTGGCGGTGGCGGTACGGACGTAGTCGGAGCGGGCGTTCTCGGCGATCGAGGTCCGGGTGAGGCGGGTGACGTACGCCAGCGAGACGGAGGCGAGCACCAGTCCGGGGACGATGAGTTCGTCGAGCGGCGCCGAGGAGGAGACGGACGGCTCGATGATGTTCCACTTCACGCCGAGCAGCAGTTGGGCCAGCAGGCCGGTGACGAAGGTCGGGACGGCGATGACGACGAGGGTCAGCAGGAGGACGCCGGTGTCGACGAAGCTGCCCCGGCGCAGTCCCGTGATCACGCCGAAGACGATCCCGATGATCAGCTCGAAGACGATGGCCACCAGGGTGAGGCGGATGGTGACGGGGAAGGCCGAGCCCATCAGGTCGATGACCTTCTCGCCGTTGAAGGCGGTGCCGAAGTTCCCGGAGAACACGTGGCCCATGTAGGTGAGGTATTGCTGCCAGAGGGGCTTGTCGAGGCCGAAGTCCTTGCGCAGCTGGGTGATGGTCGCCGGGTCGCACTGCTTGTCACCGCACAGGCCCGCGATGGGGTCTCCCTGAATATTGACCATCAGGAAGATCAGCAGCGTGGTGCCGATGAAGACGGGGATCATCTGCAACAGACGCCGGATCACATAACGTCCCATGGACGGCTCCGGGGGTCGTGGGGTGCGGGGCGCTCAGGGCGGGGCGGGGGCCCCGGCGAACGGTGTGCGGCCCGGCACGGGGTGCGCGCCGGGCCGTACGCCGCGGTGGGTCAGCCGACCTTGATCTCGTTGTAGACGGGGACGCTGAACGGGTTCAGCGCGACGTTCGAGATCTTGTCCGAGAAGCCGGCGCTGCCGTTCTGGTACCAGAGCGGGACGGCCGCCATCTGGTCCCGTACGACCCCCTCGGCCTGCTGGAAGGTCTTGACGGCCTTCGCCTCGTCGGTCTCGGCGTTGGCCTGGTTGACCAGCTTGTCGAACTGGGGGTTGCTGAACTGGCCGTCGTTGGAGGAGGCGCCGGTGAAGTACAGCGGCTGGAGGAAGTCCTGGATCAGCGGGTAGTCCATCTGCCAGCCGGCGCGGAACGGACCGGTCATCTTGTGCTGGCCGATCTGGTTGCGGAAGTCCGCGAAGGTGCCGACGGGCCGGCCGACGCAGGCCTTGTCGTTGCCCACCACGTTGTTGATGTTGTTGCAGACGGCGTCGACCCACACCTTGTGGGAGCCGGTGTCCGCGTTGTACGTGATGGTGAGCTTGCCGCCGGGGAAGCCTCCGGCGTCCGAGATCATCTTCTTGGCGGCCGACGCGTTGAACGTGCACTTCGAGCCGCAGAGCCCGGCCTGGTAGCCGCCGGCCTTGCCGAGGACCGGGGAGGTCCAGTCGGTGGCCGGGGTACGGGTCTTCTGGAAGATGGTCTCGGTGATCTGCGGGCGGTTGATCGCCATGGAGATGCCGGTGCGGAGCTTGACACCGTTCGGGCCGCTCCAGGCCTTGTCGTAGAACGGGAAGGCGAGGGTCTGGATGATGCCGGCCGGGGTGTTGATGTACCGGCCGTCGAGGTCGGACTTCACGTTCCGCAGCTGGTTCGCCGGGACGTCGTCGACGAGGTCGAGGTTGCCCGCGACGAGGTCGGTGTAGGCGGTGTTGTTGTCGGTGTAGACCTTGAGGTCCACGCCGCCGTTCCGAGCCTTGTCCGGGCCGGGGTACTGCTTCCAGGTGCGCAGGGACATCTGGGAGCCCCGGTCGTACTTCTGGACCTTGTACGGGCCGTTGCCGACGGGCTTGGAGAGCCAGGCCGAGTGGTTCGTGAAGAACGTCTGCGGGAGCGGCGAGAAGGCGGCGTACCCGAGGGTGTCGGGGAAGGTGGAGAACTTCTGCGAGAGGCGGATCGTGAACGTCTGGCCTCCGGTGACCTTGAGGCCGGACATCGTGGTGGCGGTGGCCTTGCCCGTCTCCGGGTGGACCTTGTCGTACCCGTCGATGTACTGGAAGAACGAGGCGTTCTTCTGGTTGTTCTTCAGGGCCGCGCCGTAGTTCCAGGCGTTCACGAAGGACTTCGCGGTGACCTTCTCGCCGTTGCTGAACGTCCAGCCGTTCTTGACGGTGACGTTGAAGTTCTGCGCGTCCTTGGTGGTGATCGACTGCGCGAGCGCGTTCTCCGCCTTGGCGGTCTTCGGGTTGTAGCGCTTGAGTCCCCGGAAGATCAGGTCGAGGACCTTGCCGCCCTGCACCTCGTTGGTGTTGGCGGGTTCGAGGGGGTTCTGCGGGTCGCCCCAGGAAGCGCTCACGACCCCGCTGGATCCGCTGCTGCCACTACTGCTGCTGCCGCTGCCGCTCCCACTGCTGCCGCTGCCACAGGCCGTCGCGGCAAGAGCGACGGCCACCGTGCATGCGGCCCACTTGGCGTGCGTGGCTCCACGCATGGAACTGCCTCCTCGGAGTACGTGTCTCGCGTACGCCCAAATATCAGGGCATAAGGAACAAGACGCACACTTAACCCACCCGAATGGGCGTGACTCCATCCGGATGTACGCATTCCGGCGCCTCGGTGCCCGCATATCGGACTCATCGACCGAACTGTCCCGATACATCACCGAACGTCCCTTCGGTTCTCCCATGCGTGTACCAAGCACGTATCTGGTCGAGGTCATGCGTCGGTCATGGCCCAAAAGAGGGCGTCAAGCTCGTCCGGATTTCATTGACTCTGCATGAATTGCGTTGAAAAGGTCCGCATAGCCCGTGGGTCGACCGCGGATACCTCTGTCCCCTCCGGGCCTGGAGCATCATGACGTTTTCCACTCCCCCGGCCGCCGCCCCCTTCGAGACGGTGGCCGGCAGCGGCGCCCCGGCGGCCGGCGCGCCCGCTCCCAAGGGCGGGGCCGGGCGCTCCCCCGGGCAGCTGGCCTGGCGGCGCTTCAAGCGGGACCGCACCGGTCTCGTCTCGGCCGTCGTCGTAGTCCTGTTCTTCGTGGTGGCCGTCTGCGCGCCGCTGATAGCCAAGGTGTACGGGAAGAACCCGTACGACACCTACGGCCAGGACCGTCCGGGGCTGCTCAACGAGTTCGGCTTCCCGATCAAGCCCAACGGCGGCATCAGCGGCCAGTTCTGGTTCGGCCTGGAGCCCGGTCTCGGCCGGGACGTCTTCACGTTCCTGCTGTACGGCATCCGCAACTCGCTGCTCATCGCCACCGCGACCACCCTCCTGGTCACCGGCCTGGGCGTGGTGGTCGGCATCACCGCCGGCTACCTCGGCGGGAAGACGGACTTCTTCATCGGCCGGATCATCGACATCCTGCTGGCCTTCCCGTCGACGCTGTTCTTCATCGCCCTGTGGCCCGTGCTGATCTCGATCCTCGTCTCGCCCGAGGAGAACACCCCGGTCTGGCTGACGGTGTTCAGCCTCATCGCCGTGATGACCGCGTTCGGCTGGGCGCCCATGGCGCGACTGCTGCGCGGCGAGGTGCTGGCCCTGCGGGAGCGGGAGTTCGTGGAGGCGGCGAAGGTGACCGGCGCCTCACCCGCGCGGATCATCTTCAAGGAGCTGCTGCCCAACCTGTGGACGCCGATCCTCATCCAGGCGACCCTCGCGCTCCCCCTGTACGTCACCACCGAGGCGGGCCTCGCCTTCCTCGGCGTGGGCCTGACCTCGCCCACCCCCGACTGGGGCGTGATGATCCAGCGCGGCTCGAACATCTACCAGAACGACATCACCTTCATGCTCTTCCCGGGCGTGGCGATGGTCATCTTCGTCATCGCGTTCAACCTTCTCGGCGACTCGGTGCGCGACGCGCTCGACCCCAGGACCAGGCGCTGAACCAAGGACTCCCCTCCGGTCCGGGCGACGGCGCCCGTCGGACTCATCGTTTCTCTCTTCGACCAGGGCAGGAAGCAATGTCCCTCTCCCGCAGGAACTTCATGATCGCCACGTCGGTCGCCGTCGGCGGCTCGATGGCACTCGCCGCGTGCAGCAGCGGAAACTCCGGAGGTGGCGGCACCGGGGGCGCCAAGGCCGGCGCGAACACGTACACGGGCAAGTCGGTCACCGTCGGCACGGCGGCGGACTCGACGGGCCCCGCGCCGGAGATAGCCGGCGCCACCAAGGGCGGCACCCTGCGGCCGATCGGGATGGACGACTTCTCCCACCTCGACCCGCAGCGGATCTACTTCTCCTGGAACTCCCAGGTCGGCAACTTGTACATCCGGTGCCTCACCGGCTACAAGATCGCCCCCGACGGCACGATGAAGCTGGTGGGCGACCTCGCCACCGACGCGGGCACCATGTCCGACGCCGGCAAGACCTGGACCTTCACGCTGAAGGACGGGCTCAAGTGGGAGGACGGCAGCGAGCTGACCGTCGAGGACGTGCGCCACGGCATCGAGCGCGGCTTCGCGAGCTTCACCACCGAGGGCGCCACGTACGTCCAGAACGCGCTGACCGGCAGCACCGACTTCCGGTCCGTCTACAAGGGCCCGTACAGCGGCAAGCACCTGGACTCCGTGGTCACGGACACCGCCAAGAAGACGATCACCTTCCACCTGAAGCTGGCCCGCCCGGACCTCAACTTCACGCTGGCGATGCACTCGTACGGCGCGGTGCCGGTCAAGCTGGACACCAAGGAGAAGTACGACAAGGACCCGGTGTCGGCGGGCCCGTACAAGATCAAGCAGCACTCCGTCGACAAGTCGATGATCCTGGTGCGCAACCCCCAGTGGGACCCGGCGACGGACTCGATCCGCAACGCCTACCCGGACAGCTTCGCCTTCGAGTTCGGCCCGCAGGGACTGGCCCAGACGGACCGGCTCATCGCCGACTCCGGCGACGACCAGTACGCGCTCCAGGCGTACGGCAATGTGCCCGCCGAGCGCATCCAGCAGGTCCTCACCGACGCGACGCTCAAGAAGCGCTCCATCGACGGGCTGCTGACCGGGCTGTACTACTACGCCATCAACATGAAGCGGATCCCCGACCTGAAGGTCCGCCAGGCGCTGATCCACGCGTGGCCGCTGGAGCAGATCCGCACGATCTACGGCGGCCCCTCCGCCGGTGACTACGCGACCACGATCCTGAGCCCCGACATCCTCGGCCGGGTGAAGTACGACGCCTACGGCAAGCTCACCAAGCCGCAGGGCGACCCGGAGAAGGCCAAGGCGCTCCTCAAGGAGGCCGGCAAGACCGGCCAGAAGATCGTCTACGCGTTCCCGCAGAGCGACACGTACGACAAGACGAAGGTCGTCATCGAGAACGCGCTCAAGAAGGCCGGCTTCACCCCGGTCATCAAGCCGCTGGACTCGACGAGCTACTACGACCAGATCCAGCAGATCGACAACCAGTTCGACGTCATGTGGTTCGGCTGGGCCCCGGACTGGCCGACCGGCTACACGCTGATCCAGCCGCTCCTGGACGGCCGGACCATCGGCAACGGCGCGAACAACATCTCCCAGCTCAACGTCCCGGCGATCGACAAGGAGATCGACAAGGACGTCGTGATCCCGGACCCGGTGAAGGCCGGGGCCGCCTGGGCCGCGCTCGACAAGAAGATCATGACGGAGCAGGCGCCGCTCATCCCGGAGACGTACCAGCGCCGCTTCTACCTGTACGGCTCGAAGGTCGGCGGCTCCCTCTTCGACCCGCTGTTCTCCGCGTCCGTCCTCTACAAGCTGTACGCGAAGGCCTGACGCGATCCGGTGGGGCGCCGCACCCGCGGCGCCCCGCCGGCCGGCCCCACCCACCGCCATCGGCGCCTGCCAGGGAAACCCATCGCCATGTTCCGCTTCCTCGTCCGCCGGACATTCGGCGCACTCGTGATCCTGCTGATCATCAGCGCGATCACCTTCGTCCTCTTCTACGTCGCACCGCGCGACCCCGCACGCGTCGCCTGCGGCAAGGTCTGCACGCCCGAGACCCTGGCTCTGGTGCGCCGCAACCTGGGGATCGCCGATCCGCTGCCCGTGCAGTACTGGCACTGGCTGCAAGCCGTCTTCGTCGGGCGCGACTACCCGTCGTTCGGGCACTGCCCCGCGCCCTGCCTCGGGTACTCCTTCCACAACCGGGAGCCGGTCCTCGGCACGATCCTCGACCGCTTCCCGACGACGCTCTCGCTCTCCATCGGCAGCGCCGTGGTGTTCGTGATCGTCGGGGTCGGTACGGGCATGCTCGCCGCGGTGAAGCAGGGCAAGGCGCTGGACAAGGTGGCCTCCTCCGCCTCGCTGATCGGCTCCTCGCTCCAGATCTACATCGTCGGCGTCCTGGCGGTGTACTACCTGACCGACCAGTGGCACCTCCTGAGCCGCCCCCAGTACGTCCCCCTCACCGAGGACCCCTGGGGCTGGTTCCAGGGGCTGCTGCTGCCCTGGTTCGTGCTGGCGCTGATCTTCACCGCCAACTACACCCGCATGGCCCGCTCCCAGCTGGTCGAATCGCTCAGCGAGGACTACGTGCGCACGGCGCGCGCCAAGGGCCTCTCCCGCCGGACCGTCTTCTTCCGGTTCGCCTGGCGGGGGGCCATGGGACCGATCGTCACGATCTTCGGCCTCGACCTCGGCTACCTGCTCGGCGGCGCGATCATCACCGAGCAGACCTTCAGCCTGCACGGCATCGGCGCCCTCTCCATCAAGGCGGTCCAGGACAACGACCTGCCCCTCCTGCTCGGCGTCGTCCTGGTCGCCGCCACCGCCATCGTCGTCTTCAACATCATCGTCGACGCGGTGTACGCCCTCATCGACCCGCGCGTGCGCCTCGCCTAGGAGAGATCCCCATGACCACCCCCTCCCTCTCCGGCCCCACCCTCTCCGGCACCGGCCCCTTCCTCGCCGTACGGGACCTGCGCGTCCACTTCTCCACCGAGGACGGCACCGTAAAGGCCGTCGACGGCCTCTCCTTCGAGGTCGAGAAGGGCAGGACCCTCGGCATCGTCGGCGAGTCCGGCTCCGGCAAGTCCGTCACCAACCTGTCGATCCTCGGACTGCACGACCGGCGGCACACCACGATGGAGGGCGAGATCCTCCTGGAGGGGAAGGACCTGCTCACCGCGTCGGAGCGGGAGCTGGAGCGGCTGCGCGGCAACAAGATGTCCATGATCTTCCAGGACGCCCTGGCCTCCCTGTCGCCGTACCACACGATCGGCCGGCAGATCTCGGAGACGTACCGCAAGCACACCGGCGCCTCCAAGAAGGAAGCCCGCGCGCGGGCGGTCGAGATGCTGCGGCGGGTCGGCATCCCGCAGCCGGACGTACGGGTGGACGACTACCCGCACCAGTTCTCCGGCGGCATGCGGCAGCGCGCGATGATCGCCATGGCGCTGGTCTGCGACCCCGAGCTGCTGATCGCGGACGAGCCGACGACCGCGCTCGACGTGACCGTACAGGCCCAGATCATGGACCTGCTCAAGGATCTCCAGCAGGAGACCGGCACGGCGATCGTCTTCATCACCCACGACCTCGGCGTCATCGCCGACATCGCGGACGAGGTGCTGGTGATGTACGCGGGCCGCTGCGTGGAGCGCGGCACGAAGAAGGACGTGCTGAACGCCCCCCAACACCCGTACACCTGGGGGCTGCTGGGCTCCATGCCCAGCCTCGACGGACCGGTGGACGTGCCGCTCTCGCCGATCCCCGGCACTCCGCCAAGCCTGCTCAACCCGCCGTCCGGCTGCCGCTTCCACCCCCGGTGCGCCTTCGCCGAGCAGGTCGGCGGCGGGCGGTGCGCGACCGAACAGCCGCCGCTCGACCTGGTGGACGGGCGCGGGGCCGCCTGCCATCTGACCCCCGCCCAACGGGTCGAGTTCTCCGCCGACTTCGCCGGTTCCCGGCTCCACTGACGTACGACAGAAGGGACTTCACACCATGAACAGCACCGAACCCCTCCTGGACGTCGCCGGGCTCACCAAGCACTTCCCGATCAAGGGAGGTTTCCCGATCCGGCGGACGGTCGGCGCCGTCCAGGCGGTCGACGGGCTCGACTTCACCGTCGCCGGGGGCGAGAGCCTCGGCCTGGTCGGCGAGTCGGGGTGCGGCAAGTCGACCACCGGCCGGCTGATCACCCGGCTGCTGGAGCCGACCGCCGGCCGGATCACCTACCGGGGCCAGGACATCACCCACGCCTCGCGCCGGGAGATGGCCCCGCTGCGCTCCGAGATCCAGATGATCTTCCAGGACCCGTACGCCTCGCTGAACCCCCGGCAGACCGTCGGCAAGATCATCTCCGGCCCGATGGAGATCAACGACGTCAATCCGCGCGGCGGCCGGGAGCGCCGGGTGCGGGAGCTGCTGGAGACGGTCGGGCTCAACCCCGAGCACTACAACCGCTTCCCGCACGAGTTCTCGGGCGGCCAGCGCCAGCGGATCGGCGTCGCCAGGGCCCTGGCCCTGGAGCCCAAGCTGATCGTGGCCGACGAGCCGGTCTCCGCGCTGGACGTCTCCATCCAGGCGCAGGTGGTCAACCTGCTCCAGCAGCTCCAGCGCGACCTGGGCATCGCCTTCCTCTTCATCGCGCACGACCTGGCGATCGTGCGGCACTTCTCGCAGCGGGTCGCGGTCATGTACCTGGGCCGGATCGTGGAGGTCGCCGACCGCGACGACCTGTACGGCAACCCCCGCCACCCGTACACCCGGGCGCTGCTCTCCGCCGTGCCCGAGGCGACCGCCGAGAACGTGCCGCGCCGCGAGCGGATCCTGCTCACCGGGGACGTGCCCTCACCGGTCCACCCGCCGTCCGGCTGCCGCTTCCGCACCCGCTGCTGGAAGGCCACCGAGCGGTGCGCGACCGAAACTCCTCCGCTGGTACGCGTGGAAGGCAGCCGCTCCGGCCACCTGACCGCGTGCCACTACCCGGAGGACCCACAGACGGTGCCGGCGGCTCGGGGCGTTGCCGCCGGCACCCCTCTCCCCCCAGACCCCCCGGCTCGGTTCTGAACACCCCTTTCTCGAACCGCGCCGCCAGAACCGGTCCCGGCCCATTGACCCGAGCCCCATGAGACCGGTTCCCGGGGAAAAAGAGAGGCCCGCGACCCGCCCTTCCCGGGCGGTGCGCGGGCCTTTTTCCAGTCCTGTGTCCTGTCCTCGTGTCCCGTCCTCGTGTCCCGTCCCGCGCCCCGTCTCACACCGGCAGGACGACCTCCCAGGTGTTCACGGCGAAGTGCGTCCGCATCCCGTTCTTCTCGTACAGGCGCAGCGCCCCGGTCTCGTTCGCGGTGTCCACGCCGAGGCCGACGCTCCCCCTGCCGCGCGCCGCGAACGCGGCGAAGCCGTCCCGCAGCAGGAATCCGCCGATGCCGCGGCCCCTGGCCTCCTCGGTGACCCCGAGGTTCTGGATCCACCCCATCGCCTTCCGGTCGTTCCTGGCGACCATCACACCCGCGTCGCCCCGGCCCTCGACGGTGGCGATCCGGACCAGGGACCAGTCGAGCCGCCCGGCGTCCAGGTCGTGCGACCACTCCTCGTACGTACGCGGCCGGTGGTCGAAGTGCGCCGCGAAGGTCAGCTCGCACAGCTCGTGCGCCCGCCGGTGGTCGGTCTCGGCCGTGCACTCCCGCAGGGTCACCCCGGGCGGCGGCGAGGGCGCGGGCGCGGACCGCGGCGACACGTCGCGGACCATCACCTGGTAGCGGCGCACCGGCCGCCAGCCGCGCTTCTCGATGAGCGACGTGTCCAGCGTGGGCTCGGTGTTGAGGTGCAGGTGGACGACGGCCCGCGCGGCGCCGTTGGCCCGTACCCGCTCGACCGTCCGCGCCTCCATCAGGTCCAGCAGCCGCACCGCCACGTCCTGCCGGTCCGGCAGCACGTAGTGGTCCATGTCGATCCGCTCGCCGCCGGAGTCCCCCCACACCAGGCCGTATCCGACGAGGACACCGTCGGCGTACGCCAGCCACGAATCCTTCGCGAGATCGATCTCGGGGTGTTCGAGGTCGGCCTCCATGGTGCGCAGATCGGTCTCGGGGCGCCCGATCTCGATGAGGTCGACAGCGTTGACGAGATCGGTGATCGCGACGGCGTCGCCTCGGGTCGCCGGGCGCAGGGAGAGAACCATGCGTCCAATCTCGGGGCCGTACACCGTGCGCGCAACGGAATTTCGCGGCCGGGACGACGCCGGGCCCGTATCCGCGGCATGCGCGGACACGGGCCCTGGACGAGGGGTGGGGACTACGCCGCGTGGACGACGTCCTTCTCCTCGGCGAAGTGGCACGCCGACTCGTGCGCGACGTCACCGCCCGCCGCCACGAAACGCTCGGGAACCGCCAGCAGCGGCACCTCGGTCGCGCAGCGGTCCTCCGCCTTCCAGCAGCGGGTACGGAACCGGCAGCCGGACGGCGGATTGGCCGGCGACGGTACGTCCCCGGTGAGGATGATCCGCTCCCGGCCCTCGCGCGCGGTCGGGTCGGGCACCGGGACCGCCGACAGCAGCGCCTGCGTGTACGGGTGCGTCGGGTGGTCGTAGATCTGGGTGTCCGTACCGATCTCGGCCATCTTGCCGAGGTACATGACGCCGACCCGGTCGGAGATGTGCCGGACGATCGACAGGTCGTGCGCGATGAAGATGTACGACAGGTCGAACTCGTTCTGGAGCCGCTCCATCAGGTTGATGACCTGCGCCTGCACGGACACGTCCAGCGCCGAGACCGGCTCGTCGCAGATGATGATCTCGGGGTTGAGCGCGAGGCCGCGGGCGATGCCGATGCGCTGGCGCTGGCCGCCGGAGAACTGGTGTGGATACCGGTTGATGTACTCCGGGTTCAGCCCCACGACGTCCAGCAGGTCCTGGACCTTCTGCCGCCGGTCCCCCTTGGGCGCCGCCTCGGGGTGGATCTCGAAGGGCTCCCCGATGATGTCGCCGACCGTCATGCGCGGGTTGAGCGAGGTGTACGGGTCCTGGAACACCATCTGAATGTTCCGCCGCACGGCCTTCAGCGCCCGGCCCGAGAGCCGGGTGATGTCCTGGCCCTTGAAGAACACCTCGCCGGCCGTGGCCTTCTCCAGCGTCATCAGGAGCTTGGCGACGGTCGACTTGCCACAGCCGGACTCGCCCACGATGCCGAGGGTCTCGCCCTGGTAGAGGTCGAACGAGATGCCGTCGACGGCCTTCACGGCGCCGATGCTCCTCTTGAAGAGGATGCCCTGGGTCAGCGGGAAGTGCTTGACCAGGTTGCGCACCTGGAGGATGGGCTCCCCGCGCTCCACCGGCGCCTCGATGGCGGCGACGGCCGCGCTGTCCGTGGCCGCGTCGACCTTCTCGACGTCGGTCACGTTGGGCGTGGCGTCCACCGGCTCGCCCTGCCGGCCGAGGTCAGCCATGGATCGTCTCCTTCCAGAAGTGGCACGCGCTACCCCGCCCGGGCAGTTCGGTTCCGTCCTGCTCGGTCACCGCGTGCAGCGGCGGCAGTTCGGTGCGGCAGATGTCCTGCGCACGCGGGCAGCGGGGGTTGAAGGCACAACCGGACGGGACGTGCAGCAGGTTGGGCGGCAGGCCCTTGATCGCGTAGAGCTCCTGGCCCTTCTGGTCCAGGCGCGGGATCGAGTCCAGCAGTCCCCGGGTGTACGGGTGGGCGGGCCGCTTGTAGATCTCGTGGACCGGCGCGGTCTCGACGATCCGTCCCGCGTACATCACCGCGATCTTGTCCGCGACGTCGGCGACCACGCCGAGGTCGTGGGTGATCAGGATCAGGCCCATGTTGAACTCGCGCTGGAGCTCCGCGAGCAGGTCCATGACCTGGGCCTGGACGGTCACGTCGAGCGCGGTGGTCGGCTCGTCCGCGATGATCAGGTCGGGCTCCAGGGCGAGCGCCATCGCGATCATGATGCGCTGGCGCATCCCGCCGGAGAACTGGTGCGGGTAGTCGTCCACCCGGTCCTTCGCGGCGGGGATGTGCACCCGGTCCATCAGCGCGACGGCCCTGGCCTTGGCCTCCTTCTTGGAGAGGCCCAGGTGCACCCGGTACATCTCCCCGAGCTGGTAGCCCACGGTCAGTACCGGGTTGAGGGAGGACAGCGCGTCCTGGAAGATCATCGCGATCTTCCGGCCGCGCAGCTGGCGCCGCTCCTCGTTGGACATGGTGAGCATGTCCTGGCCGCGGAAGAGGATCTCGCCCTTGGGTATGCGGCCCGGCGGCATGTCGAGGATGCCCATGATCGCCTGGGCGGTCACGGACTTGCCGGAGCCCGACTCGCCGAGCACGGCGAGCGTCTCGCCCGCGGCGACGCTGTAGTTGACGCCGTTGACGGCCCTGACGACTCCGCCACGGGTGGCGAACTCGACGTGCAGGTCGCGGACTTCGAGCAGCGGGCCGCCGGAGGCGGCGTCGCCCTGTGCGGCGGAGGCCGCCGAGGTCTTGTCGATGATGGTCATGTACGCCTCCCTCAGCGCAGCTTCGGATCGAGGGCGTTGCGCACCGCATCGCCGAGCATGATGAACGCCAGCACGGTGATGCTGAGCATGATCGACGGGTAGATGAGGATGTGCTGGGCCACCCGGATCTGGTTGGCGCCGTCCGAGATGTCGATGCCCCACGAGACGGTCGGCGAGGAGAGCCCGAGTCCGAGGTAGGACAGCGTGGCCTCGGCCGAGATGTAGCCGCCGAGCGAGATGGTGGCGACGACGATCACCGGGGCGATGGCGTTCGGCAGGATGTGCTTGAACAGGATGCGGGTGGTGCCCGCGCCCAGCGCCTTGGCGGCCTGCACGTAGTCGGCCTGCTTGATGGTGATGACGGAACCGCGCATCACACGCGCGATCTGGGTCCAGCCGAGGAAGGCCAGGGCCAGGACGACGACCCACACCTTGCGCTCGGTGAAGGAGTTCATCACGACCATCGCGCCGAGCAGGAACGGGACGCCGAAGAAGATGTCGGTGAGCCGGGACAGGACGGAGTCGACGATGCCGCCGAAGTACCCGGCGATCATGCCGACGATGCCGCCCAGCACGGTGACCAGGAGGGTCACCGAGATGCCGACGATCACGGAGGCGCGGGCCCCGTAGATGAGGCGGGCGTAGACGCTGCGGCCCTGCCCGTCGTATCCGAGCCACTCCGGGGAGAAGGCGTGGCCCAGCTCCGGCTTCTGGAGGAAGTGGTTCTTGAGGTCGCCCACACCGGGGTTCGCGCTGGTGAACAGGCCGGGGAAGGCCGTGACGACCAGCAGCAGGAGGATCAGGACGGACGAGACCACGAAGTACGGGTTGCGGCGCAGGTCCTGCCAGGCGTCGCCCCACAGGGAGCGCGGCTTCTCGATCACGGGGCCGGCCACCCCGGCCGCCGCGACGGCGGCCGTGGTCTCGGGTGCGGTGCTGTCGACCGCGGTCTTGGTCAGATCAGGCATAACGGATCCTCGGGTCCAGGACCGCGTAGAGCAGGTCGACGATCAGGCTGGTCGCGAGATAGACGAGGACGAGCACCGTCACCAGACCCACCAGGGTGGTGCCCTCACGGCGCTTGATGGACTCGAAGATCGTGCCGCCCACACCGTGGATGTTGAACAGGCCCTCGGTGATGATCGCGCCGCCCATCAGGGCGCCGATGTCCGTGCCCAGGAAGGTGACGACGGGGATCATCGAGTTGCGCATCAGGTGCACGCCGATCACCCGGCGCCGGGGCAGGCCCTTGGCCACCGCGGTCCGCATGTAGTCGGCGCGGAGGTTCTCGGCTATCGACGTACGGGTCAGCCGGGCCACGTACGCGAGCGAGAGCCCCGCCAACACGACCGCCGGCATGATCAGTTCACCCCAGTTGGCCTCTCCCGAGACGTTGGGGTCGGTCCAGCCGAGCTGGAACGCGAAGACCGTCTTGAAGATGAAGCCGAGCACGAACACCGGCACCGAGATCATCAGCAGCGTGAAGACCAGCACGGCCGAGTCGGCCAGACGCCCTGCGCGCATGCCCGCCACGATGCCCAGCCCGATACCGAAGACCAGCTCGATGACGAACGCGAGCACCGCGAGGCGGATGGTGACCGGGAAGGCCTCGCCGAGGACGTCGGTCACCGGTCTCTGGCTGGCTATCTGGGTGCCGAAGTCACCTTGCAGCAGGCCGGTGAGGTAATGCCAGTACTGCACCAGGATCGGCTGGTCCAGGCCCAGGTCGTGCCTGATGCGCGCGACGGTCGCCGGATCGGCTCCCTTGTCCCCGAAGAGGGCGCGCACGGGGTCACCGGGCAGGGCATACACCATCAGAAATATGAGCAGGGTCGTCCCGATGAAGACCGGGATCATCTGGAGCAGTCGTCGTGCGACATAGCGCCCCATTATTCCTCCATGTCGGTCGCTGGGGCAGCCGACGGGCCCCCCTCCCGGAACTCGGAAGAAGGGCCCCCCGGCCGCCACCCGCACCCGGTGTCACTGAAGCGAGTCAGGACCGGACGCGCGATGCGCGATGTTTGCTACTTCTTGACCTGGACGCTGGTGAGGATCGGGTCCCCGTCCTGCGCGTAGTCGACACCGGACACCTTGTCGGAGTAGCCGGCGTTGACCTTGTAGTACCAGAGCGGGATGGCCGGCATCTCGTTGACCATCTCCTTCTCGGCGTCCTGGTAGAGCTTGACGGACTCGTCCAGCGAGGGAGCCGCGTCCGCGCCCTTGATCAGGCCGTCGATCTTCGCCGAGGAGAAGCCGCTCGTGTTGCCGTCCGACTTGGTGCCGTACAGGTCACGGATGAAGTTGGCGTTCACCGGGTAGTCGAGCACCCAGCCACCGCGGTACATGGACTTGACCTCCTGCGCGTCACGCGCGTCGAGGTCGGCCTGGAAGTCGGCCTTGGAGTCACCGGTGCAGGCGACGCCCGTGGCCTGGGTGATGCTGCCGCAGACGGCCTCGACCCATTCCTTGTGGCCACCGTCGGCGTTGAACTGGATGGAGATCTTGTTTCCGGGCACACCGCCGCCGGCCTTGATGAGCGCCTTGGCCGCGGCCGGGTCGTACTTGAAGACGTCGCCGCCGACGTTGTCCTGGTACCCGAGCACGCCCTTGGCGACAAAGCCGGTGGCGGGCTCACGGGTGCCCTGGAGCACCGTCTTGGTGATGGTGTCGCGGTCGATCGCCCTCGACAGGCCCTGGAGGACGCGGGGGTCGATGTCCTTCCACTGCTTGGTGTAGAAGGCCGGGACGATCGACTGGACGGCGGAGTACGCCTTGTCCACGGCGCGGTCGCCGAGGTCGTCACGGTAGACAGGGAGGTCCTTGGGCGCGATCTGCCGCAGGACGTCGACGTTGCCGGACTTGAGGTCCTCGTAGGCCGTTTCCAGGTTGGTGTAGTTCTTGAACGTCACACCACCGTTCTTGGCCTTGTCCGGACCGGTGTAGTCCGCGAAGGCCGTGACCTCGATGCTCTTCTTGTGGTCCCAGCTGACGAACTTGTAGGGACCGTTGCCGACCGGCTTCTCACCGGCGGCGGCCGGGTCGGCGTAGAAGGACTCGGGGAGCGGCGAGAAGACCTCGTAGCCCAGCTTGTAGATGAAGTACGGGATCGGCGTGCTGAGCTCGATCGTGAAGGTGGTGGGGTCGACCACCTTCAGGCCGGACATCTCGGTCTTCTTCGGGTCACCCTTCTCCGGGTGGACGTCCGCGAAGCCGGCGATGTCCGAGAACCAGAACGAGTTCGTCTGGTTGTTCTTGATGTTCGCGGCCCAGTTCCACGCCTTGACGTAGGACTCGGCGGTGACCGGGGTCCCGTCGTGGAACTTCCAGTCCTTCTTCAGCTTGACCGTGTAGGTCTTGTTGTCCGTGGTGTCCACCGACTCGGCGTTCACCATGACGATCTTGCCCGCGGCGTCGTAGTCGACGAGCTGCTGGAAGAGCGCCCCGACCACGATGCTGCCGTTGGACTCCATGGTGTTGGCGGGCTGCAGCGGGTTCTGCGGCTCACCCACCTCGACGGAGAACTTGCCGTTCGGATCGAACGAGCCTGTGCTCGCCTTGTCACCGTTGTCGTCGCTGCCACTGTCACTGCCGCCACAGGCAGTTGCGGCCAGGGCGACGATTATCGCTCCCGCGACCCACTTGGCGCTCTTGGCACCACGCATGGGTTCCTCCTCATGAGTCCACTAGTCACAACAAGAAGGGCACTGTCTACGCGCGCTGACACCCCTGACAGCGAGCTGATCAAATGCCCCGAGTGTGCTCGTGAGTCGGCGCTCCCCACTGCGCGTGACCCATTGACCCGAGCTCAATGAGCCAACTATTAGGTACGGCCCGGCTGTAAACCACAGCTAAAGGGTCTCGTTTTGACAACATCAGCCTGGGCCGTCCGCCCGAAATCCGGACAAAATGATCATAGACAGACACCCCCGAAACGGACCGTTAACACATGTTCCGGTGAGCGGTGGCCGATATCCGGACACCTGGCGAGGAAAACCCATTGACGAACGGCTCGGCCCCCCGCGTTCCGGCGGGGGGCCGAGCCGTTGCCTGACAGGATGTCAGCCCCTTGTCACGGCCCGGGGAAGGTCCTGGGCCGGACGGGGTGTCACCTCAGCCGTTCTTGGCGCGGGACGCCGTGCGCCCGCGCTGCTTCTGGTCCAGGACGACCTTGCGGATACGGACCGTCTCCGGGGTCACCTCGATGCACTCGTCGTCGCGGCAGAACTCCAGCGACTGCTCCAGCGAGAGCCTGCGCGGCGGGACCACGTTCTCCGTGTTGTCGGCGGAGGCCGCGCGCATGTTGGTGAGCTTCTTCTCCTTGGTGATGTTCACGTCCATGTCGTCGGAGCGCGAGTTCTCACCGATGATCATGCCCTCGTAGACCTCCGTGCCGGCCTCGGTGAAGATGACACCGCGCTCCTGGAGGTTGATCATCGCGAAGGGGGTGACCGAACCCGCGCGGTCCGCGACGAGCGAACCGTTGTTACGGGTGCGCAGGTCGCCGAACCACGGCTCGTGGCCCTCGAAGATCGAGTGGGCGATGCCCGTGCCCCGCGTCTGGGTCAGGAATTCCGTACGGAACCCGATGAGACCGCGCGACGGGACGATCCACTCCATGCGGATCCACCCCGACCCGTGGTTCGTCATCGTCTCCATGCGGCCCTTGCGGGTCGCCATCAGCTGCGTGATGGGGCCCAGGTGCTCCTCGGGCGAGTCGATCGTCATGCGCTCGATCGGCTCGTACGTCTTGCCGTCGACCTGCTTCGTGACGACCTCGGGCTTCCCGACGGTCAGCTCGAAGCCCTCCCGGCGCATCGTCTCGACCAGGATGGCCAGCGCCAGCTCACCGCGGCCCTGCACCTCCCAGGCGTCGGGACGCTCGGTGTCCAGGACGCGCAGCGAGACGTTACCGATCAGCTCGCGGTCCAGGCGGTCCTTGACCTGGCGGGCCGTGACCTTGTGGCCCTTGCCGCCCTTGCCGACGAGCGGCGAGGTGTTCGTACCGATGGTCATGGAGATCGCCGGCTCGTCCACCGTGATCAGCGGCAGCGCGATCGGGTTCTCCGGGTCGGCCAGGGTCTCGCCGATCATGATGTCCGGGATACCGGCGATGGCGCAGATGTCGCCGGGGCGCGCCAGCTCGACGGGCTTGCGGGTCAGCGCCTCCGTCATCAGCAGCTCGGTGATCCGGACGTTGGACATCGTGCCGTCGCGCTTGATCCACGCGACGGTCTGGCCCTTCTTCAGCTCGCCCTGCTCGACGCGGCAGAGCGCGATACGGCCGAGGAAGTTGTCCGCGTCCAGGTTGGTGACGTGCGCCTGGAGCGGGGCGGCCTCGTCGTACTCGGGCGCGGGGACGTGCGACAGGATCGTGTTGAAGAACGGCTCCAGGTTGTCGCTGTCCGCCGGGACGGTGCCGTCCGCCGGCTTGGTCAGCGACGCGACGCCGTCACGGGCGCACGCGTAGACGATCGGGAACTCGATCTGCTCCTCGGTCGCGTCCAGGTCCAGGAACAGGTCGTACGTCTCGTCGACGACCTCGTCGATCCGGGAGTCCGGGCGGTCCGTCTTGTTGATGCAGAGGATGACGGGCATCTGCGCCTGGAGGGCCTTGCGCAGGACGAAACGGGTCTGCGGGAGCGGGCCCTCGGAGGCGTCGACGAGCAGGACGACCGCGTCCACCATCGACAGACCGCGCTCGACCTCGCCACCGAAGTCGGCGTGGCCCGGGGTGTCGATGATGTTGATCGTGATGGGGTCCCCGCCGGTCTTGGGGTGGTACTTCACGGCGGTGTTCTTGGCCAGGATCGTGATGCCCTTCTCACGCTCCAGGTCGTTCGAGTCCATCATCCGGTCATCGAGGTGCTCGGCGGCGTGCGCGGCGAACGCGCCGGCCTGCTTCAGCATGGCGTCGACCAGAGTGGTCTTGCCATGGTCGACGTGGGCGACGATGGCGACGTTACGGATGTCGTGGCGCGTGGGCATGCTGGCTGGCGCTTCTCTCGATCGTGGGATGCGGCGTTGTGTGCTCGTACGCCCGCCGGGCGGACAGGCCACGGCTCGTCCCATGGTACGGGGCCGGGGCGACAAGGGCTGCCCCGGCCGAGCGGAGCGGGGGCGCGGAGGCCCGGTGCGCGGGGCGGCGCGGGGGTGGTGCGCGGGCTGTACGGAGGGGTGCCGACGGGGTGCGCGCGGGGTGACGGGGTGCGGAGCCGCTCGGGTCGGAGGGCCGGGGACGAGCTTGCCCGCCGGGGAGACCGGCGGGCAAGTGAATTGATCGGACACCGCGCTTCCCGGCGCCGGGAAGGCGATGCTGACCTGCTAGTTCTCGGGCTCCGCCGACTTCTCGACAGCGGTCGGCCGGGCGGTCGGAGCCGCGGTCGGCAGCGCTGTCGGCCCTGAGTTGCCGGACTTCTTGAACCCGATGTCCTGGTAGCGCGGGGCGCTGAAGCCGAAGGCTCCCGCGTTGGCCAGGGCGGGCTTGGTGGCGACGAGCTGCGGACGCTGATACAGAGGAATGGATCCGGCGGCGGCCCAGATCCGGGCGTCCGCCTTCTTCATGAGGTCGTGGGCCTCGCCCTCGTCCAGCTCGGAGGCCGCCTGGTCGAAGAGCTGGTCGATGTGGTCCGTACCGACGCGGGTGTAGTTCTGCTCCACCACGAGGGAGCCGTCACTGGCCGGCACCGGCTTGGCGAAGATCGGCCGGCCGTCGGTCGCCGGGTAGGCGGTGGCGGGCCAGGAGTAGAGGGCCAGGTCGTAGTCGCCGGCGGCGATGTGGTCCTTGAAGTAGCTGTTGTCGGCGACCTTGATCGTCTCCGTGCCGATGCCGACGCGGTCGAGCATCGCCGCGATGCGGCGGCCGACGGACCGCAGTGACTCCGAGCCCTCCCCGGACGGCAGGACGAAGCGGAGGGTGAGGGCCTTGCCGTCCTTGCCGAGGGGGCCGGCATTGGGGGCGGGCGCCCGGGTGCCGAGCGGGGCGTAGGCGCCGGCGACGCCGCCCGGCTTGGTGTCCTGGGCGGGCTTGTTGTCGCCGTCACCGGCGGAGCCCTCGTCGGAGGGGGTGCCGGTCTTCGTGTCGGCGTCGTCCGTCTCGTCCGCGTTCTTGGTCCGGTCGGCCTTGTCGGGCTTGTCGGCCTTCTCCGTCTGGTCCGTCTTCTTCTCTGTCTTCTCTGTCGTTTCTGTCTTCTCTTCGGTCTCTTCCGTCTCTCGCGTCTTGTCGGCCGGGGCGCTCTTCTCGGCCTTCTCCTCCGGGGCCGGGGACTTCTTGCCCTCGCCCTCGCTGCCCGCCTTCGTGCCCTCGTCCGTCTTGCGGGCCCCGCCCACCGTCCACCCGGCGTCGGCCAGCAGCGCCTGCGCCTCGTGGGTGTCCTGGGTGCCGAGCGCGTCGCTGTTGTCCGCGTACCCCGGCTGGCCCGCGACCGCCAGGTGGCTGCCGAGCGGCTTCGACGGCAGTCCGAGCGGCTTGAGCACGGCCTCGGCCAGCTGCTTCCGGTCGATCGCGCGGGCCACGGCCCGCCGTACCCGCTCGTCGGCGAGCGGTCCCGACTCACCGTTCAGCGCCAGCTGCGTGTAGGCGGGCTCCAGCGACTTCCGTACGACGTACCCGCGCAGGTTCCGCTGTTCACGGGCGTACGTCTGCGCCACCGCGGCCGTCCGCTCGCGCGCCGAGCGCGCCGCCTCGGCCTTCTCCTCGGGCGAACCGTGCGCCATCGCGCGGGCCCGGAGCGAGGCGGCGGGGCCGCTGCCGGCCTCCGGACCGCTCCCGGCCTCCGGACCGTGGGCCAGCGGCTGGCCCCCCGTACCGCCGTTGGCGCGGGCGGCCGCGGTGATACGTTCCGCCGCGCTCCTGTCGATCTCCGCGATGTCGAGCGTGCCGGCCGCCAGCGCGACGGCGCGCTTGCCGCGCGGCACCGCGCTCAGGACGATCGAGTCGAGCTTGGCGCGCTTCCCCCACCAGCGCGGGTTGCGGACGAGCGTGGCCTTCTTGGCCTTGCGGTCCACCGACTTGAGGTTGAACGGGCCCGCGCTCGTCTTCAGCGAGGACCTGGCCCCGTCGTTGAAGGAGGTCGGGGAGCCCATGACCTCCTTCGGGTAGAGGGGGGTGAAGAGGGACTTCCAGTCCGCGTACGGACGCTCGAAGGTGACCCGGACGTCCAGGTCGTCCTTGCCGCGCTCGATCTTCTCGATCCGCTCGTAGCCCGCGTTGCGCGCGGTCCAGTACGCGGTGTCCTTGCCGCGCAGCGCGTGCCACTGGGCGACGAAGTCCGGCGCCCCGATCTCGGTGCCGTCGCTCCAGACCGCCTGCTGGTTGAGCTTGTAGAGCACGACCTGCTTGGGCTCCCGGTCGACGATCTTCGCCGACTCCAGGTAGTCGCCGTTGCGCTGCGGGCGGCCCGTGCGGTCGAGCGTGAAGAGCGCGGGCAGGACGGCTCCGGCGATCCGGCCGGTGGCGGCGTCGGAGTCGGCCTGGAAGGTGTTGAGCGTCGTGGGCATGGCGTCGACCGCCCACCGCACCGTGCCGCCCTGCGCGATCGCGTCCCGGCCGGTGGCCTCGATGTCCACGGGGGCGGCCTGGGCCTGCCCGGCGGGCTTCTCCGCGGTGCACGCGGACAGAACGGTCAGGGCGAGCACGCCCGTGGTGAGGAGCGAAACGCCGCGGAGGGTTCGGGAGCATGTCCTCCCGCGTGGGGCGCCGACGTGGGACATGGCTTCTACCTCTTCGTCCGGTTTGTGGAATTTAGAGATGATCACACCTATTTGCCCACCCACTGAAAGGGACGGAGGCGCGGCCACGGCGGCGACACGGCGTCCAGCATCCGAAACGCCACCCGTGCGGCCCAACGGCGCCCTTGCGAAAACGGCATGTGACGGGCGACACTCGAAATTGCATACTGTAGACAGTCGGGGCCACGACCCCGCTACCCCGCCTGCCACCCAAGACGTGGAAGTGAGGGCAACTCATGTCCCTGCACGAAGAATTGACCGCGGTCAAACGGTCCCTGGACGACCTGGTGCGGACGGTCGGACAGCTGGAACAGCGCCTCGGCGAGACCCGCGCCGCCGAGGCACGCCCCCTCGCGCCGGCCCTGGTCCACGAACTGATCCCGATCCCCGACACCCCGTACAACCACGCCCTGTGGACCGACTCGGACGACGAGGGACTGGGCGTCCACAGCCGCCGCACCTAGGGCGTGTGGTCCGGCGGACAAGCCCTGGCCGCCGGGGTACGGAAAGGGCCCGCGTCCTGGTGGACACGGGCCCCTGCGTGCGTGGCGTACCGGCGTACCGGGCCGCGGCGACGACGGCTTCGGCTCAGCCGAGCAGCTTCAGTACGTCCTCGGTGGTGCCGGTCTCGCCGAGCGCCGGGAAGATCTTCTCGACGGAGTTCCGGTGGGCGTCCCCGTCCGTGTCCGTCACGGCGTCGGTGACCACCGTGACGTGGTAGCCGTGCTCGTGGGCGGCGCGGGCCGTGGACTCGACGCCCTTGGTGGTGACGATGCCCGTCACCACGACCTGCGTGACGCCCCGGCGGCGCAGCTGGAGGTCGAGGTCGGTGCCGTGGAAGGCGCCCCAGGTGTGCTTCGTGACGACGACATCGCCGTCCTTCTGCCCCAGTTCCGGCACCAGGTCCGCCCAGTCGGCCCGCGGCGGGAGCCTGCGCGCCGGGCCCTCGGTGCGGCCGGGCGCCCCGCTGGTGACGCGGACGAGCACCACGGGCAGGCCCTTGGCCCGGAAGGCGTCGGCGAGTTCCGCCGAGCGCGCGACGATCTCGGCGGCGGGGTGGACGGTCGGCAGGCCGACGACGCCGTTCTGGAGGTCGACGACAACCAGGGCGGTGGTCGGGTCGAGCGTGGTGACGGTCATGAGGGTGCTCCTTGCTGTCCCGGCGCGGTGCGGGGCTCGTCGGCCATGCCTTCACCGTACGAGTTACGCAGGCAGCCTGGCAAGTTTCCCTGTGCATCTTTCTTCGTCCCCTACGCTGAGCCCTCACGCGGCCGGCCGGCCGGGTCCGAGGGGGAGGGGACGGCTGTGCGCACACGCCTGCGCGGATTCGGACGGACACTGGTACGGGGCTGGCGCAGCCGCCGCGCGCGGTGGCCCAAGCGGGTCGCCCTCGCGCTCGCGGTCCTGCTCCTCGTCCCGCTCGTCACCGCCGCCGTGGCCCTCAGGGTCAACTACACCGGCGACCCCGCGGACGGCACCACCACCCGCGGCAAGGACGCCATCTGGCTGGGCCACGCCTGGGTGGACGGCCGGAAGACGGACGCGGACCTCGACGCCTTCGCCCGGCGGATACGCGGCACGGGCCTGCGCGACCTGTACGTCCACACGGGACCGCTGGAGCACGACGGCACCCTGCCCGCGGACCTCTACCCCCGCGCGGACTGGCTGATCAAGGGCGTGCACCGGCGGCTCCCCGGGGTCCGCGTGCAGGCCTGGCTGGGCGACAAGCTCGCCACCGAGACCCCGGACGGCCTGCGCCTGGAACGCCCGGCGTCCCGCGCCGCGGTGGTGCGCTCGGCCACGCAGATCCTCGACGCGGGCTTCGACGGGGTCCACTTCGACCTGGAGCCGCTGCACTCGGACGACCGCGCCTACCTGTCGCTGCTGGACGACCTGCGCGCGCTCACGACAGCACGGCACGTGCCGCTGTCGGTCGCCGCGCACCAGATCGACCCGCTGCCGGCCCTGCACTCCGTGGCGGGAGCCCTCACCGACCACCCCAAGTGGTGGTCCCAGGCCTTCTTCGCCCAGGTCGCCCGGCGGGTCGACCAGATCGCCGTCATGTCGTACGACACCGCGCTGCCGCTGGAGAGCCTGTACGGCGGTTACGTAGCCCAGCAGACGTCCCTGGCCCTGGAGGTCACCCCGGCCGGCACCGATCTGCTGATGGGGCTGCCCTTCTACCACACGGAGGAACTGGGCCACCACGCCCACGCGGAGACGGCCGCCGCCGCCCTTCGCGGGGTCCGGCTGGGGCTCGGGCGTACCGACCGCGACCGCGCGCGCTTCGGCGTGGCGCTGTACGTCGACTTCGCGGCGACCGAGGGCGACTGGACGGCGTACCGGGACGGCTGGGGGTGCGTCACACCGTCGTGCTGATCCCGGACGCCCCGGCGGATCCGCGCCCGGTCGCGGGTCCCGCGTACCGGACATAGCCTCCTGACTATGTCTCCGCTGGTGCGCCGGACCCGGGTCGCGACGGCGCCGCTGATCACGGCGTGGTGGCTGGTCGTGCCCGGCGCGGGGGCCGCCCGCGCGGCGGGTTCCGGGCAGAGCCCCGCCGAGTCGGGGTGGGCGGGGAATCTGGTGCTGCCCCTCGGGGCGCTGGTGCTGGCCGTGGCGGTCGCGGC
>NZ_WWJY01001133.1 GCF_009865405.1 Streptomyces sp. SID3212 | reverse complement strand
GGGACGTCCAGGACGACGCTGCCGTCGGGGACCCCTCCCAGCGCCATCGGGACGACCTCGTCGAGGTCTATCTCGCGGATCAGGGGGGTGACGGTTCCGGTCTGGAGGCGGGACATGTCCAGCAGGTTCCCCACCAGGTGATCCAGCCGGTCGGCGCCGTTCTCGATGCCTTCGAGCAGCTCGGCCCGGTCCTCCTCGGACCACTCGACGTCGTCCGAGCGCAGGGAGGTGACCGACGCCTTGATCCCGGCCAGCGGGGTCCGCAGGTCGTGGCTGACCGCCGCGAGCAGGGCCGTACGGATCCGGTTGCCCTCCGCCAGGGCCCGGGCGTGCTCCGCTTCCCCCACCAGCCGCTGCCGGTCCAGCACCACCGCCGCCTGCGCGGCGAAGGCCGCCAGGACCCGGCGGTCCTCGGCCGGCAGCATCCGCCCCGACAGCGCCAGCGCCATGTGGTCCCCCACCGGCATGTCCACGTCGGCGGCCTCGGGGCGGTCCACGGGAGCCGGACCGACGCTGCCCGCGCGGGTCCAGGGCTCGACGTCGCCGCCGCGCTCCAGGAGGGCGACGGACTCCATGGCGAAGGTCTCCCGTACCCGCTCCAGCAAGGCGTCCAGGGTGGTCTCCCCGCGCAGGACACTGCCCGCGAGGAACGACAGGATCTCGGACTCCGCCCGCAACCGGGCGGCCTGGTGGGTACGGCGGGCCGCCAGGTCCACCACCGACGCGACGGCCACGGCGACCGCGAAGAAGATCGTGATGGCGACGAGGTTCTTGGGGTCCTGGATGGTGAGGGTGTGGGTGGGCGGGGTGAAGTAGAAGTTCAGCAGCAGGGTGCTCACGGCGGCGGAGGCGAGGGCGGGCCGCAGGCCGCCGAGCAGCGCGGACAGCACGGTCAGGAAGAGGAAGAGCAGGACGTCGTTGGCGAGACCGAGCGTGTCGTGGAGGGCCGTGAGCAGCAGGGAGAGCAGGACGGGCGCGACCACCCCGACCAGCCAGCCCCAGATGATCCGCTGGCGCCCCAGCCGGGCGCCGCGCGCCACCGGCAGCCCGCGCCCCTTGGCCACCTCTTCGTGCGTGACGATGTGGACGTCGAGGTCGGGCCCCGACTCCCGGGCGACGGTCGTGCCGACGCCGGGACCGAACACGTACTGCCAGGTCTTGCGGCGGCTGGAGCCCAGCACGATCTGGGTGGCGTTGACGCCTCGGGCGAATTCGAGCAGCGCAGAGGGGATGTCGTCGCCGATGACGTGGTGGAAAGTGCCGCCGAGGTCTTCCACGAGGGTGCGCTGGACGGTCAGTTCCTTGGGCGACACGGCGGTGAGGCCGTCGCTGCGCGCTATGTAGACGGCGAGCACCTCGCCGCCCGCGCCCTTCTCGGCGAGGCGGGCCGCGCGGCGGATGAGCGTACGGCCCTCCGGGCCGCCGGTCACGCCCACGACGATGCGCTCGCGGGCCTGCCAGGTCGAGCGGATGTTGTGCTCGCCCCGGTACTCCTGGAGGTATTCGTCCACCCGGTCGGCCACCCAGAGCAGCGCCAGCTCACGCAGCGCCGTCAGGTTCCCCGGCCGGAAGTAGTGGGAGAGGGCAGCGTCGACCTTGTCGGGTTTGTACACGTTCCCGTGGGCCATGCGGCGGCGCAGGGCCTGGGGCGACATGTCGACGAGCTCGATCTGGTCGGCCCGCCGCACCACCTCGTCCGGGACGGTCTCCCGCTGCCGTACGCCCGTTATGGACTCGACCACGTCGCCGAGTGATTCCAGGTGCTGGATGTTGACGGTGGAGACGACGTCGATGCCGGCCCTGAGCAGTTCCTCGATGTCCTGCCAGCGTTTTTCGTTGCGGGAGCCGGGGACGTTCGTGTGGGCCATCTCGTCCACGAGCGCGACGGAGGGGTGGCGGGCCAGGACGGCGTCCACGTCCATCTCGGTGAAGAGCGTCCCCCGGTACTCCAGCTCCCGGCGCGGGACCTCTTCGAGGCCGTGCAGCATGACTTCCGTACGGGACCGGCCGTGGTGCTCGACGAAGCCGACGACGCAGTCCGTACCGCGCTCGACCCGGCGGTGGGCCTCGGAGAGCATCGCGTACGTCTTGCCGACCCCGGGCGCCGCACCCAGATAGATCCTCAGCTTGCCGCGTCCCATGGCCCCATTGTCGTCTTCCGTACGCTCCGGCGCGTCCGGCCCGCGGTGGTCGCCGCGGGCCGGACGGTCCTGAGGATGTCCCGGCGCGGTCAGCCGGCCAGTTCTTTCAGGGCGGAGTTCAGGGCGAGGACGTTCACCGTGGGCTCGCCGATGAAGCCGAGCGCGCGCCCTTCGGTGTGGTCCTCCACCAGCCGGCCGACCTGTGCGGCGGTGAGGTGGTTGCGCTCCGCCACCCGGTTCACCTGGAGCGCGGCGTAAGCCGGTGAGATGTCCGGGTCGAGGCCCGAGCCGGAGGAGGTCACCGCGTCGGGCGGCACCTCGGAGGGTTTGACCGGGTGGCCGGGGACGGAGTTGTCCTTCACCACGGCGGCCTTGGCGTCCTTGACCCACTGGATCAGCTCTTCGTTGTCGCCGGACCGGTTGGTCGCCCCGGACAGGATCAGCTTGTACTGGGTGTTGACCGAGTTGGCGCCCAGGCCGTTGGAGGGGCGCGGCTGGAACCACTTGAGGTCCGGCGCGGGGGTCTCCTGGCCCTTCTTCAGCGGCAGGTCGTAGCGCTGGCCGATGAGCGAGGAGCCGACGACCCGGCCGTCCGAGGTCACCTCGGAGCCGTTCGCCCGGTGGGGGAAGAGGCCCTGGGCGACGCCGGTGACGGCCAGCGGGTAGATCACGCCGCACAGGACGGTGAGGACGATGAGGGCGCGCAGGGCGGCCCCGAGGAGCCGTGCGCCGCCGCTTGCGGAGCTGTTCATGAGAGACATGCCGTTCACCCGATGCCGGGGATGAGGGAGAGGAGCAGGTCGATGATCTTGATCCCGACGAACGGGGCGATCAGGCCGCCGAGGCCGTAGATCCCCAGGTTTCTCCTGAGCATCCGGTCGGCGCTGGTCGGCCGGTAGCGCACGCCCCGCAGGGCGAGCGGCACCAGCGCCACGATGACCAGCGCGTTGAAGACGACGGCGGAGAGGATCGCGGACTCGGGCGAGGACAGGTCCATGATGTTGAGCCGGTCCAGGCTGGGGTACGCGACCGCGAACATCGCGGGGATGATCGCGAAGTACTTCGCGACGTCGTTGGCGATGGAGAAGGTCGTGAGCGCGCCGCGGGTGATGAGCAGCTGTTTGCCGATCTCCACGATCTCGATGAGCTTGGTGGGGTTGGAGTCGAGGTCCACCATGTTCCCGGCCTCCTTGGCGGCCGAGGTGCCGGTGTTCATGGCCACGCCCACGTCCGCCTGCGCCAGGGCCGGGGCGTCGTTCGTGCCGTCGCCGGTCATGGCGACGAGCTTGCCGCCGGCCTGTTCCCGCTTGATGAGGGCCATCTTGTCCTCGGGGGTGGCCTCGGCGAGGAAGTCGTCGACCCCCGCCTCCTCGGCGATGGCCCGTGCGGTCAGGGGGTTGTCGCCCGTGATCATGACGGTTTTGATGCCCATGCGGCGCAGCTCGGCGAATCGTTCCCGCATGCCCTCCTTGACAACGTCCTTGAGGTGGATCACCCCGAGGACGCGGGCGCCCGCGCCGTCCTCCACGGCGACCAGCAGCGGGGTGCCGCCGGCCGTGGAGATCCGCTCGGTGAGCGTCCTGGCCTCGGTGGAGGCCACGCCGCCGCTCTGCTCGACCCAGGCGACGACCGAGCCGGTCGCGCCCTTGCGGATACGGCGGGTGGCGCCGTGCTCCGTGAGGTCGACGCCGGACATCCGGGTCTGGGCGGTGAAGGCGACCCACTCGGCGCCGGCCAGTTCGCCCCGGCCGCGCTCGCGGAGCCCGTACCGCTCCTTGGCGAGGACCACCACGGACCGGCCCTCGGGGGTCTCGTCGGCCAGCGAGGAGAGCTGGGCCGCGTCCGCGAGTTCGGCGGCCGTCACTCCGGCGACCGGGACGAACTCGGCGGCCTGCCGGTTGCCGAGGGTGATGGTGCCGGTCTTGTCCAGCAGGAGCGTGGAGACGTCTCCCGCGGCCTCGACGGCCCGGCCCGACATGGCGAGCACGTTGCGCTGCACCAGCCGGTCCATGCCGGCGATGCCGATCGCCGAGAGCAGGGCGCCGATGGTGGTCGGGATGAGGCAGACCAGCAGGGCGGTCAGCACGATCAGGGACTGGCCGGCGCCCGCGTAGACGGCGAACGGCTGGAGGGTGACGACGGCGATCAGGAAGACGATCGTGAGGGACGCGAGCAGGATGTTCAGCGCGATCTCGTTGGGTGTCTTCTGCCGGGCCGCTCCCTCGACCAGCTTGATCATGCGGTCGATGAAGGTCTCGCCGGGCTTGGTCGTGATCTTGATGACGACCCGGTCGGAGAGAACCTTCGTACCGCCGGTGACGGCCGACCGGTCGCCCCCGGACTCGCGGATGACGGGCGCGGACTCACCGGTGATGGCGGACTCGTCCACGGAGGCGACCCCCGCGACGACGTCCCCGTCACCGGGGATGATGTCGCCGGCCTCGCAGACGACCAGGTCACCGATGCGCAGCTCGGTGCCGGGCACCCGCTCCTCGGCGCGGCTCGCGGGGTTCTTCTCCACGAGCCTGCGGGCGACGGTCTCGGTCTTGGCCCGGCGCAGGGTGTCCGCCTGCGCCTTGCCGCGGCCCTCGGCGACGGCCTCCGCCAGGTTGGCGAAGATCGTGGTCAGCCAGAGCCAGGCGGCGATGGCCCAGCCGAACCAGTCCCCGGGGTGGGTGAGGGCCAGGACGGTGGTGAGGACGGAGCCCACCTCGACCACGAACATCACGGGCGACTTGACCATCACCCTCGGGTCGAGCTTGCGCATCGCCTCGGGGAAGGACGTGATCAGCTGCTTGGGATCGAACAGACCCCCGCCGACGCGGCCGTCCCCCGGGCCGTGGCCGCCGGGGATGTCGCTGTGCGGCGCACGGGTCGGAGTGACAGTGGACATCGGATCCTCGTGCTCGGGACGGACGCTCATGACCCCAGCCCCTCGGCCAGCGGGCCCAGGGCCAGCGCCGGGAAGTAGGTCAGAGCGGTGACGATCAGGATCGTGCCGACGAGCAGCCCGACGAAGAGCGGCTTGTGGGTACGGAGGGTGCCCAGCGTCTCGGGCACCGGTTTCTGTTCGGCGAGCGAACCGGCCAGGGCGAGGATGAACACCATGGGGAGGAAGCGGCCGAGCAGCATGACGATGCCGAGGGTGGTGTTGAACCACTGGGTGTCGGCGTTGAGCCCGGCGAACGCCGAGCCGTTGTTGTTGGCCGCCGAGGTGTACGCGTACAGGATCTCGGAGAAGCCGTGGGCGCCGGAGTTGGTCATGGAGTGGCCCGGGGTGGGCAGGGCCATGGCCACGGCGGTGAAGCTCAGGACCAGCGCCGGGGTGATCAGGATGTAGAGCGCGGCGAACTTGATCTCGCGGGTGCCGATCTTCTTGCCCAGGTACTCGGGCGTCCTGCCGACCATCAGCCCGGCGAGGAAGACCGCGATGAGCGCCATGATCAGGATCCCGTAGAGGCCGGAGCCGACCCCGCCCGGCGCCACCTCGCCCAGTTGCATGCCGAGCAGGGCGATGCCGCCGCCGTAGCCGGTGAACGAGGAGAGGAAGGCGTTGACCGCGCCGGTGGAGGTGAGGGTGGTGGCCACCGCGAAGATCGACGAGCCGCCGACCCCGAAGCGGGTCTCCTTGCCCTCCAGGGCGCCGCCCGCGTCCTGGAACGCGGTTCCGCCGTGGTGGAACTCCGTCCACAGCATCAGGGCGGTGAACCCGATCCAGATCACCACCATGGCGGCGAGGATCGCGTACCCCTGCTTGACGCTGCCGACCATCCGGCCGAAGGCGCGGGTCAGGGCGAACGGGATGAGCAGGATCAGGAAGATCTCGAAGAGGTTGGAGATCCCGTTGGGGTTCTCGAAGGGGTGGGCGGAGTTGGCGTTGAAGTAGCCGCCGCCGTTGGTGCCCAGCTCCTTGATGGCCTCCTGGGAGGCGACGGCGCCGCCGTTCCACTGCTGGGAACCACCGGTGAACTGGCCGACCTCGTGGATGCCCGCGAAGTTCTGGATCGCGCCGCAGGCCACCAGGACGATCGCGCCGACGACGGCGATCGGCAGCAGGATCCGTACGGTGCCGCGCACCAGGTCCGACCAGAAGTTGCCCAGCTCACCGGTGCGGGAGCGGGCGAAGCCCCGTACCAGCGCGACCGCGACGGCCATGCCGACGGCGGCCGAGAGGAAGTTCTGGACGGCGAGGCCGCCGGTCTGTACGACGTGGCCCATGGCCTGTTCGCCGTAGTACGACTGCCAGTTGGTGTTGGAGACGAAGGACGCGGCGGTGTTGAACGCCTGGTCCGGGTCGATGGAGGAGAAGCCGAGCGAGCCGGGCAGTCCGCCCTGGACCCGCTGGAGCAGGTAGAGGAAGAGGACGCTCACCGCGGAGAAGGCGAGGACGCCGCGCAGATAGGCGGGCCAGCGCATCTCGGTGGTGGGGTCGGCGCCGATGATCCGGTAGACGGCCTTCTCGACCCTGAGGTGCTTGGACGAGCTGTAGACGCCTGCCATGTAGTCGCCGAGGGGGCGGTAGGCGAGGCCGAGGGCGACGGCGAGCGCGACCACCTGGAGCACGCCGGCGGGGACGGGACCCATCACTCAGAACCTCTCCGGGAAGAGGAGGGCGAGGACGAGATAGCCCAGCAGGGCGGCGGCCACGACCAGGCCGGCGATGTTCTCGGCGGTCATAGCTTCGCGACCCCCTTGGCGATGAGGGCCACCAGCGCGAAGACCGCGATCGTGGTGACGACGAAGGCCACGTCGGCCATCGTGTGCTCCTAGATGATTTCCGGGAAATGTGACTTCCTGAGGAAACCTCCTGTGATGAGCGGTCCCGCGGTTGTTGACGGCTCCCATACGTCCCCGGGCGCCGGCTTGACGGACTCCTTACGGACGCGCCCGTGATTCCCGGGGATGACCCCGGGAAAGGCACCGGAAAGGCACCGGAAAGGCCGGTGGGCCGCACCCCGGGGAAGGGGTGCGGCCCACCGGCCACACGTGGAGAGAGCTGGTACGGCGGAGGTCAGCGCACCTCGGTGATCTCGGGACCGCGCTGGAGCGAGCCCATGCCACCGGAGAAGCGGGACCCTTCCTGCTCCTCCTGCTGGACACCCTCGGCGACCATCTGCGCGTCGTCGGGCAGCTTGAGGACGATCGGGTCACGCGGCGCCATCGGTCCGTCACCGCGCACGACGACGGTGTCCCGGAAGATCTGCTCCAGGAGGCCCGCCGCCTGGGGCTGGACGGCGCCCTGGCCGGAGATCACCCCGCGCAGGAACCAGCGGGGGCCGTCGACGCCGATGAAGCGCACGAGCTGGATGCCGCCGGTGCCGTCCGGCAGCTGTACGGGCACCTGGGCGCGCAGCTCCCAGCCGAGGGGGCCCTCGACCTCGTCGATGACGCCGCCCTGCTGGGTGATGCCGGAGGCGATCTCCTCGCGTACCTCGCCCCAGATGCCTTCCTTCTTGGGCGCGGCAAAGGCCTGGAGCTGGACCGCGCTGTCGCGCAGGACGATGGTGGCGGCGACGATCGCGTCACCGGCCACCTCGACGCGCAGCTCCATGCCGTCGACCCCGGGCACGAAGATGCCGCCCAGGTCCACGCGGCCCTCGTCGGGCTTCGAGACCTCCGAGATGTCCCAGGGGCCGTCGGGGCGGGGGGCCGGGGGAAGATTCACCCGGCGGGAGCCCGACGCGGCCTCGCCGGCGTCCACCTCGGCGTCGGCGCCGTCGACGAACTGCTCGGCCTCGCCCGCCGCGTCCGCCGCGTCCTCTGCGGAACCACTCTTCTTGCGACCGAACACGTTACTGTCCTTCCCGGTCTGATACGACCGAAGCGTATCGATTCCCACCCTGTGCGCCGCCCACGGAGGCGTGGCCCCCGGTGGACCCGAAGCCCCCTTCGGCCCGCGCGGACCCGGGAAGCTCCGCCACCTCGTGGAAGCGCACCTTCTCGACCTGCTGGACGACCAATTGGGCAATCCTGTCGAATCGTTCGAACCGCACACCCTCGCGCGGATCGAGATTGACCAGGATCACCTTGATCTCTCCACGGTACCCGGCATCCACCGTCCCTGGGGCATTCACCAGGGCGACACCGCAGCGGGCGGCGAGCCCCGAGCGCGGGTGCACGAAGGCCGCGTACCCGTCGGGCAGGGCGATCGACACCCCCGTCGGCAGCACGACCCGCTCACCCGGGGCCAGCTCGGCGGCCTCGGTGGTCACCAGATCGACCCCGGCGTCGCCGGGATGCCCGTAGGCGGGCAGCGGGACCTCGGGATCGACCCGGCGGATCAGTACGTCTACGGGGGGACGGCTCATGGGTTCACCTCGGCGGCGCGGGGGGCGCCCGGCGTGGTCCGCCGGTGGCGGAACAGCGGCGGCACGTTACTCACAGCCGCAGACCTTACCCGCGCGGTGGTCCCGGGACAGCACCGTGCCAAGCTTGCGCCCATGGAGCCATCCGCCACGCGCTACGACGAACGTCTCACCGCGCCCCGTTCCTGGTGGGCGATCGCCGCCCTCACCGGAATCGCGGGCGGTCTGATCCTGCTGCCTCTCGGGCCACTGCCGCTGCTGGGCGGAGTGATCGTCGCGGGGGCCTTCGCCGCCGTGCTGGTCAGCTCCTACGGGTCCGTACGGATCCGGGTCGTGGCGGACTCCCTCGTCGCGGGCGACGCCCGGATCCCTGTCACGGCGCTCGGCGAGGCCGAGGAGCTGGACGAGGAGGAGGCGCGTGCCTGGCGGCTGCACAAGGCCGATCCCCGGGCCTTCATGCTGCTCCGCAGCTATGTGCCGACCGCGCTGCGGGTCCAGGTCACGGACCCGGACGACGCGACCCCGTACCTCTATCTCTCCACCAGGAACCCGCGGGCGCTGGCGGCGGCGCTGGAAGCGGTACGGACGGGCTGAGCGCCCCCAGGACCGGGCGGCCGGCCCGGGACCCGGGGGGCCGGCTCAGAGCCCCAGCTCCTTGGGCAGCTCGGGCGGCAGTTCCTTGGGCCGCTCCAGCGGGGGCAGCTCGGGCAGCGCGTCCCAGGGCACCTGCCGGGAACGCAGGTCCTTGCGGACGCGCCCCGCGACCTTCTGGGTGTCACGGCGGTTCATCATCGCACCGACCGCGGCGCCGATCATGAACGGGACCAGGTTCGGCAGGCTGCGGACGGTGCGCTTCATGATCTGCTGGCGCAGTTCGCGCTTCATCCGGCCGCTCAGCGCGCTGTTGATCGTCGACGGACGCGTGACGTCGACGCCGCGCTCCTCCGTCCACGCGGTCAGATAGGCGACGGCGCGCTCCTTGGTCGTGCCGGGCGGGCGCTGTCCGTAGACCTCGTGGAGCTCCGCGATGAGCTTGAGCTCGATCGCGGCGACGGCGGTGATCTCCGCCGCCAGCTCGGCGGGCATCGCGGGCGGCACGGGCAGCATCGCCGCCGCGCCGATGCCCGCGCCCACCGTCGAACTGCTGTTCGCGGCGCCCGCGATCAGCTTGTCGGCCAGTTCCTCGGGTCCGAGACCCGGGAACTGGCGGCGAAGCGTCGCCAGATCGCGGACCGGGACCCGAGGAGCGTTCTCGATGATCCGGTCGGCGAGATGGCCGAGCGCCGCCTTGGCGCCCACGCCTCCTTTGCGTACTCCCCGTGTGACGGCCGCCAGGCGCCGGCCCTTGGTCCTGGGGCCGTCGTGGTCGTCCTGGGCCGCTTCGAGCGAGACCCGGGGGTCTCGCTCGTCGTCGTCGTGGTCCGGAAGGGGCACGAGAGCGGCGTGCTCGGCGGGAGGCTGAGGGCCTCCTGCCGGGCCTGAGCCGCTCTCAAACGCCTTCGGTGGACCCGCAGGGCCGAAGCGCCGTTTCCAAGACGGTGAGTCGCCTGTCACGGCCGGCCCTCCCTAGTCGCAGTCGCGGCAGATGGGCTGACCGTTCTTCTCCCTGGCCAACTGGCTGCGGTGGTGCACCAGGAAGCAGCTCATGCAGGTGAACTCGTCGGCCTGACGGGGCAGCACACGGACGGAAAGCTCCTCGTTGGAGAGATCCGCGCCGGGCAGCTCCAGGCCTTCAGCCTGCTCGAACTCGTCGACGTCGACCGCCGAGGTCGACTTGTCGTTCCGACGGGCCTTCAGTTCCTCAAGGCTGTCCTGATCGACGTCGTCATCGGTCTTGCGTGGGGTGTCGTAATCCGTTGCCATGTCGCTCTCCCCCTCTGGGTTTCTGTGGTGTCTCCAGCGCACGTAACGCGTGAGAGGCCGGACTTGTGCCCGACCTGAGGCGGAGATTTTGCCTCACATCAAGGTCTGTTACTCAATCGACACCCAATCGCACTCCTGCTGAGTGATCGACTGCGGGTGGCGAAGGGGACCGTACACGGTCCTGAGGTCGTGCTACACGGGCGCCACCCCGTGTACTTCCCGTGATCCGGGGCCCTGGAAACCCGGACTTTACCGGCTTTCCGAAGGTGGCTTGATCACAGAGAGTGGATGGGCGTGAATTCGACCCTGTGATCGATCACACATCCCCCAACCGGGCAGGGGCCCCGAAAATTCCGCGCAAAGCGAACAAAAGCCAGCCTCGTCCGGAATGCCGCGAGCAGCATCTCAGACCGGGAGGGTGACCCGCATCACGAGGCCACCGCCCTCGCGGGGCTCCGCGATGATACGGCCGCCGTGGGCCCGGGCCACGGACCGGGCGATCGACAGGCCGAGGCCCACGCCCTTGTCGCTGCCGGTCCTTTCGGTACGGAGCCGGCGGAACGGCTCGAAGAGATTGTCGATCTCGTACGCGGGAACGACCGGCCCGGTGTTCGACACCACCAGGACCGCCTGGCCCGGCTCCAGCGCGGTCGTGACCTCCACCCAGCCGTCCTCCGCCACGTTGTACCGCACGGCGTTCTGGACCAGGTTCAGCGCGATCCGCTCCAGCAGGACGCCGTTGCCCTGGACGACCGCGGGCGCCCGCTCGCCCCGGATGACGACGTTCTTCTCCTGGGCCTCGCCGAGGGTCTGGTCGACCGCGCGCGTGGCCACCTCGGCGAGATCGACCGGTTTTCGCTCCACGAGCTGGTTGTCGCTGCGGGCGAGCAGCAGCAGGCCCTCCACCAGCTGCTCGCTGCGCTCGTTCGTCGCCAGCAACGTCTTGCCGAGCTGCTGGAGTTCACTGGGCGCGCCCGGGTCCGAGAGGTGGACCTCAAGCAGGGTCCGGTTGATCGCCAGGGGCGTACGCAACTCGTGGGAGGCGTTCGCGACGAAGCGCTGCTGCGCCGTGAAGGCACGCTCCAGCCGCTCCAGCATCTCGTCGAACGTGTCCGCGAGCTCCTTCAGCTCGTCGTCCGGGCCGTCCAGCTCGATCCGCCGGGAGAGGTCGGAGCCGACCACGCGGCGCGCGGTGCGGGTGATCCGGCCCAGCGGTGAGAGCACGCGGCCCGCCATCGCGTACCCGAAGGCGAACGCGATGATGCTCAAGCCCACCAGGGCGAACAGCGAGCGGGTGAGCAGGTCGTCGAGGGCCTGGGCGCGCTGGTGGTTGACGCAGCTGTTGATCGCCGCGTTGAACTCGTCCGGGGTGGGCCGGTCGTTGGGGAACGAACAGGTGTCGCTGCTCACCGACCCCGAGACGATCTTGAAGGGAAGGTTGCTGCCCACGTGCAGGGCCTGCGCCGCGAGCAGATAGATGATCGAGAGCAGCAGGATCCCGGCGATCAGGAACATCCCGCCGTACAGCAGCGTGAGACGTATACGGATCGTCGGACGCACCCACGGCAGCGTCTGGTCGGGCCGCCTGGGGTCCCAGGTCGGCTTCGGAGGTGCCGAGGGCGGCACCGGGTTGGTCGCCACCGGCGTCAGATCCGGTAGCCCGAACCGGGGACCGTGACGATCACGGGCGGTTCCGCCAGCTTGCGGCGCAGGGTCATGACCGTGACGCGCACGACGTTCGTGAACGGGTCCGTGTTCTCGTCCCACGCCTTCTCCAGCAGCTGCTCGGCCGAGACGACCGCGCCCTCGCTGCGCATCAGGACCTCCAGCACCGCGAACTCCTTGGGGGCGAGCTGGATCTCCTTGCCCTCCCGGAAGACCTCGCGGCGGTTCGGGTCGAGCTTGATCCCCGAGCGCTCCAGGACGGGCGGCAGCGGCACCGTCGTCCGCCGGCCGAGCGCGCGGACCCGGGCGGTCAGCTCGGTGAAGGCGAAGGGCTTGGGCAGATAGTCGTCCGCGCCCAGCTCCAGGCCCTCGACCCGGTCGCTGACGTCGCCCGAGGCGGTGAGCATCAGGACCCGGGTGGGCACCCCCAGCTCCACGATCCGGCGGCAGACGTCGTCGCCGTGCACCAGGGGGAGGTCGCGGTCGAGCACCACCACGTCGTAGTCGTTGACCCCGATCCGCTCCAGGGCGGCCGCGCCGTCGTACACGACGTCAACGGCCATGGCCTCCCGGCGCAGTCCGGTGGCCACCGCATCGGCGAGCAGCTGCTCGTCCTCGACGACGAGTACGCGCACGGCGCTGTTCCTTCCTCTGGTCGCCCGTCACCTGGGATCAGGGCAGGTCGTCGCACTGGGTGTGCGCCCCCATCCTGCCCGCTACGCCCGTAAACCGGCGGTAAGACGAGACCGGGCCCCTGCTGCCGCACGGCCGGGCGGCCTTCACCGGCCCCCACCGGGGACGACGGGAATACTCAGGATTCTTTGAAGAGTTGAGGTTTCTCGAAGACGGAGCCTGGGGAAAACGACTTCACATCCCGAGATCACGCCCTGTTTGTGGCATGTCAGGTCCCACAACTGCCCCCCAGAAGGCAGTGGGCGCGTGATCACCCGCCGTCGGCACACCCCCGTGCCATCGACCACGACGTCGGCACACCCCCGTGCCACTGACCCACGACGAGGGGGCGCAATGGACGCATTCACCGCAGGGCTGCTTCAGCGTATAAAGGCCACGGAAACCGATCTCACCCATGCCCGGGAAGCGGGAGACGACTTCCTCGCGGACGTCGAGCAGGAAGAGCTGGACGATCTGCGCCGGCTCGCCGCGGAACATGGCGTGGAGGTCGGCGCGGCCAGCGTCTGACCAGCCCGTACGACGAATACCGACGCATACCACTGATGAACACTTCTGAGAAAACACACGAACCACACGCATCACACGGATGAACACAACAGAGAACAGCCCCGGTGCCGAGGGGACGGCACCGGGGCTGTTCCGTGTGTCCGGGCGGCTCAGTCGTGCCAGGCGCCGTACTCCTCCAGCAGCGCCTGGAGCGGCTCGAAGACACCGGGCGGGGCGGCCACCGTCAGGTCCCACGCCGGCCGCTCGCCGGGCCGGCCGCCCGTGAGCGCGCCCGCCTCCCGCGCGATCAGGTCCCCGGCCGCCAGGTCCCACGGGTGCAGCCCACGCTCGTAGTAGCCGTCCAGGCGGCCCGCCGCCACGTCGCAGAGGTCGACGGCGGCCGAACCGCCGCGCCGGATGTCCCGCAGCCGCGGGATCAGCCGGTGGGCGATGTCCGCCTGGTGGGCGCGGACGGTGGTGACGTAGTTGAAGCCCGTCGACACCAGGGCGCGCTCCAGCGGCGGGGCCGGGCGGCAGCGGACCGGGCGGTCGTTCAGGAAGGCGCCGCCGCCGAGGACGGCCCGGAAGGTCTCGCGGCGCATCGGGATCTCCACCACGCCCACCAGCCGCTCCCCGTCGCGCTCGGCGGCGATGGAGACGGACCAGGTCGGCAGGCCGTAGAGGTAGTTCACCGTGCCGTCCAGCGGGTCGATGACCCAGCGGATGCCGCTGGTGCCCGCCGAGCTGGCGCCCTCCTCACCGAGGAAGCCGTCGTCGGGGCGGTGTTCGGTCAGGTAGCCGGTGATCAGCTTCTCGGCGGCGATGTCCATCTCGGTGACCACGTCGATGGGGCTGGACTTCGTCGCGGCGACGGCCAGGTCGTCGGGCCGGCCGTCGCGCAGGAGCGCTCCCGCCCGCCGGGCGGCCTCCAGGGCCAGGGCCAGCAGTTCACCCGTGAGGGGGTCGGGGGTCGGTGCGTCGGCGCGTACCTCGTGCGAGGGATCGTGCGGGGCGTCGTGCGGGGCGTCGGTCACAGCGGGCTCCTTCAGGCGTACGGACTGTCGGCGCCCGCGGCGGCGGGGCGCGGGGCCCGGGCCGGGCAGCAACCGAC
>NZ_WWJY01001132.1 GCF_009865405.1 Streptomyces sp. SID3212 | reverse complement strand
CCGGTCAGCAGCCCCGGGCTCGCGGCGGCGAAGGGCGCCACCTCCGCCGGGGTACGCCGGGTGTACTCGTCGAGTTGCGCCTTCACACCACCGAAGTCGGCCAGCAGCAGCGCGCACTGCGGGCATTCCATCAGGTGATCCTCGAAGCGGAAGGCGTCCGCGGCGTCGAGCACGCCCAGTGAGTAGGCACCGACATCGCGATGGAGGTCCAAGGTCCGCATGCTGTCTGGTACGCAGAACAGCGCCGAATCACTCAACGGATCGGCGCTCTCGCTCACGGACACCATCGGCGACCGACCGTCTAAACTCCCGCCTCATGCTGCGTGTACTGGCTGTGGACGACGAAGAACCGGCCCTCGAAGAGTTGCTGTACCTCCTCCGCGCCGACCCGCGCGTCCGCAGCGCCGAGGGCGCGACCAGCG
>NZ_WWJY01001131.1 GCF_009865405.1 Streptomyces sp. SID3212 | reverse complement strand
CCGCGCCGGGGCCACCCGGTCGCGGCGTTCGGACGGGCGGCGGGGGCCGTGGAACGCGTTCTGTGGCGGGACCACCGGGGCTGGGGCGCGTTGCACACGCTGGTCTGCGCGGGCGGCGCCGCGGGCCTGGGCGCGCTGGTGGCGCGCGGGGTGCGGGGACGCGGGGCTCACCAGCCTGCGGGTGCCGGAGTGGCCGGACGTGCTGGGCTCTTGGGGCGGCGGGGTGCCTCCGTCGTGCTGGGCGCCGCCGCCACCTGGTCCGTCGTCGGTGGTACGTCGTTGGCGCGGGAGGCGCGGGCCATCGGCCGGGCGCTCTCCGCCGGGGACGTCGAACTGGCCCGGGAGCGGCTGCCGCACCTGTGCGGCCGTGACCCGCAGTCTCTCGACGCCCAGCAGATCGCGCGGGCCGTCGTGGAGTCCGTCGCCGAGAACACCTCCGACGCCGTGGTGGGCGCGCTGGTGTGGGGCGCTGTCGCCGGGGTTCCCGGGCTGGCCGGGTTCCGGGCCGTGAACACGCTGGACGCGATGGTGGGACACAAGTCCGCCAGGTACCACCGGTTCGGCTGGGCCTCGGCCCGCCTCGACGACGTGGCAGGCCGGCCGGGTGCCCGGCTCACCGCCGCGCTGGCCGTCGTCGCGGGCGGTGACCC
>NZ_WWJY01001130.1 GCF_009865405.1 Streptomyces sp. SID3212 | reverse complement strand
TGGCCCCGGACCTCCGCACCCGACACGCCGGCGGTCGGGCCCGACCGCCGACGCGGGGCCGTCAGGCGGTCGCCGGAAGGAATACGCCCCGCCGAGGCGGCAGCGGGCGCACCGCCGAAAGTTCCCCGCACCCTGAGCGTCGACGCTCGGAGGCGGACCCCCAACCCCTGGCGCGGTGACTGGCAGGACGGGACCGGCAGCCGGGGTTCGTACCGGCCGCGACCTCACCCGACCGTCGCGGGCCGGACGCCGCTTCCCGGGCACACGCCCAGGAATTCCCGCACGCCCAGGATTTCAGTCGCGCGTCGAGTCGTCCGGCCGGGCGCCGATGCCCAGGGCCTCCGTCGTCGTCGGGTGGAGCAGCAGGACCAGCCCCGTCACGGCCACCGCCGCGAGCGCGATGCCGGCCGGGATGCCGGCGCCCGACGACTGGAGCAGGGTCCAGGCGACCGGCAGCGCCATGATCTGGATGATCAGCGCGGGGCCCCGGCTCCAGGAGCGGCGCAGCAGCAGGCCGCGGACCGCCAGCAGCGGGAGCAGGGCGAGGACGATCACCGTGAGGCCGCCCGTCTCCGCCTGGCGGGGGCTGTCGGGCCGGCCCAGCAACCCCATGACCAGCAGGTACCCGCCGGCACCGAGCAGCGTGAGGGCTTCGAGCCCGCACAGCGCCGCCAGCGCGGTCAGGCGCGGGGGTCGCGGCCCGGACGCG
>NZ_WWJY01001129.1 GCF_009865405.1 Streptomyces sp. SID3212 | reverse complement strand
CTCCGGAGCCCGGCCCGTACGGGGGCCCGTCGGGCTCGTCCGGTACGGCCCCGGCTCCGGAACCCGGCCCGTACGGAAACCCGCCGGGCTCGTCCGGTACGGCACCGGGTCCGGCAACCGGCCCGTACGGAAGCCCGCCGGGCCCGTCCGGTACGGCCCCGGGTCCGGCAACCGGCCCGGACACGGGTCCGGAGCCCCACACGGGGCGGGCGCGGCAAAGGACGGACGAGAAGCGGCAACGGCCCCACGGTTCGCCGTCCCCGGAACCCGGCCACCCTCAGGCCCACCCGGCCGAGCGACGCCCGGCCGGAACCCGGCCGAACGACCGATCGGACGAGGCCGGGGAGGGTCAGGCCGGGGTCGACAGCGCCCGCTCGGACGGGCGGCGGTCGGATGGAGCCCGGTGGGACGACGCCTCGTCGGACGGTCCCTGGTCGGACCAGCAGCGGCCCGGCAGAACCCGGTCGGACGACGTGGAGTGGGACGGACACGGGTCGAGTGAGGACCGGCCGGACGTGTGGGGGTCTGGCGGACAGGACGAGGGTCGGGCGGACAAAACCCCGCGGGGTGGGGGACCGGCGGGTGGGGACCGGCCGTACGAGAGTGGATGGCGTGGCGGACCGGTCTCCGGGCATGGGCAGTCGACGGGCCATCAGACCTCCGATCGGCCGCGCGAGGAGCTGGGAGAGCGCCCGGGTCACGGGCAGGGACGCCAGCGCGGCGGCCCCGCGCCGTCGCCGAGCGGCACCTCGCT
>NZ_WWJY01001128.1 GCF_009865405.1 Streptomyces sp. SID3212 | reverse complement strand
ACCCTTGACCCCCACCCCGGCCCCGCAAGTGCAGGTGAGGGGGGCGGCCCGGGGGAAGGTCCCCCGGGGGCTTGTTTGTTGTTGGGGTTTCGTCGCGGGCCGCGCGTCTCGGCGGGGTTTTGCGCACGACTTGAATGGGGCGGTGGCGAGTCGTCTCGGCGGCTGCCACACCGTCCGTTTGCGGGCGTACAAGCACCGTGTCTGTGGTGAGTGGGTGGTGGGGCGGACGTAGCCGGGTGGGGTGGTGGGCCGCTGCGTATGTGATCAACGGCGGATGTTCCGACGATGGCTTCGACTACTTCCGTGGCTGGTGATCGAACAGGGAGGCGAGGCCTTCGAGCGCATAGTCGCTGACTCCGATGCCATGGCGGAACTGCCCGTCGTACGAGTTTCAGCCGCCGACGGAATCGATCTCCACTGCGAGGAGACGCTCAGCATCGCCTGGGACGCAAGAGCCGGTCAACGCAACACAGGACGCAAGATGTTCCTGCTCGGCCGGGGGGAGTAGGTCCTTCGGCTCAGGCGGGCTTCGGGTCTGCTGGCTAGCGTGGGTCCTCATGGAAACCACGCGTCGTCAGACAGCCGAGCGGGTGCGCGACGTTCTGGCGCGGCTTGTTGCCGAGCGGGATGTTTGGGTGTCGACCGCTCATCCCGATTACGGGCCGCACCAGGTGCCGTTGTGGTTCTTCTGGGACGGGCAAGCGGTATGGATGTGTACCAGTGCCACTTCCGCGACCGCGCGGAACGTTCGTGAAGAACCGCGAGTGCGTCTGGCACTGCCGGATGCCTTCGACGTCGTGCTCCTCCAAGGTGAGGCCGAGTGCTTCCCCGACCAAGATGTGCTTGTTAGTGCGGCGGAGGCGTTCGCCGGCAAGTTCGGGTGGGATCCACGTGCGGAGGAGGGTTCGTTTCTGTACGTACGTGTGGTGCCGACGGCCGTCCGCGCTTGGCGCGGCACGTCGGAACTGCGCGGGAGAGTCGTCATGCGCGACGGAATGTGGCTGGAGTAGCTGGTCAGTCCCTTGCCGGTGAATGGGCCCCGCCTGACGCCGCAGGTGATCACGGATCTCAGACACGGTGCTTGTGCGCCCGCGAACGGACGGTGGTTGGCCGCCGAGACGACCCGCCACCGCCCCATTCAAGTGGTGCGCAAAACCCCGCCGAAAGCAGCGGTCCGCGACGAAACAGGAAGCACAGACTGGCCCCCGGGGGACCTTCCCCCGGGCCGCCCCCCTCTGCCTGCACTTGCGGGTCCGGGCCGGGGGTCAAGGGTTAAGCGCAGCGCAATCGGCGAAGCCGACGCGACG
>NZ_WWJY01001127.1 GCF_009865405.1 Streptomyces sp. SID3212 | reverse complement strand
GCCGACGACCACCGCCCGGTCCCCGGCGCCGACTTCACCGCCCGCGTACGCCCCCTGCCGCTCAGGCTCGTCGGCCTGGGTGCGCGGCCTGCGGCCTCGCTTCGTCCTCAAGCGCCGGACGGGCTTGATTCTCCCGCCGTCGCGCCCGCGACGAAGCACGATCGAGCGTGCCCGGCCCGGCAGCATCAAGCCCGTCCGGCTATTGAGGACACCCCCGGCGACGGGGGCACGCCCGCCCGGGCCCCGGCCCACACCTGAGGAGCCACCTCCGTACCCCGGTACGCCCCGTGACCGCATCACCCCCGTACGCCCCTAAGGAGACGACCCACATGACCCCGCACTCCCCAGCCCCGGCCGCGGCCCCCGCGCCCGCGCCCGCGCCGGACCATCGCCCCCGCCGGCACAGAGGGGCGGTCGCGCGATGAGGGTCCTGCTGCTCGGCGCCAACGGTTTCCTCGGCCGCTTCGTGGCGGACCGGCTGCTCGCCGACCCCGCCGTGCATCTCACCGCACTCGGCCGGGGCGACGACGCCGACGTACGGTTCGACCTCGCCGGCGGCAGCCCCGGCGCGCTCACCCGCTTCCTGGACGCCGTCCACCCCGGGGTGGTCATCAACTGCGCCGGCGCCACCCGCGGCGGCGCCCGCGAACTGGTCCGACACAACACCGTCGCCATCGCCACCGTCTGCGAGGCCCTGCGCCGCAGCGGCTGCGGCGCGCGCCTCGTCCAGCTCGGCTGCGCCTCCGAGTACGGGCCCTCCCCGCAGGGCTCGTCGACCGCCGAGGACGCCGTGGCCCGGCCCGGCGGCCCGTACGGCGTGAGCAAGCTCGCCGCGTCCGAACTCGTCCTCGGCTCCGGCCTCGACGCCGTCGTCCTGCGGGTCTTCTCGCCCGTCGGCCCCGGCACGCCCGCAGGCTCCCCGCTCGGTCGCCTCGCCGAGGCGATGCGCCGCGCCATGCAGTCCGGCGACGGCGAGCTGAAACTCGCCGGCCTCGGCGTGCAGCGGGACTTCGTGGACGTACGGGACGTGGCGCGCGCGGTCCACGCCGCCTCCCTCTCCGCCGCGCAGGGCGTCGTCAACATCGGCACCGGCCGCGCCGTGAAGCTGCGCGACGCCGCCGCC
>NZ_WWJY01000111.1 GCF_009865405.1 Streptomyces sp. SID3212 | reverse complement strand
GCCGCCGCCGCGACCGCGGCGGTACGGGCCTTGGTCACGGCGGCTTCCGTGGTGGTCGTGGCGGCGGCGCAGGTGACGGGGTCGGGGACGGCCACCCGCGGCGCGGAGGCCGGGGCGGCGCCGACGGGAGCCAGGGTGAGTACGGTGCCGCCGACCGCGAGAACCACGGTGGTCAGGGACGCGAGAGCGATGCGGTGGATCGTCATACGGACTCCAAAGGCCCGGCCGGCCCGGGACCGGGCCAGCTCACATGGGGAAGAAGATCACCGAAAGTCCCCTATGTCCTCCTGGAGATCGCGTCCGTGTCGGCGAAAACACCTGGGGCAAAGGCGTTTTGACCAGGCGGGGGAGCCGGTCCGCCGCCCGGCCGGGGCCGCCCGCCCTCTTCGCGGCGACCGCAACTCAGGGCCGTATGGCGGTGCCTGTGCGCCCGGAACGTCCGGCGGGCGTCCGGCTACGGGCCCCCGGACCGGATGTCTCCGCTCCGGGGGCCCGCCCGCTGCTACTTCAGGTGCCGGTCCAGGAACCGGCAGCCGTCCTCCAGCTCGAACGGCGGTGTGCCGGTGTGCCGGTGTGCCCGCCCAGATTCGCGTGCAGCGTCTTCTCCTTGCTGCCGAAGGCGTCGAACAGGTCCAGGGCCCGCTGCCGGGGGTTTCCCTCGTCGTCCCACTGCACCAGGAACAGCAGCGGAATGGTGACCCGCCGGGCCTCCTCGCGCAGGGCGCGGGGCACGTACCCCCCGGCGAAGAAGCCCGCCGCGGCGATGCGCGGCTCGGCCACCGCCAGGCGGATGCCGAGGGCGGTCCATCCCCCGGAGTACCCGACCGGGCCGTCGATCCCCGGCAGCGCGAGGAGCGCGTCCAGGGTGGCCCGCCATTCCGGGACCGCGTTGTCGACGAGCGGGCCGATGAAGGACTCGAAGATCTCGTCGACCGGTTCGCCGGCCCGCATCGCCCGCCGGAGCTCGGCGCGGGTCTCCTCGTCGGCGGCGGAACGCGGACGGTCACCGCACCCGGCGGCGTCGATCGTGGCCACCGTGTAGCCGCGCGCCGCCGTGTACCGGGCCCGGGCCACCAGCCGGGGTTCCGCCTTGGGCAGGCCGTTGTTGTGGGCCATCAGGACCAGCGGGGCCGGTGCGGCGGATTCAGGCGTCCACAGGGTGCCGGGGATCTCGCCGAGGGTGAACTCGCGTTCCAGAACGCCGTTGTCGAGGCGCTGCTCGGAAGTGAATCGCATGGTCGTGCCTTTCGGGAGTGCTCATGTACGGCGCTCCCGGACGACCTGTCGCCCGACCGTGACCCCGGAGGGGAGCACCCATGTCGATACAGCGTTCACGGGTACCACCTCCTCGTTCTCTCGCACGGCCACCGGAAAAGTAGCAGCGGTCGCCGCGCCTCGCCAACGGATTCACGCAGGCCCCGCGACCGGCCCCGGGAAGGCACCCGCCCGAAGGCCCAACGCTGTCAACCCCCTTGACGACGCCGACCGGTGCTCGCATTATTCATCACATGATGAATTCTTCGGGAGCCGCCGTCCAGGCCCGCGGCCTCACCGTCCGGCGCGGCGACAGAACCGTCCTGCGCGGGCTCGACTTCGCCGTGCCGCCCGGCCGAATCACCGGCCTTCTCGGCCCTTCCGGCTGCGGCAAATCCACCCTGATGCGCTCCGTCGTCGGCACCCAGGCCCAGGTCACCGGCACACTCGACGTCCTCGGCCACCCGGCGGGCCACGCCACCCTGCGTTCACGCGTCGGCTACGTGACCCAGGCACCCTCCGTCTACACGGACCTCACGGTCCGCCAGAACCTCGACTACTTCGCCGCCGTACTCGACCCAGGACGCGCCCGCCGCGACGCCCGCGAGGAATCCGTCGCCCGCGCCCTCGCCGACGTCGACCTCGGCTCCCACGCCGACGCGCTCGCGGGACGCCTCTCCGGCGGCCAGCTCAACCGCGTCTCCCTCGCCGTCGCCCTGCTCGGCTCACCCGAACTGCTGGTCCTCGACGAACCGACCGTCGGCCTCGACCCCGTCCTGCGCCGCGACCTCTGGGAGCTCTTCCACCGGATCGCCGGCCGGCGCGCCGCCACGATCCTCGTCTCCTCCCACGTCATGGACGAAGCCGAACGCTGCCACCGCCTGCTCCTCATGCGCGACGGCGAGATCCTCGCCGACGACACCCCCGACGCCCTGCGCCGCCGTACGGACTCCGAGAACGTCGAACAAGCCTTCCTCCACCTGGTCGACGAGGCCAACGCACTCCAGGAGAGCGCCCGATGAGCACCACGACCCCCCTCACCGGCACCACCGGCGACAGCGCCGGCGCCGCGAGCGCCCCCGCCCCGGGCTCCCGCCGCGGCGGCATCCTCTCCACCGCCAGGACGCTCGCCACCGCCGCCCGCGTCCTGCGCCAACTCCGCCACGACCCGCGCTCGATCGCGCTGATGATCCTCGTCCCGTGCGTGATGCTCGTCCTGCTCCGGTACGTCTTCGACGGCAGCCCGCGCACCTTCGACTCCATCGGCGCCTCGCTGCTGGGCATCTTCCCGCTCATCACCATGTTCCTGGTGACCTCGATCGCCACCCTGCGCGAACGCACCTCCGGCACCCTGGAACGCCTGCTCGCCCTGCCACTCGGCAAGGGCGACCTGATCGCCGGCTACGCCCTCGCCTTCGGCCTGCTCGCCCTCATCCAGTCCACCCTCGCCACCGGCCTCGCCGTCTGGGCCCTCGGCCTCGACGTCGTCGGCTCCCCCTGGCTCCTGCTGCTCGTCGCGCTCCTCGACGCCCTCCTCGGCACCGCGCTCGGCCTCTTCGTCTCCGCCTTCGCCGCGTCCGAGTTCCAGGCCGTCCAGTTCATGCCCGCGGTGATCTTCCCCCAGCTGCTGCTGTGCGGACTGTTCACCCCGCGCCCCGCCATGCAGCCCGTCCTGGAGGCGATCTCCGACGTCCTGCCCATGTCGTACGCCGTCGACGGCATGAACCAGGTCCTCCGCCACACCGACATGACCGGCGACTTCGTCCGCGACGTCCTGGTCGTCGCGGGCTGCGCCCTCCTCGTCCTCGCCCTCGGCGCGGCGACCCTCCGCCGCCGCACCCCTTGACGGCCGCACCCTGACCGCGGCACGCCCCGACTCTCGTACGCCCCGACTCTCGTACGGCCCGGCCCCAGGCCCACCCGCGACCCGGCGCCCGCTCCTCGGACACCGCCCGCTCCCCGCCGCCCCCGGTGCGAGGATGGTCACGTACGACCGCCCCACCCACCCACCGGCGAGGTGACCCCGTAATGAGCAAGACAGTCGCAGTCCTCGGCACCGGAAAGATCGGCGAGGCTCTGCTCAGCGGCATGATCCGGGCCGGCTGGCGCCCCGCGCACCTCCTGGTGACCACCCGCCGCCCCGAACGGGCCACGGAACTCCACGACCGCTACGGCGTCGAACCCGTCACCAACGCCGAAGCCGCCAAACGCGCCGACACCCTCATCCTCGCCGTCAAACCCCAGGACATGGGCAAGCTCCTGGACGAGCTGGGCCCCCACCTCACCCCCGACCGCCTCGTCATCAGCGCCGCGGCCGGCATCACCACCGCGTTCATCGAGGAACGCCTCGCCACCGGCACCCCCGTCGTCCGCGTCATGCCCAACACGCCCGTCCTCGTGGACGAGGGCATGTCCGTCATCTCCGCCGGCAGCCACGCCCTCGCCGCCCACCTCACCCACACCGAGGAGATCTTCGGCGGAGTCGGCAAGACGCTCCGCGTCCCCGAGTCCCAGCAGGACGCGGCCACCGCCCTCTCCGGCTCGGGCCCGGCCTACTTCTACTTCCTCGTCGAGGCGATGACCGACGCCGGCATCCTCCTCGGCCTGCCCCGCGCCCAGGCCCACGACCTCATCGTCCAGGCCGCCATCGGCGCCGCCGTGATGCTCCGCGACAGCGGCGAGCACCCGGTGAAGCTCCGCGAAGCCGTGACCTCCCCGGCCGGCACCACCATCAGCGCCATCCGCGAACTGGAGAACCACGGCGTACGCGCGGCCCTCATCGCCGCCCTCGAAGCGGCCCGCGACCGCAGCCGCGAACTCGCCTCAGGAAACGGCTGACGGCTGACAGCGGGTGGCGGGCTGTGGGCGCCCCACACAGGGCCGGGCCCGCCACCCTCAGCCCGCCCTTCCCCTCAGCCGGCCGGCAGCAGACCGACCGCCCGACAGGCGGCGTCGACCACCGGACGCGCCATCCCCCTCGCCCGCTCCGCCCCGTCCTTCAACACCGCGTCCACCTGGCCGGGATCCGCCGCCAGGACCGCGTGCCGCTCGCGCAACGGCCGGAGCACCTCGACCACCGCGTCCGCGGTGTCCTTCTTCAGTGCCCCGTACGAGTGGTAGCCGCCGGCCAGTTCGACCGGATTCCCGTCCGTGCACGCGGCGAGGATCTCCAGCAGATTCGCCACACCCGGGGCGGTCTCCCGGTCGTACGCGACCTCGGAGCCGCTGTCGGTCACCGCCCGCATGACCTTCTTCCGCACCACGTCGGGCTCGTCGAGCAGATAGACGATCCCGGCGCCGGAGTCATGGGACTTGCCCATCTTCGACGTCGGGTCCTGGAGATTCATGACCCGCGCGGCCACCGGCGGACGCGTGGCCTTCGGAATCGCGAACGTGTGCCCGTACCGCTGGTTGAACCGCACGGCCAGATCCCGCGTCAGCTCCACGTGCTGCGTCTGGTCCTCACCCACCGGCACCTCGTCGGTCCGGTAGGCCAGGATGTCCGCCGTCATCAGCACCGGATACGACAGGAGCGAGAACCGCACGCTCTCCCCGGACGTCCGCGCCTCGGCGCTCTTCTCCTTGTACTGGATCATGCGCCGCAGCTCGCCGTCCGTGGCCGTGCACTCCAGCAGGTACGACAGCCGGGTGTGCTCGTCCACATGACTCTGTACGAATACGGTGCACAGGCCAGGGTCCAGCCCGGCCGCCAGCAACAGCGTGGCGGCCTGCCGGGTGAGTCTGCGCACGCGGGCCGGATCGTGCTCGACGGTGAGCGCGTGGAGGTCCACCACGCTGAACACCGCGTCCGACCGGTGCTGGTCGACCTCGACCCACCGCCGTACGGCCCCGAGGTAGTTGCCCAGCGTCAGATGGCCCGTGGGCTTGATCCCGCTGAAGATCCGCGTCATCCCGTATCACTCTCCTCATCGGAGCCACCGCCCGTGCGGCCGGCTCCCGAGGGGAGAAACGCGAACGGCCGCCGAAAGCGGCGGCCGTTGGGTACATGCGTGGGGGCGGCCGCCGTCAGGCGGTCCACCACTGAAGGATGCACGCATGCGTTGTCATGGCCCCAAGACTAGCCGCCGACCGTCGATTTGACACGCGGTACACACCTCCGTAATGTGCTGCGAGCTGTCCGACGTGAGCACCGGCTAGGTCCGGTCCCCGGGCAGTCATTCCGCAGGACACACGACAAACGAGCGACAACAGGTCGCCTTGTTTTGCGTGCGCCTTTGCGAAATGAGGAATCCGCGTTCGAAGGGACGCGGCCCCGATTAGCGTCGGGACCAGTGATTCCGCTAAAGTCTCACTCGTCGGAACGGCCGAAGGGCCGGGAAGGCAA
>NZ_WWJY01001126.1 GCF_009865405.1 Streptomyces sp. SID3212 | reverse complement strand
GCGGGCGCCTTCGCGCTGCTCGCCGACGCCCTGCCGCCGCTCGCCCACCGGCTCGGGGCGCCCCTCGCGGGCAACGCGGCCCGGGTCCTCTTCGACATCCTGGTGACGAGCGTGCCGGTGCCCCGCTCCACGCTCTCCCTCGGCGGCTGTCCGCTGCGCGCGCTGTACCCGATGGCCCCGTTGGCACGCGGCCAGTCGCTGGCGATCGCCCTCTCCTCCTACGGAGAGCAGGTGTACGTGGGGCTCGTGGCCGACGGGAAGGCCGTACCGGATCTGGCCCGGCTGGCGCGCGGGATGAACGAGGAACTGGACGAGCTGCTCAGGATCGCCCCATAGATCGGAGTGATCACCACAGAACTACACAGAACTGCTGTCCCCGAGGTGTTGACGCCACCCAGTCATCCGATGAATATTCGTCGTGATCGTCGTATGCGACGAGACCGGCGGCGCGGAAGCCACCGGCGGAACTTTGGGGAGGCGTCAGCGGTATGCGGCACACCACGCTCGGACACAGTGCGGTCCAGGTGACCGGACTGTCCTTCGGGGCGGCCGGGATCGGCAATCTCTACAGCCCGGTCGAACCGGACCAGGCCACCGCCGCGGTCGACGCCGCCTGGGACGCGGGCATCCGCTACTTCGACACCGCGCCCCACTACGGCCTCGGGCTCTCCGAGCGCCGGCTCGGCGAGGCGCTGCGCGGCCGGCCGCGCGACGCGTACACCCTCTCCACCAAGGTGGGCCGCGTCCTCGAACCCGTACCCGCCGCCGAACTCCCCCCGGACGGACCCGGCGACGACCTCGCCAACGGCTTCGCCGTACCGGCCACCCAGCGCCGGATCTGGGACTTCAGCGCCGACGGCATCCGGCGCAGCATCGAGGACAGTCTCGTCCGCCTCGGCACCGACCGGATCGACATCGTCTACCTGCACGACCCGGACCACCACGAGGACGAGGCGTTCGGCCAGGCGTACCCGGCCCTGGAGAAGCTGCGCGGCGAAGGGGTCGTCGGCGCGATCGGCGCCGGGATGAACGCGACCGCGATGCTCACCCGCTTCGTGCGCGAGACCGACGTCGACGTGGTGCTCTGCGCCGGGCGCTTCACCCTCCTCGACGGGTCCGCCCTCACCGCGCTGCTCCCCGAGGCCGCCGCGCGCGGCAAGAGCGTCGTCGTGGGCGGGGTCTTCAACTCCGGCCTGCTCGCCGACCCCCGGCCCGGCGCGACCTACGACTACGCGGCGGCGCCGGCCGCCCTCCTGGAGCGGGCGCTGCGGATGGACGCCGTCACCCGCCGTCACGGACTGCCGC
>NZ_WWJY01001125.1 GCF_009865405.1 Streptomyces sp. SID3212 | reverse complement strand
GAGGGCGCGACCCGGGCGCCGTCGCCCGGGCGCCAGGTCCGGCCGTCCGCGGAGATGCGGCCCGGCAGCTCGGTGCGCTGCGCGTCCTCGACCCGCGCCACCGTGACGCGTTCGATCCGGCCGTCCGGAACCCGCACCTCGATCCGCGCGGACACCCGGACGGACTTCGCGCCGTCCTCGGGGGTGATCCTGATCGTGTCGCCCGGGGCCCCCGACTTCCCTTCGAGGAGGCTCCCGCCACCGGTGCATCCCACGAGGCCGGCCAGGGCCACCGCCACCAGTCCTGCTCCTGCCAGAGCGACGGCCGTGCCGGTCCCTGCCCGCTTCAGTACGTGTCTCACGCCCCGCCCAACGACCACCCCCCTCCGGGGGAAACGTGAGGGCGGGGTCTCATGAGGGAAGAACAAGGGAGGACCACGCGAGGAGAGCCACGGCCGGGACGCCGTGCGCACCGATCCGCGAGGCCGACGAGCCGCGGGAGGCCGGTCAGGTGACGAGCGCAGCCGAGCAGGAGGCAGTGCGGGAATCGGTGCGGGAGAGGGGGAGAGCGGAGACCGGCATACGCCGCCTGGACGTGTGGCCCGGGGCGGCCACCCCGCTCGGGGCGCGCTACCGCGTCGGGCCCGACGGGGTCGCGGGCACCAACTTCGCGCTCTGGGCCGGGGGCGCCGAGGCCGTCGAGGTGTGCCTCTTCGACGACGGCCCGCGCGGCGCCGGGACGATCGAGACCCGGCTCCCGCTGACCGAACTGACCCATGAGATCTGGCACGGTTTCGTGCCCGGCGTCCGTCCGGGCCAGCGGTACGGCTTCCGGGTCCACGGCCGCTGGGACCCGTGGACCGGCGCCCGCTGGAACCCGGCGAAGCTGCTGCTCGACCCGTACGCCCGCGCGGTCGACGGCGACTTCCGGCTGCCGCCCGAGGTGTACGGGCACGTGCGCGACTGGCCGCAGCGGCAGGTCGCCGACACCGTCCGCGACGAACGCGACTCCGCCCCGTACGTCCCCAAGGGCGTGGTGGTCCACGACGACGCGCCCGACGACGAGTGGGCCGACGACCGCCGCCCGAAGACCCCCTGGGCGGACTCCGTCATCTACGAACTGCACGTGAAGGGCTTCACCAAACTCCACCCCGGCATCCCGGAGGAGCTGCGCGGCACCTACGCGGGCCTGGCCCATCCCGCCGCGATCGACCATCTCCAGCGGCTCGGCGTGACCGCCGTCGAGCTGCTGCCGGTGCATCAGTTCGCCCACGAGGACCACCTCCTGCGCCGGGGCCTGCACAACTACTGGGGCTACAACTCGATCGGCTACTTCGCCCCGCACGCGGGGTACGCGGCGGGCGGCACCCGGGGCCAGCAGGTCGAGGAGTTCAAGGCGATGGTCCGCGCCCTGCACGCGGCGGGCATCGAGGTCATCCTCGACGTCGTCTACAACCACACCGCCGAGGCCGGCGAGCAGGGCCCGACCCTCTCCCTGCGGGGCATCGACAACCGCGGCTACTACCGCCTCCAGCCCGACCCCCGCGCCTACACGGACTACACCGGCTGCGGCAACACCCTCCACGTGGTCCAGCCGCAGGTCCTGCGCCTGATCACCGACTCGCTGCGCTACTGGGTCACGGAGATGGGCGTCGACGGCTTCCGCTTCGACCTGGCGGCGGCCCTCGCCCGCTCGATGCACGACGTCGACATGCTGTCGCCGTTCCTCGCGGTGATCGCGCAGGACCCGGTGCTGCGCCGGGTGAAGCTGATCGCGGAGCCCTGGGACGTCGGCAGCGGCGGCTACCAGGTGGGGGCCTTCCCGCCGCTGTGGACGGAGTGGAACGACCGGTACCGCAACGCCGTACGGGACTTCTGGCGCGGCGCGCTGCCCGACGTACGGGATCTCGGCTACCGGCTGTCCGGGTCCAGCGACCTGTACGCGTGGGGCGGCCGGCGGCCGTACGCCTCCGTCAACTTCATCACCGCGCACGACGGTTTCACCCTGCGCGACCTGGTGTCGTACGAGCACAAGCGGAACGAGGCCAACGGCGAGGACAACCGGGACGGGACGGACGACAACCGCTCCTGGAACTGCGGGGCGGAGGGCGAGAGCGACGACCCGGCCGTCAACTCCCTCCGGCGGCGCCAGCTGCGCAACCTGCTCACCACCCTGCTGGTGTCCACGGGTGTCCCGATGCTGGTCGCGGGCGACGAGATGGGCCGTACGCAAGGGGGCAGCAACAACGCGTACTGCCAGGACAACGCGGTCAGCTGGCTCGACTGGTCGCTGCTGGACCAGCCGGGCGCGCACGGCCTCTACCGGCTGACGCGCCGGCTCCTGGCGCTGCGGCACGCGCACCCCGTCCTGCGCCGCCGCGCCTTCTTCTCCGGCCGGCCGCAGGCGCCGGACGGGCTGCGGGACCTCGCGTGGTTCACCCCGCGCGGTACGGAGATGACGGACGGCGACTGGTACGCGCCGGCCTCGACGCTCGGTCTCTTCCTCTCCGGGCGGGACATCCCCGGGCGCGACGCGCGGGGCGAGAAGATCACGGACGACAGCTTCCTCACGGTCCTGCACGCGGGCGCCGAGCCGGTGGAGTTCACGCTGCCGGGGCCGCCGTGGGCGGAGGCGTACGAACTGGTCGTGGACACCTCGCTGGAGGAGCAGACGGAGGAGCCGGGCACGGTCCACGCGGGAGGGGCGGGGGTGACGCTGCCGGGGAGGTCGGTGCTGCTGTTCCGGGTGCGGGCGGAGCCGGGTGTCGGAAAAACCACATGAGCGATGTCAGTGGTGAACCGTAGGCTCGCCCCTGATGCCCGAAAAACATGCAGCCACCAAGGAACGGTCCACCGCGCAGTCCCTGCTGCGACTGTGGCCCTACGTACGACCCGTACGCCACCGCCTCGCCAGTGCGGCTTTTGTCGCGATCGTCGCGTCCTGCCTCGGCCTGGTCTTCCCTCTCATCCTCAAGTGGATGGTGGACGGCCCGGTCACCGACCGGGACACCGGCGGCATCTGGCTGGGAGCGCTGTACCTGCTGCTCCTGGGGATCGCCGAGGCGGTGCTGTTCGGGTTCCGGCGGTGGCTGGTGGCGCGTCCGCTGGCCGGGGTCGAGGCGTCGATGCGCGCCGACCTCTACCGGCACCTGCAACGGCTCCCGGTCGCCTTCCACGACCGCTGGCCGTCGGGACAGCTGCTGTCGCGCGGTACGACGGACCTGATGCTGCTGCGGATGTTCTTCGCGTTCCCGCTGACGTTCCTGGTGGTGAACACGGTCACGATCCTGGCCGGCTTCGTGATCCTGCTCATGCAGGACTGGTCGCTCGGGCTGGTGCTGCTCGCTCCCGTCGTGCCGCTGGTCGTCCTCTGCTCGCTCTTCGAGTCGCGGTACAGCGCGGTCGCCCGGCGGGCGCAGGACCAGGTCGGGGATCTGACGACGGTGGTCGAGGAGGGTGTGCTCGGCATCCGGATCATCAAGGGCTTCGGCCGGCACCGCAGCCAGTCGCGCGCCTTCCACGCGCTCGCCGGGACGCTGCGGAGCACCGAGCTGGCCAAGGCGCGGCTGCTGGCGGCGATCTGGGCGCTGATCATGACGCTCCCGGAGCTGGCCATCGGCGCGGCCCTGGTGCTGGGCACGATCCAGGTGGCGGACGGTGACCTGTCGGCGGGCACGCTGGTGGCGTTCCTGTCGACGGCGCTGGCGCTGCGGTGGCCGGTGGAGTCGATGGGGTTCCTGCTGGCGATGAGCCAGGAGTCGGCGACGGCGACCGAGCGCTTCTTCGAGGTGATGGACGTACCGGAAGAGGTCGAGGACGACGCCGACGCGGCGGGGTCCGGGAGCGCGGCGCCGGAGGGCGCGGGCGGGCTGCGGTTCGAGGGGGTGTCGTTCCGCTATCCCGACGCCGAGGCGGACTCCGTACCCGTCCTCGACCGGATCGACCTGCACATCAGGCCGGGCGAGACGATGGCGCTGGTCGGGGCGACCGGTTCCGGAAAGACGACGCTGACCGCGCTGGTCCCGAGGCTGCACGAGGTGACGGCGGGGCGGATCACGCTCGACGGCCAGGACGTCGGGCTGATGCCGCGCGCGCGGCTGCGGGAGCTGGTGTCGGTGGCGTTCGAGGAGCCGACGCTGTTCTCGGCGAGTGTCGGGGAGAACGTGCTGATGGGCGCGGAGGGCGCGGGCGAGGAGGCCCTGGGGCGGGCGCTGGACGTGGCCCAGGCCGGGTTCGTGAGGGATCTGCCGGAGGGTACGGCGACCCAGGTCGGCGAGCAGGGGCACAGCCTCTCCGGCGGCCAGCGGCAACGGCTCGCGCTGGCGCGGGCGGTGGTGGGACGGCCGCGCTTCCTGGTGCTCGACGATCCGCTGTCGGCGCTGGACGTGCACACGGAGGCGCTGGTGGAGGCGGCCCTGCGGCGGGTGCTGCGGGAGACGACCGCGCTGGTGGTGGCGCACCGGCCGTCGACGGTGCTGCTGGCGGACCGGGTGGCGCTGATCTCGGGGGGCCGGATCACGGCGGTGGGCACGCATCAGGAGCTGCTGCGGAGCAGTGAGGAGTACGCGTGGCTGATGTCGGGGGCGCGGGCCGGGGACGCCGGGGCCCTGGGCGCGGCGGAGGACGTCAAGGCGCTGGAGGGCGCTGGAGGATCGGCCGCCGGAGGGGTGGAGGCCGCGGAGGGGTCGGAGGCCGCGGAGAGGTCCGGGGCCGCCGACGCGCTGGAGGCTGTGCGGGCCGCTGAGGTTGTCGAGGCCGCCGAGGCCATGGAGGCGGTTGAGGCCGCGGAGGAGAACGCCCGATGAGTACGTCCACCACGACCGGTACGGACACGGGCGGCGGGCAGCCCGCAGAAGCCCCCGCCACCGCCACCGCCCCCGGGGCCACCGACGCGCCGCCCTCGCTCACGAAGGCCCCCGCGTCCGGCGACCCGTTCGACCGGGACGCCCTGCCCGCTCCCCCGCGCGCGACCGGCACCCTGCTGCGCTCGCTGCTGCGCGCCCACCGCCCCCGCGTGATCGTGGCCACGCTGCTCCTGCTGCTCCAGCAGGCCGCGTCCCAGGCGGGCCCGCTGCTCGTCGCGTACGCCATCGACCGGGGGGTGCCCGCGTTCCGGGACGGCGACCACGGTCCGGTCGTCTCCGTGGGCGCCGGGTACCTGATCTGCGCGCTGGGCTCGGGCGGCTTCCAGTGGGCGTTCATCCTGGCCTCCGCGCGGATCAACCAGGACGTGCTCCTCGACCTGCGCGGCCGGATCTTCCGCCACGCCCAGGCGCTGAGTGTGGACTTCCACGAGCGCTACACCTCGGGCCGGCTGATCTCCCGGTCGACCACGGACGTGGAGTCGCTGCGGGAACTGCTCAGCGAGGGCCTCCAGGAACTCATCGCGGTGGTGCTGGCGTTCGTCTACATCTCGGCGATGCTGCTCTACCTGGACCTGGGGCTCGGCGCGCTGGCCGTGCTCTCGTTCGTGCCGCTGTACCTGCTGGTACGGCTCTACCAGAAGCGGGCGGGCCGGATCTTCGGCATCCGCTCGACCGCGATCGCCGCCGTCATCGTGAAGTTCGCGGAGACGATGAACGGCATCAGGCCGGTGCAGGCGTTCCGGCGCGAGCGCGCCAACGACGCGGACTTCGAGCGGCTCAACGACCGCCACCGGCTCAGCAACGGCGACGCCCTGCTGGAGATGGCCCGTTACGTCGTCGGCTCCCGGCTCGTCGCGAACGTGGCGGTCGCCGGGATCGTGCTCTGGGGCGCGTACCGGGTGGCGGACGGCACGCTGGCGCTCGGGGTGCTGGCGGCGGCGGTGCTCTACCTGCGGCGGCTGTACGACCCGATCGACCGGCTCGGGATGTTCCTGAACTCGTACCAGTCGGCCGCCGCTTCGCTGGAGAAGATCGCGGGGCTGCTGGCCCAGACTCCCTCGGTGCCGGAGGCCGCGTCGCCGCGTCCGCTGCCGGCCCGCGCGGGCGGTCTGCCGGGCCGCGAGGTCGTCTTCGACGGGGTGAGCTTCTCGTACCGTACGGGTGGTGAGATCCTCCCGCGCTTCGACCTGACCCTCCCGGCGGGCCAGACGGTCGCGGTCGTCGGCTCGACGGGCGCGGGCAAGTCCACGCTCGCCAAGCTGCTGGCGCGCTTCTACGACCCGACGGAGGGCCGCGTCCTGCTCGACGGGGTCGACCTGCGGGAGCTGGACACCCCCGAACTGCGGCGCGGGGTCGTGATGGTGACGCAGGAGGCGTTCCTGTTCTCCGGCACGGTCGCGGAGAACATCGCGATCGGCCGCCCGGACGCGACCCGCGAGGAGATCGAGGCGGCGGCGAGGGCCATCGGGGCGCACGAGTTCATCGCGACGCTGCCGGACGGCTACGACACGGACGTCCGCAAGCGCGGCGGCCGCATCTCCGCCGGCCAGCGCCAGCTGGTGGCCTTCGCGCGGGCCCTGCTCGCCGACCCGGCGGTGCTGATCCTGGACGAGGCGACCAGCTCGCTGGACATCCCGGGCGAGCGGGCGGTGCAGCGCGCGATGGACACCGTCCTGCGCGGCCGTACGGCGGTGGTGATCGCCCACCGCCTCTCGACGGTCGAGATCGCGGACCGGGTGCTGGTGATGGAACACGGCCGCGTGGTCGAGGACGGCCCCCCGGCGGACCTGATCGCGGGCACAGGCCGCTTCGCGGGCCTGCACCGCGCGTGGCGCGAGAGCCTGGCGTGACGCGGGCGGGCCGGCCCGGGCAGCCGGGCCGGCCCGCTCGGTGACCGGTCCGTGGCATGGAATGCGCCACAGTTCGAGTGAGCCGTGCGCGCGTTCGCTTTCGTGTGGTCAACACTGTGTTCATCGATGACACATTCGAGTTTGGCCGGGACGAAGTCCGGCAGGTCGGGGCGGGGCGAACCCGGGACGGCATCGCGGTGATCACCGGCGAAACGTCCGCTTAACGAACAGGGCCTTTCGGGCACCGGACGATTTCCGGCCAACTTCTTGACGCGGTCCTGACAGACGGGTCTCACGACTGCGACTCTTCCCCCGTTCTCCGCACCACCGGTACGGCGCCACTTCGTACCGCAGCACTCGCTCCGCAGGCTCTGCCCGGGCTGCTCACCGTGCGGCCCGGTACCCCCATCGCAGAAGGAGTTCGCGTGAGACCCACGCCCAGCCGTCGTGCCACCGCGACCGGCGCTCTGATCGCCGCAGCAGCTCTTCTCACCGTCGGTGTGCAGGCAGGTACCGCCACCGCACAGCCCGACAGCGCCCCCAAGGCACCGGTCGCCGGCAAGGCGGACCCCGGTGCGCTGCCGCGCGATCTCTCCCCCGCCCAGCGCACCGCGCTGATAAAGGCGGCCGACGCTTCCAAGGCGGAGACCGCCAAGGAGCTCGGCCTGGGCGCACAGGAGAAGCTCGCGGTCCGTGACGTCGTGCAGGACGTCGACGGCACCACGCACACCCGCTTCGAGCGCACCTACGCGGGCCTGCCGGTCCTCGGCGGTGACCTCATCGTCGAGGAGACGAAGGCGGGGAAGACCGAGTCGGTCACGAAGTCGTCGAAGGCCGTTCTGAAGAACGTCGACCTCTCCGCGGACGTGACTCCGGCCGTCGCCGAGAAGCAGGCCCTCGGCCTCGCCGTGGCGGACGGTTCGAAGAAGACCGCCGCCGAGCGCGCCCCGCGCAAGGTCGTCTGGGCCGCCAACGGCACCCCGACCCTGGCGTACGAGACGGTCGTCGGCGGGCTCCAGGAGGACGGGACCCCGAACGAGCTGCACGTCATCACGGACGCGGCCACCGGCAAGAAGATCTTCGAGTACCAGGGCGTCGACAACGGCGTGGGCAACACGCAGTACAGCGGCCAGGTCACCCTCGGGTCCGTCCAGTCGGGCTCGACCTGGAACCTGACCGACTCGACGCGCGGCAACCACAAGACGTACAACCTCAACCGGGGTACGTCGGGCACCGGCACCCTCTTCTCGGGCCCCGACGACGTCTGGGGCAACGGTGTCGCGTCCAACGCGGAGACCGCGGGCGCCGACGCCGCCTACGGTGCCGCGGAGACGTGGGACTACTTCAAGAACGTGCACGGGCGCACCGGCATCCGCGGTGACGGAGTCGGCGCGTACTCCCGCGTGCACTACGGCAACAACTACGTCAACGCCTTCTGGCAGGACGCCTGCTTCTGCATGACGTACGGCGACGGCTCGGGCAACGCGAAGCCCCTCACGTCCATCGACGTGGCGGCCCACGAGATGTCCCACGGCGTCACCGCCAACACCGCCGGCCTGATCTACAGCGGTGAGTCGGGCGGCCTCAACGAGGCCACCTCCGACATCTTCGCCGCGGCCGTCGAGTTCTACTCCAACCAGCCCGCGGACCCCGCGGACTACCTGGTCGGCGAGAAGATCGACATCAACGGCAACGGCACCCCGCTGCGCTACATGGACAAGCCGAGCAAGGACGGCGCGTCCAAGGACGCGTGGTACTCGGGCCTCGGCGGCATCGACGTCCACTACTCCTCGGGTCCGGCGAACCACTTCTTCTACCTGCTCTCCGAGGGCAGCGGCGTCAAGACCATCAACGGCGTCACCTACGACTCGCCGACCTCGGACGGCCTGCCGGTGACCGGCATCGGCCGGGCCAAGGCCGAGCAGATCTGGTTCAAGGCGCTCTCCACGAAGTTCGGCACCTCGACGAACTACGCGGCCGCCCGTACCGGCACGCTCGCGGTCGCCAGTGACCTCTACGGCGGTACGAGCAGCGTCGAGTACAAGGCCGTGCAGGACGCCTGGGCCGCCATCAACGTCGGTACCCGCTCGGGCACCCCGCCGCCGGACCCGAGCAAGGTCTTCGAGTCCAACACCCAGGTCGCCATCCCGGACAACGGCGCCGCGGTGACCTCGACGGTCAACGTCACCGGCCTCACGGGCAACGCCCCGACCAACCTCCAGGTCAGCGTGGACATCACGCACACCTGGCGCGGTGACCTGGTCATCGACCTGGTGGCCCCGGACGGCACGGCCTACCGGGTCAAGGCCGCCAGCAGCGGTGACTCGGCGGACAACGTGGTCGAGACGTACACCGTGAACGCCTCCTCGGAGGTCGCCAACGGTGCCTGGAAGCTCAAGGTCCAGGACGTCGCGTCGGCGGACACCGGCCGGATCAACAGCTTCAAGCTCCAGTTCTGACCCACAGCGCGTGAATGAGAGTGCCGCCCGGAGTGTGATCACTCCGGGCGGCACTTTTTCCTGTGTGGGCGCGGGTACGGACTAGTTGGGGTTGCCCGCGTTCGTCAGGGTCTCCCACGCGACGAACAGGTTGTTCGTCCCCGAGGGCCGCTGCCGCTCGGTGAGCGTCTGGGTGTTGGACATCGCCACGCCGTGGAGTGTGTTCAGGGTGTTGAACCCGACCTCGGTGATCGGGCCGAGGCCGCGGACCACACTGCCGCCGCACAGGTTCGACGGGACGGGCTGCGCCTGGATCTCGTACCGGGACTGGAAGCCCAGCGCCTGCCGCAGCCGCTCACCGACCTGCGGGTACAGGTCCTGCCCCTGGAGGCGCGCGGTCTCCAGGACGTGCGAGACCGACGAGATGCCGTAACCGGTGTGGACGAAGTCCCGGCAGGTCTCCTGGGTGAGACCCGTCATCGCCGAGCCGAACGTGCTCTGGCCCTGCCAGTAACTGACGATCTTCGCCGTGGTGTTGAGGTTCTGGCTCGGGACCGTCTTCGGCAGCGCGCCGTCCGACGCCAGGTAGATGTAGGCCGGCACCCGGGTCAGGTAGCGGCTGATGGAACTGTCGTACGCCGCCTTGTCGTTGAGGTAGACGGAGATGCTGGTGGACGCCTCCACCATCGTCAGCTCCCAGTTCCCGTTGGAGTTGGAACCGGCGAGGAGCTTCGGCAGGTAGACGTTGCGCAGCATCGTGTCGAACCGGCCCGAGTTGGCCCAGTTGCCGCGTACGTACTTGATGATCTCCGCGGCCTTGGGCCAGGACGAGCCCGCCCAGCCGGTCTGGAGCGGCGCGTTGGAGTTGGTGTGGTCCTTGATGGTGCCGGACCAGGCGTCCATGAGCTGGATCGCCTTCTGCGCGTAGGCGTCGTCGCGCGTGATGTACCAGATCAGCGCGTCGGTGTACGCGGCGATCGCGTCCTCACGCTCGTCCGTGCAGCCGTTGTTGGGATTGGAGTACGAGCCGCACTCGACGGTCGCGCGGGGCTTGGCGGTACGGGACAGGGACGCGTACTTGCTCGCGACCATCTGGTCGTACGCGGCCTTCCAGGGCTGCGCCCCGGCCTGCACCTTGCTGCGGACGAAATCGAGCTGTGCGGTGTTGAGGTTCACGCCGGGGTGCGTGAAGGCCGCCGGAGCGGCGGCGACGGCCGGGGCGGCGACCGCGGCCTTCACCCCCTCCGGGGCCTTGGCGGCGGAGGCGGGAGCCATGAAGACGCCGGCGGTGACGCCGGCCAGGGCGGCGGAGAGTCCGAGGACTCTCGCGATGTGTCCGGGGCGCATGTGGGGGGCCTTCCGGGTCAGTGGAGGTCCTCAACTCGGTTCACCCATATGAACTTCGGGTGAAGTTGTGAACCCTGTTGGAACGAGGAACTTAGAACCAACGCATGAACACGTCAAGGTCTGGACCTATGCGGATCATGGGTGGACATGCCAAGGGCCGGGCTCCCGGGAGCCCGGCCCCGACCGGCGGCACCTCAACGCCTCAGCGCCTCAGAATCCCGGCACGTCAGCACGTCAGAACGTCGGCACGTCAGCACCTACGTCACCGCATCAGCACCCCCGCGCCGTCCCCCGCCGTCTCCGTGGGCAGGGCGACCAGCCCCAGCTCCGCGCTCGTCGCGAGCAGCGGGTGGGCCGGCAGGACCCGGACCGTGTAGCCGTACGGGCCCGTACGGTCCAGGGAGAGCGGCCCCTCGTACACCCAGCGGCCCTCGGGATCGGGGCCGCCGGCCGGCTTGAGCGGGAAGGTCTGCGCGTCCGCGATCGCGTCGTCGGAGCCGACCCGCCCGGCCACCGCCTGCACCTCCACCTCGTCGGGGCGCAGGTCGCCGAGGCCGATCCGGACGCGCAGCGCGAGGGTCGAGCCCAGCTCCGCCGTACCGCCGGCCGTGGTCTCCACCGGGGCCGTGGCGGACGGGACCGTCTCGACGTGGTCCACCGACACCCGGGGCCACAGCTCCCGCGCCCGGCCCTTCCACTCGGCCAGTTCGGTCGCGGTGGCGGCGTCCAGGGTGCGGTGGGCGCGGGCGGCCGGCGCGTACAGCCGCTCCACGTAGTCACGGACCATCCGTCCCGCGAGCACCTTCGGCCCCAGGGTGATCAGGGTGCGGCGGACCATCTCGATCCACCGGCCCGGCAGCGCCTCGCCGCCCCCGTCGCCGCTGCCGCCGTCCCCGGCCGCGTCCCGGTCGTAGAAGCGGGGCGCGACCCGGTCCTCGATCAGCTCGTAGAGCGCGCCCGCCTCCAGGTCGTCCCTGCGGTTCTCGTCGGCGGTCACGCCGTCCGCCGTCGGGATGGCCCAGCCGAAGTCCGGCTCGAACCATTCGTCCCACCAGCCGTCCAGCACCGACAGGTTGAGGCAGCCGTTGAGCGCGGCCTTCATCCCGCTGGTCCCGCACGCCTCCAGCGGCCGCAGCGGGTTGTTCAGCCAGACGTCGCAGCCCGGGTAGAGCTTCTTCGCCATCCGCATGCCGTAGTCGGGCAGGAAGACGATGCGGTGGCGCACCCGCATGTCGTCGGCGAACCGCACCAGTTCCTGCACCAGCCGCTTGCCGCCGTCGTCCGCCGGATGCGCCTTGCCCGCGACGACGATCTGGACGGGCCGCTCGGGGTGGAGCAGCATCGCCCTGAGCCGGTCGCGGTCGCGCAGCATCAGGGTGAGGCGTTTGTACGAGGGGACCCGGCGGGCGAAGCCGATGGTCAGGACGTCCGGGTCCAGCACGCCGTCGATCCAGCCCAGTTCGGCCTCCGCCGCGCCCCGCTGGAGCCAGGACGCGCGCAGCCGCTCCCGTACCTCGTCGACCAACTGCCCGCGCAGCGACCTCCGTACGGCCCAGATGTCGGCGTCCGGGATGTCCTCCACCGAGTCCCAGCGGGGCTCGCCGCCCACGGACAGGGCGTGTTCGGCCCGTTCGGTGCCGACCCGCTCGGCGCCCAGCCGGGCGACCTCGGGCGCGACCCAGGTCGGCGCGTGCACCCCGTTGGTCACGGAGCCGATCGGCACCTCCTCCGGGTCGAAGCCCGGCCACAGCCCGGAGAACATCTCGCGGCTGACGGCGCCGTGCAGGGTGGAGACGCCGTTGGCCCGCTGGGCGAGCCGCAGCCCCATCACGGCCATGTTGAAGAGGTGGGGCTGACCGCCCGGGTAGGTCTCCAGGCCGAGGGCGAGGATGCGCTCGGCGTCCACGCCGGGCAGCTCGCCGTCGTCGCCGAAGTGGTGCGCGACGAGCGAGCGGTCGAAGCGGTCGATGCCGGCGGGCACGGGGGTGTGGGTGGTGAAGACCGTACCGGCCCTGACGGCCTCCAGGGCCGCGTCGAACGCGAGCCCGGTGTCCGCGAGTTCACGGATGCGCTCCAGGCCGAGGAAGCCGGCGTGCCCCTCGTTGGTGTGGAACACCTCGGGCGCGGCGTGGCCGGTGAGCCGGCAGTACGTACGCACCGCGCGCACCCCGCCGATGCCGAGGAGCATCTCCTGGAGCAGCCGGTGCTCGCTGCCGCCGCCGTACAGCCGGTCGGTGACGTCCCGCTCGCCGGGGCCGTTCTCCTCGGTGTCCGAGTCGAGCATCAGCAGCGGGACGCGGCCCACCTGCGCCTGCCAGACGCGGGCGTGCAGCGTGCGCCGTCCCGGCAGGGTGAGGGCCACCAGCGCGGGGGTGCCGTCCTCCTCGCGCAGGAGGGTCAGCGGCAGTTCGTTCGGGTCGAGGACGGGGTACTGCTCCTGCTGCCAGCCGTCCCGGGAGAGGGACTGCCGGAAGTAGCCGTGCCGGTAGAGCAGGCCCACACCGATCAGCGGTACGCCGAGGTCGCTGGCGGCCTTGAGGTGGTCGCCGGCGAGGATGCCGAGCCCGCCCGAGTACTGCGGCAGCGCGGCGGTGACGCCGAACTCGGGCGAGAAGTAGCCGATGGCCGCGGGCAGCTCCCCACCGCCCCCGTCGTTCTCCTGGTACCAGCGGGGGCCGTGCAGATACGTGTCGAGGTCGGCGGAGGCGGCGCTCAGGGTGCGCAGGAAAGCGCGGTCCCCGGCCAGCTCGGCCAGGCGGGCCGCGGAGACGCCCCCGAGGAACCGCACGGGGTCGCCGTCGGCCTGCCGCCAGCCGGCGGGGTCGACGGACTCGAAGAGCTCTCGGGTCTCGGTGTGCCAGGACCAGCGCAGATTGCGCGCCAGGTCTCCGAGTGGTCGCAGCGGGTCGGGCAGGACGGGGCGGACGGTGAACCGACGGATTGCCTTCACGTGCTCCACCTTCGCAGGGGACGTACGGGCTGGAGGGGACACACGACGATGTGCGTCCCACCGTCCCCCCGACGGTAGCCGTACGCCCCCCGTTCCAACCACGGCGCATTGAGATGTGCGCCCCCCTGGGGAGGTGGCGGGAGTGATGACCGAGAGGGTGGAGAGGGTAGCCGTTCATCTCCTGATGACGTAGGAGATACACGCGAACAGATTGTCCGGCGGAAAATATTGGGAAGGCTCATGCGGTACGTACGGCACACGATCCAGCGCTATTCGAGTGAACGCGGACGGGAGCCGACATGGCCGCAGCCTCTCAGTCGCCGACCGAGCAGCTACAAAGAACGGTAAAACATCCCAAAAGACCACAGAACTTACGGAGCCCCCACAGGTCCTCATCCACCTCGCCCGTTCCCCCCGTTTCCCCCGTTCCGACCACCCCTTCCACCCCTTCCACCAGACCACCCGTACCACCCGAAGCACCCGCCCTGCCTGTCACGCCCGCACAGCACCCAGGTGATCCAGTGAAACCGCTGATTGGTCGCATTCCCGTCCTGGACGTCCATCCGCTCGTCGACTGCGGCAAACGCCCCGCGAAGGCGGTGAGCGGTGAAACCTTCCAGGTCACCGCCACCGTCTTCCGCGAGGGCCATGACGCGGTGGCGGCCAATGTCGTCCTCACGGATCCATCGGGCCGCCCCGGCCCGTGGACCCCCATGCACGAGCTCGCCCCCGGCACCGACCGCTGGGGCGCCGAGGTCACCCCCACCGAGGAAGGCCGCTGGACCTACACCGTGGAGGCCTGGAGCGACCCCGTCGCGACCTGGCGCCACACCGCCGGGATCAAGATCCCGGCGGGCATCGACACCGAACTGGTCCTCGCCGAGGGGGCCGACCTGTACGAACGCGCCGCCGTCGGCGTACCGAAGAAGGACGGCCGGGAGGCTGTGCTCGCCGCCGCCGACGCGCTGCGCGACCGGGACCGCCCCGCCGGGGCCCGGCTGGCC
>NZ_WWJY01001124.1 GCF_009865405.1 Streptomyces sp. SID3212 | reverse complement strand
AGCCCCGCGGCGCGGCCCCGCCACACGCTGGCGGAGCTGACCCGGTGGCTGACCGACATGCGGGCGGGCGCGCCCGGTTCGGTGCGCCGGGTGCCCCTCCGCGACACCGAGCGGGCCGGCTGGGTACGTACCGCCGACGCCATCGCCCGGCCGGACGGCGGCGGCGCGTTCGCCGTCATCGGCGCCAGGGTGGAGGCGGACAACCGTGAGGTGACCTCGTGGTCGCAGCCGCTGCTGGAGCCGACCGGGACGGCTGTGCACGCCTTCCTGGCCACCCGGCTCGACGGTGTCCTGCACGTCCTGGTGCAGGCGTACGAGGAGGCCGGGTCGCTCAACGGCCCCGAGCTGGCCCCGACCGTCCAGTGCCTGCCGGGTGAGCGCTCCCGCTACCTGGACGAGGTGGTGTCGGCCCCGGCCGCACGGGTGCACTACGACGTCCTCCAGTCCGAGGAGGGCGGGCGCTTCCACCGCGCCGAGAGCCGCAACATGCTGGTCGAGGCCCCGGAGGGATTTCCCGTCGAGCAGCCGCCGGAGTACCGGTGGGCGACGCTCGACCAGCTGGCCCGGATCACCAGGTTCGGGCACCACGTCAACATCCAGGCCCGCACCCTGCTCGCCTGCCTCCCCAGCACGTGGTGACCCCGCCGGCGCGCCGCCGCCTCCCCGCACCGGCCGTCCGTACCGCGGCACCGGCCGTCCGTACCGCGGCACCGGCCGGGTGCCCGTCGCGCGCCCGCACCTCCGAACTCCCCTAAGGAGACCCGACCATGACCGAGCTGCCGGCGAGAGACCTGGCCGAGCCCCAACCGCCCACGGGGCCCGGCACCTCTCCCGCCCACCCGGCGGGCGACCCGTCCGGCTCCTACCCGCCCGCCCGGCTCGACACGCTGACCGGGCTGAGGTTCGTCGCCGCGCTCCTGGTCTTCCTCTACCACTCCTTCGTGGAGGTCAGTCTTGTCAGCGGCGACACCGGCCTGCGGCTGGGCTCGGCCATGGACCGGGGCGGCAGCTACGGCGTCGGGTTCTTCTTCGTCCTGAGCGGCTTCGTCCTGACCTGGTCCTACCGGCCCGACACCTCGCGGGGACTGTTCCTGCGCCGGCGGCTGGCCAAGATCTTCCCGAACCACCTGGTCACGCTCGCGGCGGCGATCCTGCTGGCGGTCAGCACCGGCGCCGCTCTCGGCGTCTCCGACTGGCTGCCCAACCTCTTCCTCCTCCAGTCCTGGTGGCCGGATCCGGTGGTCTCGTCCTCCGGCAACCCGGTCAGCTGGTCGCTCTCCTGCGAGCTGCTGTTCTACCTCGCCTTCCCGTTCCTGCTGGCGGCGATCGAGCGGATCCCGCGGCGGCTGCTGTGGCCCGCGACGGTGGCCGTGGTCGCACTGTGCGCGGGCGCGGCGCTGGTGGGGCGGTACGTGATCTCCAACGAGCCGGCCCTGCCGTACCCCGGCTTCGAGTCGATGTCCTTCCACCAGGTGTGGTTCGTCTACTGGTTCCCGCCGGTACGGATGCTCGACTTCGTCCTGGGCATCCTGGTGGCCCGGCTGGTGCTGACCGGCCAGTGGGTACGGATCGGCATGCTGCCCGCTCTCGCCGTGGCCGTCGCGGGGTACGTGGTCTCCACCTACTCCACGTACCTGCTGGGCGTCGGCGGCATCGCCTCGGTGTGGCTGGTGCCGCTGATCGCGAGTGCCGCGACCGCCGACGCGCGGGGCACGGTCTCCGTGCTGCGCGGCCCCGTCTGGGTCCGGCTCGGCGAACTGTCCTTCGCCTTCTACATGGTGCACTACCTGGTGCTCACGCAGTTGCGCAAGGCACTGGGCCCCGAGTGGACCTCCTCGCTCGGGGTCGAACTGCTGGTCGTGCTCCTCGGCCTCGGGCTCTCCCTGGGTCTGGCCTGGATCCTGTACACGCTGGTGGAACGCCCGGTGACCGTGCGGGCCGGCCGACGCCGGAGCACCACTGCCGGTGCCCCGTCCTGACCCTCCTCCGGATCCGCCCCGCCCGGGGCGGCTCCCCCGGACCCCGAAGGAAGCAGACGGTATGACGGCTCACGTCCCCCTCCCGGCCGAGGCCCCGCTGATCACGGTGCTCGGCGCCTCCGGCTTCGTCGGCTCCGCGGTCACCGCGGCGTTCAGCCGGCTCCCGGTCCGGCTCCGG
>NZ_WWJY01001123.1 GCF_009865405.1 Streptomyces sp. SID3212 | reverse complement strand
CGTGCTCAGGCGGACCAGCACGGCGAGCACACCCACCGGCGCCCTGGCGACGAGCGAGGCGAGCACGCCCGGCAGGCCGGCGAGGGGGAGGAGGGCCTGCTTCCGCTGCCCGGGGTGCACGATCAGCGCGGCGGCCAGCCCGTACGCGGCGCTCGTCTCGCGCTGGTCGAGGCCGCCGCCGCTGCCGGGGCCGCCGTCGCGCCGGTCGAGGGTGTGGGCGCGGGCGCGGACCTGCTCGATCGTGCGGGGCAGTTCGTCGGCGAGGGCGAGGAGCACCGTACAACGGCCCCGCGCGCACGGGGGATGGGCGCAGTGGAAACCGGCCGCGATGGTCGGCACGTCCGCCTTGAGCAGCTCGTCGACGAACGCGACCGCCCCCTGCCCCTGGGCGATCCGGGCGATGCCCTCCGCGTCCACGCGGCGGCCCCGGTACTGCGGGGTCGCCGTGGGCGCGAACACGGCGACGAAGGCGAGAGCCGCGGCGGCGGCCCGTATCGACCGGTCCGGGGTTCCTCTGAGCGCGAGCAGCTGACCGCTGTCGTACGACGTGTCCTGGAGGTCGTCCCGCAGCCACGCCGCGAGCCGGGGGCCGCCCTCGACCGCGAGCCAGTCCGCGGCCTCCTGGGAGTGCTGGGCCATCGCGGCGGCGAGGCTCTCGGCCTCGTGATGGGCCGTGCCGCGGAAGGTGATGGGCCGGTTGGCGTGCCGGGCGGCGGACGGCGGGGCCGCGGGGGCCTCGGACCGGACGACCGGCGGGTTCACGCCCTTGAGCCAGTCGCGGACCTCGGCCGCGGTCCAGCGGTCGTCGGGATCCTTGGTGAGCAGTCCCTGGAGCAGCAGGTTCCGCCGGGTGTCGGTGACGGCGGACAGGTCGACCTCGTTGTTGAGGATCAGTCCCCTCGTCCACGCCTCGTCGGTGATGCGGGCCTCGTCGCCGAGGACGTACAGGGGGCGACCGGTGAAGACCTGGTACAGCACCAGACCCAGGGTCCACCACGGGGTGGCCTTGAGGTTCTGGTTGACGATTTGTTCCGGGGCCATGTAGAGCGCGGTGATCTGGAAGTCGCGGTAGCTCTGGCTCGCGGTGAACCGCGCGACGCCGCCGAAGTCCGCGACGACGAGCTGGGGGTGTCCGCGGCGGTCACCGTCGCGCTGTCTGACCAGGATGTTGGCGGGCTTCAGGTCCAGGGGGTTGCGGTCGATGCGCGTCTGCCAGAAGTCCAGCAGATCGGTGAGCTCGCGGACGGTACGTTCGGTACGCGCCCGGTCCTCGCGCGGCTTTCCGTCGCGCAGCCGCCGCGTCAGCTGGTCCTCGAAGGTGAGGGGCAGGTACTCCATCGCCACCCAGCCGCAGACGGTGGGCCCGATGGCGATGTCGCCGAACTCGTGGATGCGGGGGACGTGCCGGCGGAACTCCGGGGTGGCGAGGTATTCGAGGGTGTCCATGTCCATGGCCTGGCCCGGGTGGGCGATCTTGACCGCCGCGTCGGTGCCGTCGGCCAGCCGCCGTACGTGCCAGACGGTCCCCTCGCTGCCCGCACCGGCGATGTTGTACGGCTCGTAACGGTCGAGCAGGGCCTGGGGGAACTCGGCGCGGGCGGTGTTGTGGGCGTCGCGGCGGGTGGGCGGATCGGTGCGGTGGGACCCGGCGGGGTCGGTGGGGGCGTCGGGGGC
>NZ_WWJY01001122.1 GCF_009865405.1 Streptomyces sp. SID3212 | reverse complement strand
CGGAAGAGGGGCCCTGGCACGTGCCGGACGGGCTCACGTTCCGTGAGTGGATCCGGTCGGGGCTGCCGCGTCCGCCGGTCCGGGCGGACCTCGACTACCACCTGAGCACCCTGTTCCCGCCCGCGCGCCCGCGCGGGCACCTGGAGCTGCGCATGATCGACGCGCAGCCCGGCGAGGACGGCTGGATCGTGCCGCTCGCGGTGACCACCGCGCTGTTCGACGACCCGGAGGCCGCGGAGACCGTCTACCGCGCGGTCAAGCCACTCGCCGAGACCGCGGGCGCGCTGCCGGCGCCCGGCAATCTCCTGTGGGTCAACGCCGCGCGGTACGGCCTGGCCGACCCCGAACTCCACCTGGCCGCGATCTCCTGTTTCGCGACCGCTCTCGAAGCACTTCCGCGCGTCGGTGCCACACCGGCCGTGCAGGCAGCCGTCGCCGCGTTCAACGACCGCTACGTCCTGCCGGGCCGCTGTCCCGCCGACGATGTGCGCGCACCCGTCACCGGGAAGGAACTCCTCACATGACCGTCGACACCTCCTCCGAAGAGCTGCGGCGCCGCGCCGTCGACACGCTGACGAGGGCCCGGGACCGTACGACCCTGCTGACCTCTTCCGTGGAGGACAACGACCTCACCGCGCAGCACTCGCCCCTGATGTCGCCCCTGGTGTGGGACCTCGCCCACATAGGCAACCAGGAGGAGCAGTGGCTGCTGCGTACCGTCGGCGGCCGGGACGCGATACGCCCCGACATCGACTCCATCTACGACGCGTTCGAGCACCCGCGCTCCGAACGGCCCACGCTGCCCCTGCTCGCGCCCGCGGAGGCGCGCGCGTACGCGGCCGACGTACGTAATCGTGTGATCGACGTCATCGAGCGCACCCCGCTGCACGGCGCCCCGCTGCTCGACGCGGGCTTCGCCTTCGGGATGATCGCGCAGCACGAGCAGCAGCACGACGAGACCATGCTCATCACCCACCAGCTGCGCCGGGGGCCGGCCGCGCTGACCGCTCCCCGGCCGCCCGCCGGGGACACCACGGGCCTGCCCTCCGAGGTCCTGGTACCGGCCGGCCGGTTCACGATGGGCACCACCGCCGAGCCATGGGCCCTCGACAACGAACGGCCCGCGCACCAGCGCCTGGTGCCCGCGTTCTTCATCGACACGGTGCCGGTGACGAACGGCGCGTACCTCCACTTCGTCGAGGACGGCGGCTACGCCCAGGAACGCTGGTGGGCCCCCGAGGGCTGGGCGCAGATCCGGCAGCACGGGATCACGGCGCCGCTGTTCTGGCGGCAGGAGGGCGGCCAGTGGCTGCGCCGCCGCTTCGGTGTGACGGAGGCCGTTCCCGCCGACGAGCCGGTGCTGCACGTGAGCTGGTACGAGGCCGACGCGTACGCCCGCTGGGCGGGGCGGCGGCTGCCCAGTGAGGAGGAGTGGGAGAAGGCGGCCCGGCACGACCCGGCGACCGGGCGGACCCTGCGCTACCCGTGGGGCGACGGCGAACCCACGCCCGAGCACGCCAACCTCGGCCAGCGCCACCTCCAGCCCGCCCCGGTGGGCAGCTACCCGAAGGGCGCGTCCCCGCTGGGTGTCCAGCAGCTGATCGGGGACGTGTGGGAGTGGACGTCGAGCGACTTCCTGCCGTACCCGGGCTTCGTCCCCTTCCCGTACCGCGAGTACTCCGAAGTGTTCTTCGGCAGTGAGCACAAGGTGCTGCGCGGCGGTTCGTTCGCCGTGGACGCGGTGGCCTGCCGGGGTACGTTCCGCAACTGGGACCTGCCGGTCCGCCGGCAGATCTTCTCGGGATTCCGTACGGCCAGGGACGTCTGATGTGCCGTCATATCGCCTATCTGGGGCCGCCGGTGGCGCTGGGCGAGCTGCTGATCGCGCCCTCCCACGCGCTGTACCGGCAGTCGTGGGAGCCGCGCAGGCAGCGCAACGGGACGGTCAACGCCGATGGTTTCGGGGTGGGTTGGTACGCCGAGGGCGACCCGGTCCCGGCGCGCTACCGGCGTGCCGGGCCCATCTGGTCGGACGTCGGGCTGACCGATCTGGCGCGGGTGGTGAGGACCGGCGCGCTGCTCGCGGCCGTCCGGGACGCCACCCTGCCCGGCGCGGACGGCGAGGCCGCCGCGGCGCCCTTCGCCGCGGACCGCTGGCTGTTCAGTCACAACGGCGCGGTCGGGGGGTGGCCCGCCTCCGTGGCGGGCGTGGCCGGCACACTGCCCGCCGAGGACCTGCTCTCGCTCCCGGCACACACCGACTCCGCACTGCTGTGGGCCCTGCTCCTGCACCGCCTGCGGACCGGGGACGAGATCGGCCAGGCCCTGGCCGACACCGTCCTCGACGTGGCGACGGCCGCTCCGGCCTCCCGGCTGAACCTGCTGGTGACGGACGGCGAGCACGTGGCCGCGACGGCCTGGGGGGACTCGCTCTGGTTCCTGGCCGAACCGGGCCACCGCGTGGTGGTGGCCTCGGAGCCGTACGACGACGATCCGCGCTGGCGCGAGGTCCCCGACCGCACCCTGGTCGTGGCCACCCGCGCCAACGTGTCGCTCACCCCCCTCAAGGAGCCCCTCCCGTGAGCCCGTTCCAGTTGACCCGCACCCTGCCCGAGGACGCCACCGACGCCGCGCTGCGCGCCGATGTGCTGCAAGGGCTGACCCGTACGCCCAAGGTGTTGCCGCCGAAGTGGTTCTACGACGCCAAGGGCAGTGACCTGTTCGAGGAGATCACCCGGCTCCCCGAGTACTACCCGACCCGGGCCGAGCGGGAGATCCTGGTCGACCGCTCGGCGGAGATCGCTGAGGTGACCGGCGCCCGTACCGTGATCGAGCTGGGGTCCGGGTCCTCCGTGAAGACCCGGCACCTGCTCGACGAGCTGCCGGACCCGCTGCACTACGTACCGGTCGACGTGAGTGAGAGCGCGCTGACCGGCGCGGCCGAGAGCCTGCTGGCCGCGCGGCCGGAGCTGCGGGTGCACGCGCTGATCGCCGACTTCACCGCCGGTCTCGCGCTGCCCGGCACGCCGGGCCCGCGGCTGGTCGTGTTCCTCGGCGGCACGGTCGGCAATCTGCTGCCCGCCGAGCGTGCCGCCTTCCTGTCGTCGGTCCGTTCGCTGCTGGAGCCCGGCGACGCGCTGCTGCTGGGAACGGACCTGGTGAAGGACGAGTCCGTGCTGGTCAGGGCCTACGACGACGCGTCGGGGGTGACGGCCGCGTTCAACAAGAACGTCCTGTCGGTGATGAACCGCGAGCTCGGCGCGGACTTCGACCCCGCCGACTTCGAGCATGTGGCGCTGTGGGACCAGGAGCACGAGTGGATCGAGATGCGGCTGCGGGCGCGCCGGGATCTCACGGTGAAGATCCCGGAGCTGGATCTGGTGGTGCATGTCGACGCCGGTGAGGAGGTACGTACGGAGGTGTCGGCGAAGTTCCGTCAGGAGGGTGTCCGGGCGGAGCTGAGCGCGGCGGGGATGGAGCTGACGCAGTGGTGGACCGACAGCGAGGGACGGTTCGCGCTGTCGCTGGCGACAGCACTCTGAGACGTGTCGCCGGCAGGCGTGCGCGCGGCAGGCGCGTCACCGGCAGGCATGCGCGTGGCAGGCGTGCCGCCGGTGGCGGTGTCACTCGTGGCCGAGTCACCGGCGACGGCCAGCTGAGCCGCCAGCGCGAGTGAGCGGCGGTCGGCGTGGCGACCGGCGGGGATCAGCGGCAGGACCGTGATCTCCGCCGTGAGCCCGCCGGCCCGCGCGACCCGCCACAGCGACGCGGGCAGCGTGTCGTCGCCGACGAACGCCGGAGCGCCCGACGAGGTCCCGGACGGGGTGCGATACGTGATCCGTACGGGCCTCACGGGCGCGCCCGCGTCCAGCGCGGACTGGAAGACGGCCCGGGTGAACCGCCCCTGGTCGCGCCCGCACCACGTACAGCCCTCGGGAAAGACGACCACACGGGAGCCCTCGGTGAGGGCCGTGGCGAGGGTCCGTACGGTCTCGGGCAGGGCCCGCAGCCGCTCGCGCTCGACGAAGAGGGTGCCGCCGCGGGCGGCCATCCCGCCGAGCACCGGCCACTGCCGTATCTCGCTCTTGGCCAGCACCCGGCCGGGGAAGAGCGCGGCCAGGAGGGGGATGTCCAGCCAGGAGATGTGGTTGGACACGACCAGGACCCCGGCCCCGCGCGGCGGGAGCGGCGCGCCCACGACCCGGATCCGCAGGCCGAAGACGCGCAGGACGTTGCGGGCCCAGACCCGGGTGAGCCGGTCCCGTGCCCCGGCGCCCAGCAGCGCCACCGGGGTCGAGAGCAGGGCGCCGGCGAGGACGAAGAAGAGGCCCGCCACCACCCGGACGGCCGCCACCGTGGCGGCGGCCACCGGACCGTGGTGGGTGCCGCACGCGCGCGGGGTGCAGGGTGCGGTGGGCAGCCAGACGCTCATGCCGCGGGGGCGAGCGAGAGGAAGTGCTTCAGGTACCGGGGGTTGGTGCGGCGCATCGACAGCAGGACGTAGAGGTCGGCGACGCCGAACTCCGGGTCGTGCGCGGGCGCGCCGCACACCCAGGCGCCGAGCCGCAGGTAGCCGCGGAGCAGCGGGGGCAGTTCGGCGCGGGACGTGGCCGCCGCGGCGTTGTCCGGGGTCCAGAGGCGGTGGGGGGTGACCCGGTACTCCTCGGGCGAGAGGTGCCGCTCCCTGACCGTGGACCAGGTCGAGGCGGCCAGGGCGCCGCCGTCGGCGAGGGGGACGGAGCAGCAGCCGGCGAGCCAGTTGTGGCCGCTGTTGGTCATGTAGCGGGCGAGTCCGGCCCAGATCAGGCCGATGACGGCGCCGGTGCGGTGCCGCGGGTGGACGCAGGAGCGGCCGACCTCGACCAGGTCGTCGCGGATCGGGCCGAGGCGCCCGAGGTCGAACTCGCTGTCGGAGTAGAGGCGTCCGGCGGCCCTGGCGCGGTCGGGCGGCAGCAGGCGGTAGGTGCCGACGACCTCGCCGGTGGTCTCCTCGCGTACGAGGAGGTGGTCGCAGTACGCGTCGAAGGCGTCGCCGTCCAGCCCGGGCTCGGGCCCGTCGAGGCGGGCGCCCAGCTCCCCGGCGAAGACGAGGTGACGCAGGCGCTGCGCGGCCCGTACGTCGTGCTCGTCGCGGGCGAGGGTGACGACGTAGCGCGGGGCGGGGGCGGGGTCGGCGGGGAG
>NZ_WWJY01001121.1 GCF_009865405.1 Streptomyces sp. SID3212 | reverse complement strand
GCGCGGATGTCCCCCGACGCGTTGCCGCTGGGAAGCGCCGGCTGGCCTCCGTAGGGCGCCGGGATCCCCGGGGTGCCGTGCTGGGGCCGCGGCATCGCTCCCGACGTCCCCGAGGACCCGCCGTACGGCACCCCGGCCGTCTGCCCCGGCAGTTCGGGGCCGGCCGCGCCGTACCCGTACCCGGACTGTCCCTGCTCCGAGCGCGGGAGGCCCGGCAGCCCGGGAGCCACGGGCCCGGGCTCGGCCGGCTCGGGATCCTGGGGGCCGGGAGCGGACACCTCGTGCACCGGCGGATCCTCGGCCCGCGTGTCGTGCCGCATGTCGGTCCGCGTGTCGTGCCCGGCCTCCCAGGGCGCGCCGGGCTGTTCCGCGGCGGGCTCCGGCGGGAGCGGCATGCCCGGCACGCCGGGGGCCGTCGGCACCGGCGCGTACCCGCAGAGCGCCTCTTCCGCCGCGCCCGCCGCGAGCCCGGTCAGCACCACCCGGCCGTCGTCGCAGACGAGCACCGTGCGCGCGGTGATGTTGCGGTGGGTCCAGCCGTGGCCGTGCAGCACCCGGACCGCCGTGAGCACGTCGGCGGCGATCTCCGCCGCCCGGTACGGGTTGAGGGGCCGCTCGGCGAGCAGCGCCGCCAGCGGGCGCGCGGCGATCAGTTCGCTGACGATCCACAGCGACCCGGACTCGGCGAACACGTCGAAGACCTGGTCGAGCCGGGGGTGGTCGGGGATCTGCGCGGCGGTCTGCGCGGCCTCGATGGCCCGCCGCACCGCCGGGTCGGTGGGCCTGCGCGGCTCGCGCCCCGAGGCACGCCGGGGCGCCGCGCCGCCGTCCGCGTCGATGACCTCCGCCTCCACGACCTCCGGCAACGGCACCTGCCGCACCAGGACTTCCTGGCCGCTGTACGTGTCGAAGGCCCGGGTCTCCGCGAGTTCGTACTCGTCGGAGGGTGGCAGGGGAAGGCGATAGCGGTCGGCCAGCACCCGTCCCGCGTAGTCGTCCACAGCGCCTCCCCACACACGTGCCGTCTCCCGGTCCCGGAGACCCGCGAACGGTCTCGGAGACCCACGAAACCGCCAATTCCGGTCGTTTACCGGCCCATTGTGGATGCGTACGGTTCGCGACCTCTCACGATACGTGGCCGCAGGCAAACGCGCCGCAGGGTCGGGGCAACCCGTACGGGAACGTTGGGATCCCGCAGGCCGAACAGGCCGCCTTGACACTACGAACGTGCTGCTCCAGAAGAGATTGCCCGCCTGGCGGCCCGTCAGTCCTTCGGCGCGAAGGTCTTGAAAGCCGTCTCACGGAGCGTCCGGCACGCCGCGCCGTCCCATTCGCTGTCCTTGCAGCGGATCAGGATCGCGTACCCGTGGTCGCCGTCGACCTTGAAGCCCCGGTTGAGGACCCGTACACGCTGGCCGTTCACCGTCTCGCGCCACTGCCAGTCGGCGACCGTCGGGTAGCCGTTGTACGAGACGTTCTCGATGCCGAGGTCCTGGTAGCCGGAGATACCGCCCCGGATCGCCTGCCGCTGCTGGACCCACGCGGCCTTGGCGTCGGCGCCGGGGCTGCTGGTGTAGTCGACCTGGACGCGCGGGAGGCCGTCCCTGACGAGGCTGTACTTCCCACCGGAGTTCTCCCCCGCGATGGACTGCTTCGTGAAGCCCTTGGGCATCGCCATCGTGAAGTGGAACTGGGTGTCCGTGACCGTCGCGTATCCGGCCGGTATCTCCCCGCCGCCGCCCTTGCCCTTGTTGCTGTCCTTGCCGCCGTCCGACGAGCCGGAGTTGTCGTCCGACCCGCCGTCGCCGCCGTTGTCGCCCTCGTCGCCCTTGTCGTCCGAGGAACCGGCGGAGGCCGCCGTGTCCCCGGAGGGCTTCGGGTCGGCCGTCTTCCCGCCGTTCGGCTCCGCGCTCTGGTCCTGTCCGGTGTCCTTGCCGTCGCCGGTGCCGCTGTCGCCCGCCGTGGCCCCGGCGGAGGAGCCGGCGTCCTTGCCCTGGTCCGTACCCCCGTCGGGGCCGCCGCCCAGGGAGACGGCGAGGATCGTGCCCAGGACGGCGAGCACGGCGACGATCCCGATGATGATCAGCGTGCGCCGGGGCACCACGTCGGTGAGCGAGGCGCGCGGCGGGGCGGGGCGCGGCGGGGCGATCGGCCCTGCGGCG
>NZ_WWJY01001120.1 GCF_009865405.1 Streptomyces sp. SID3212 | reverse complement strand
GAGACGGCGACGGGGGCCGCCTTCGCCCACACCGCCGTACTGGCGGGCCGGCCGGGCAACCGCGCGCCGCTGACCGAGGCGGGACGGCTCTTCGGACGGCTCGCGCATCTGCTGGACGCCGTGGAGGACCAGGAGACCGACGCCGTGTCGGGAGCCTGGAACCCCCTCACCGCGACCGGCACGCCCCGGGCGGAGGCCCGGCGGCTCGCCGACGACGCCGTGCACGGCATCCGTCTCGCGCTGCGGGACGCGGAGTTCACCGACGGCCGGCTCGCGCACGTCCTGCTCGCCCACGAACTGCGGGTGTCGGTGGACCGGGCGTTCGGCACGACGGCGTGCGCGCACCCGGGGCACGGCGGCACGCCGGCGGGACACCTGCCGGGCACACCCCCACGGGCACCGGGGGCGCCGGGCATGCCGGGAGCGCCCCAGGGGCCGCACCCCGAGCCGCCCCGGCCGGGCTCACGCGGATTCCTGGCCGGCTGCGCGGCGTTCGCCGCGCTGTGCTGTACGTGTCGGATGTGCTGCGCGGAGAGCTACGAGGGTCCGTGGTCGGGCAAGCAGCGCGAGGGCTGCTGCCACAAGTGCGACTGCGACGGGAACTGCTGCGACTGTGACGGCGGTTGCTGTGACTGCTGCGGATGCTGTGACTGCAGCTGCTGACAGGACGCGAGGGGGGTGACGCGTGGAGCGGCGCATGTGAAGGCACGCGGGAGACGGCGGATGAGCGCCGGTGGTACGGAGGCCGTGCAGGGCGTCAGCTCAACAGGACGAGGACCACACTCGACCGAAGTCGATGTGGGAGCGGGTGACCAGCCACTGCTGCGCATACATGTGCCAAGTGGAACAGGCATCCGTTTCCCCGTCAACCGAGCGACCGGGGACGCCCGGAGTATGGACAAGCTTGACAGCGGACGGTACGGACCGCTTAGCCTCTGAGCCACAAGCGGATCGTGCTGAGGGGCTCGGTCCGCCCGCGTTTTCCGTGAAGGCACATCCCGTGTTCGATCTCTGTATCCACGGAGCCTTCGCATGCCTGTGCCCTCGGAGCCCACCCGTACCCCTGTCCTTACGCGCCTCACCCGGTCCGTCGTCGTGGTCGGCGCGGGCCCGCGCGGCACGGGATTCCTCGAACGGTTCGCCGCCAACGCGCCCGCCCTGTACGACGGCCGGCCCCTCGACATCCACCTGGTCGACCCGTTCCCGCCGGGCGGTGGCCGGATATGGCGCCGCGCGCAGTCGCCGCTCCTCTGGATGAACTCGATGGCCGAGGACGTCACCATGTTCACCGACGACTCGGTGAGGCTCGGCGGTCCCGTCACCGAGGGGCCCGCCCTCCACGACTGGGCGCGGGACGTCGGCGAGGGCAGGGCCGACCTCTCCGAGGAGACCGCGCGCGCCGATCCGGAACTGCGCGCCGAGATAGTCGCCCTGAGCGGGCAGGCCTTTCCCAGCAGGAGGGTGCAGAGCGCCTATCTGAGCTGGGTGTACGAGCGGACCGTGGCGGCCCTGCCGCCGGGCGTCACCCTGCACCGGCACCCGACCCGCGCCCTGCGGGTGAGCGGGCCGCGCGGCGGGAGACAGCGCGTCTGGCTGGAGGACCGTACGGAACCCCTGCTCGCCGATCTGGTGGTCCTGACGCTCGGTCACCTCGACGCGGAACCGGAGCCCGAGCACGTGGAGCTGGCGGGGTTCGCCCGGCGGCACGGGCTGACGCACGTGCCGCCCGACTTCACCGCCGACAGCGACCTGTCGGCCCTGCCTGCCGGTGAGCCCGTGATCGTGCGCGGCTTCGGCCTCGCCTTCGTGGACCTCATGGTGCTGCTCACCGAGGGCCGGGGAGGGCGCTACGCGGTGGTGCCCGGCGAACCGGCGGAGGGCGTCGGCGAGGAGCTGGTCTACCACCCCTCGGGGCGGGAGCCGGTGCTCTACGTGGGATCGCGGCGAGGTGTCCCGTACCACTCCAAGATCGGATACGGCCTGACCGGCGCGAGACCGCCGCTGCCGCGCTTCCTCGGTCCCGAGCAGATCGACGGGCTGCTCCGCGCCCCCCGGCCGCCGGACTTCCGGCGCGACGTCCGGCCCCTGGTCGACAAGGAGCTGGGCTTCGCCCACTACCACCGGCTCTTCACCGCCCATCCCGAGCGCACCCGCATGGCCTGGACGGACTTCGAGGAGAAGTACGCCGCCGCCGGGCCGGGCGGTCCGGAGCTGGACGCGCTCATCGCCGCCGCCGTGCCCGACCCCGCCGACCGGCTCGACCTCGGCCTCCTGGACCGTCCGCTGACCGGCGTGCGCTTCGCCTCTCCCGAGGCGCTCCAGGACGGCCTGCGCGCCTACATCACCGCCGATCTCACCCGCCGGCACGACCCGGCCCACAGCGCCGACCTCGCCGTCTTCCTCGGACTCCTCTCGGTCTACGGGCAGTTGACCCGGCTCGGCGACCTCGGCGACATGGGCGGCCAGTGGCACGGCTTCTTCAGCTACCTCGCCTCGGGGCCGCCGGGACCCCGCCTGCGGCAGCTCCTCGCCCTGTCCCGGGCCGGAATCGTCCGCTTCCTCGGCGCCGACACGACGGTCGAGGCCGACGAGCGGACCGGACTCTTCCGGGCGGGGAGCCCGTCCGTACCGGGGCATCACGTCGAAGCGCGCGCCCTGGTGGAGGCCCGGCTCCCCGACCCGTCGCCGGAGCGCACCCGCAGCCCGCTGCTGCGCGCGCTGTACGAGGAGGGCGCCGCCGCCACCTCCGCCG
>NZ_WWJY01001119.1 GCF_009865405.1 Streptomyces sp. SID3212 | reverse complement strand
CGGGCGCGGAGCCCGGGATGTCCCGGCCGTACCCGTCGTACCCGCCGTACCCGCCGCACCCGTCGTACCCACGGCTCCCGCCGCTCCCGGCGCCCCCAGGGCCCCCGGTATCCCGAGCATCCCGACCGCCTCGGTGAGCCCCGCCACCCGGGGCATCCCGGCGGCCCCCGGCAACCCGGCGGTCCTGGCGACTCCGCCGGCAGACGCGACCGCCGCGACCCCCACGCCCCTTGAGGGCCCGGCGACCCCAGCAGCTCCCGGGAACCCGGCGGCCCCCGCAACGCCGCCGACCCCCGGCAGTCCAGCAGCCCCAGCCACCCCAGCGCCCCCTGCGCCCCCCGGAATCCCAGGTATCGCCGGTATCGCAGACAGCCCGGGCAGACCAGGTAGGCCGGGCACGCCCGGCAGGGCGGGCAGGGCGGGCAGGGCGGGCAGCCCAGGCAGAGCAGACAGGCCAGATAGACCAGACAGACCAGGCAGCAAGGGGAGACCAGCGGCCCCAGGAGCCCCGGCGCCGCGCTGGACAGGTACGTGCGTGTTGTACATGTTCACCGTTCACCCCGGCTGTGTGGCCGACTCGATGCGTGCCGCGTACGGTGATCGCGGCCTCGTAACCAGCACTACGCAAACCGCTCCCCGAGCGTTCAGGTCCAGGAGGACACCACATGGAGCGCAAGGCCCGCGCATTCTGGCTCCGCGCCCCCGGGCACGGCGAGATCAGGGATGTCGTCCTGCCGGAACCGGGCGACGACGACGTCGTGGTGCGCACGCTCTGCTCCGGCGTGAGCAGGGGTACGGAGTCCACGGTCTTCCGCGGGGGCGTGCCGGAGAGTCAGCACGCCGCGATGCGCGCCCCGTTCCAGGACGGCGACTTCCCCGGGCCCGTGAAGTACGGCTACCTCAACGTCGGCCTCGTCGAGGGGGGCCCCGCGCGCCTGCTCGGCCGTACGGTCTTCTGCCTCTACCCGCACCAGACCCGCTACGTCGTCCCCGCGAGCGCGGTCACCCCGGTCCCGGACGGCGTCCCCGCCGGGCGGGCGATCCTGGCCGGGACGGTGGAGACCGCGGTGAACGCCGTCTGGGACGCCGCGCCCCTGCTCGGTGACCGGATCGCGGTGATCGGGGCGGGCATGGTGGGCGCGTCCGTGGCCGCCGTCCTCGCCCGGTATCCCGCCGTACGCGTCCAGTTGGTCGACGCCGACCCCGGCCGCGCCGCCGTCGCCCACGCTCTGGGCGTGGATTTCGCGCTCCCCGCGGACGCGCTGGGCGACTGTGACCTGGTGGTCCACGCCAGCGCCACCGAGGCGGGGCTCGCGCGCTCGCTGGAACTCCTCGCTCCGGAGGGCACGGTGCTGGAGCTGAGCTGGTACGGCGACCGGCGGATCAGCGTGCCGCTGGGCGAGGCGTTCCACTCCGGCCGGCTCGTGCTGCGCAGCAGCCAGGTGGGCATGGTGTCGGCGGCCCGGCGCTCGCGGCGGACCTTCGCCGACCGGCTGGCGCTGTCGCTCTACCTGCTCGCCGACCCGGCGTTCGACGCGCTCGTCACCGGCGAATGCGCCTTCGAGGAGCTGCCGCGTGTACTCGCCGGAATCGCCGGGGGCGAGGTGCCGGGACTGTGCCACCGCGTCCTGTACGGTCCCGTGGCGGAGCCCGCCGGGAGCTGAACCGCGTGCGGGTTGAACACGTGGCGGGCGTCGACCGTACTAATCGCCGTACCAGCAGAACCGATCGCCGTACCAGCAGACGAACAACCCTGGCGGAAACCCTGGCAGCAGCCCTGGCAGGAATTCCGACAGGAGTACCTACGTAGGCACGTCAGACCGAGGACCTGGAGGGTCATCCGTTGTTCAGCGTCACCGTCCGCGAGCACCTCATGATCGCCCACAGCTTCCACGGGGAGGTCTTCGGGCCCGCGCAGCGCCTGCACGGAGCGACGTTCCTGGTGGACGCCACCTTCAAGCGGCCCGAGCTGGACGCGGACAACATCGTCGTGGACATCGGTCTGGCGACGAAAGAACTGGGCGCCGTGGTGGGCGAGTTCACCTACCGGAACCTGGACGACCTGCCCGAGTTCGCCGGCATCAACACGTCGACGGAGTTCCTGGCGAAGGTCATCGCCGACCGCCTCGCCGACCGGGTGCACGCCGGGGTCCTTGGCGAGGGCGCGCGCGGCCTGACGGCCGTCTCCGTCACCCTGCACGAGTCCCACATCGCCTGGGCGAGCTACGAGCGGGCGCTGTGAACCCCGCCGGCGCCACCGTGGCGCCCGCACGCTCCGTGCGGGTGGTGATGCCCGGTGGCGTCGACGATCCGGCGGCGCCGAGCGGCGGGAACCGCTACGACCGCCGGGTGTGCGGCGAACTGCCCCGCGCCGGCTGGCCGGTCCACGAACACGCGGTCGCCGGCACCTGGCCCGACCCGGGCCCGGAGGCGCGCGCCGAACTGGCCCGGATCCTGGCGGAGTCGGCGGACGGCAGCGTGGTCCTCCTGGACGGCCTGGTGGCCTGCGCGGCCCCGGACGTCGTCGTCCCTGAGGCCACCCGCCTGCGCCTGGCGGTGCTGGTGCACCTCCCCCTGGCGGACGAGACGGGCCTCACCCCCGAACGCGCGGCGGAACTGAACGCCGCCGAGCGCCGCACCCTGCACGCGGTATCGGCGGTGATCGCCACGAGCACGTGGGCGGCGACCCGCCTGATCACCCTCCACGACCTCCCCGCGTCCCGCGTCCACGTGGCCCCACCGGGCACGGACACCGCCCCGCTGTCCCGGGGGTCGGCCGTGGGTACGGCTGTGGGTACGCCTCCGTCCCGGAGCGCGGCCGGGAGCACGGCCGCGGGTACGGCCCCGTCCCGGGGCGCGGC
>NZ_WWJY01001118.1 GCF_009865405.1 Streptomyces sp. SID3212 | reverse complement strand
TCGGTGGTGGTGGCCGTGACGTCCCGCAGCCGGTGCGCGGCCGGGTCGGCGACGGCGGCCTTGAGCGCGTCCGCGTCCCAACGGCGGGCGACGACCGGTGGCCCCATCTTCACCGAGAAGGCGCCCCGGGACTTGAGGTGGGCGAGCATCGGGGTGAGCCAGGCGGCCAGGTCGGCGCCGTACCAGTCGATGACGGGGCCCTCGGGCAGATAGGCCAGGTACCGCTTGATCCTGGGCAGCGGCCGGTAGAGGACGAGCCCCGCCCCGACCATCCGCCCGCTACCGCGCGCCCCGCCGGGACCGCCGCTGTACGCCTCGCCGGGGCGTTCGCCGTCCTCGAACCAGCCCACGCTCTCCGCCCGCCAGTCCGGCTTGACGTCTCCCCAGGACGGGACCTGCATATGGCTGGCGGAGGGTCTGGCGCGGACGAAGGCCAGGTGCTCCTCGCGGGTGATCGTCCTCAGTCGGTAGCTGATGCTCATGGTCCAGTCATACGTGCCCTACGGGCCGGGGCAGAGCGGACACGCGAAGGGGCGGGGCAGAGGATGACGCTCCCGGCTCGCCCGGGTCCCGGGAGCCGCTCCCCAGGACCCGGCCGAGCCGGGGTCCGGCTCTCAGGACAGGCAATCGCTCACGTATCGCTCACGTGAGGAAGTCACTCACGTCGGGAAGTCGCTCACGTCAGGAAGTCCCTCCCGATGTCCTCCGCCAGTCTCTCCAGCAGCGGCCCCGCCTCGGCCATGCACACCGCCGGGTCCTTCTCCAGGTCGCTGAGGGCGTACGCGCGCCGGATGCCCGCCCTGCCCAGGGCCTCCGGCAGCAGGGCCAGCCGCCCGCAGACGGCGATGACCTCGACGTTCTTCGCGCGGGCCGCCGCGGCGACCCCCGCAGGCGCCTTGCCGTGGAGCGTCTGCTCGTCCAGCGAGCCCTCCCCGGTGATGACCAGCGTCGCCCGGGACAGCGCGGCGGCGAAGCCGAGGACGTCGAGCATCACCTCGATGCCGGGACGGAAGCTCGCGTGGAGGCCGACCAGGGCGCCGTAGCCGATCCCGCCCGCCGCGCCCGCGCCCGGGGACAGCGCGAGCCGCGCCGCCCGGGAGCCGAGGGACGCCTCCAGGACCGTGACGTAGTGGGCGAGAGCCGCGTCCAGGACCGCCACGTCCTCCGGGCTCGCGCCCTTCTGCGGTCCGTAGACGGCGGCGGCGCCCTTGGGTCCGGTCAGTGGATTGTCGACATCACTGGCCAGGACGATGTCCGTCCTGGCGAGCCGGGGGTCCAGCCCGGAGAGGTCGGCGGTGGCCAGGTCCCGCAGCCCGCCGCCGCCCGGCGGGACGGGCGTGCCGTCCTCGGTCAGGAAACGGGCGCCGAGCGCGGCCAGCATGCCCGCGCCGCCGTCCGTCGTGGCGCTGCCGCCCACCCCGAAGACGATGGTGTGCGCCCCCGCGTCGAGCGCCGCGCGCAGCAGCTCTCCGGAGCCGTACGTACCGGCCGTGAGCGGCGCGAAGTCCCCGCCGGGCAGATGGGCCAGGCCGGACGCCTCCGCCATCTCCACGACCGCCGTGCCGTCCCGGAGGGCGAAGGCGGCGGTCAGTTCGTCGCCGAGCGGTCCGCTGACCCGTACCTCATGCCGTTCGAACCCCGCCGCCACCGCGGCGGCCACGGTGCCGTCACCGCCGTCCGCGACGGGCATCGTCTCGACCGCCACCTGAGGCGCGATCCGGTGCAGCCCGGCCGTCACCCGCTCGGCGACCTGCACAGCCGTGAGCGACCCCTTGAACTTGTCCGCCGCGATGAGCACGCGCGCGGTATCGGTTACTGCTCCGTCCGTCACGTTGTTATCCCTTGCTGTCGAACAGGCAGTCGCGCCCCGCGCCGACCCTATCCGCACGGGTGGCACTCTGCCCATGGCCCCCGGGTCCGCCCGATACGCTGACCCGGTGACGGACACCGACTACGCCGCGTACATCGCGGGACTCCCGCGCGTCCTCGCCGGCGCGGCCATGCTCTTCAGGGACGGCGAGGGACGTGTCCTGGCCGTCGAGCCGAACTACCGGGAGGGCTGGGCGCTGCCCGGCGGGACCATCGAGTCCGACGACGGCGAGACCCCCCGCCAGGGCGCGCGGCGCGAGACGCTCGAAGAGATCGGACTGGACATCGAGCCCGGGCGGCTGCTCGCGGTCGACTGGGTCCCGGGTGCCACCCGGCCGCCGATCGCGGCCTATTTGTACGACGGCGGGGTGCTGACGCCGGAGCAGCTCGCCGCGGTCCGGCTCCAGGAGGCGGAGCTGCTGTCCTGGCGGCTGCTGCCCCGCGAGGAGCTGACCACGTACCTGCTGGGCGCGCTGGCGGGGCGGGTGCTGGCGGCGCTGGACGCGGTGGAGTCGGGCGCGGGCACGGTCGAGCTGGAGAACGGCAGGCGGGTGGGCTGACCGAGGGCCCCGGCCCCGGCACATGGGGTCGCTCTCGCTCACGCCCGCTGCGTACGCTCGGAGCATGACTCTCGTCGCGATCCTCAGCGGCGCCGGGATCTCCACCGACTCCGGCATCCCCGACTACCGCGGGCCGAACGGCGTGTGGCGGCGCGATCCCGGAGCCGAGAAACTCGTCACGTACGACACGTACGTGAACGACCCCGAGATCCGGCGGCGCGCCTGGCGCGTGCGCACCGACAGCCCCACGTGGCGGGCGGAGCCCAACGCCGGCCACCGGGCCGTGACCGAGCTCGAACGGTCGGGCACGGCGGTCCGGGTGCTCACCCAGAACGTCGACGGGCTGCACCAGCGGGCCGGGATGCCCGCCCGGAAGGTGCTCGAACTGCACGGCACCGCCCGGGAGACCAGCTGCGCGCGCTGTCACGCGCGCGCCCCGATGGAGGAGGCGCTGGCCCGGGTCGCGGCGGGCGAGGACGATCCGCCGTGCCTGGTGTGCGGCGGGATCCTCAAGTCAGCGACGGTGATGTTCGGGGAGCGGCTCGACCCCGAGGTGCTGGCGCAGGCGATGGCGATCGCCAAGGCGTGCGAGGTGTTCCTCGCGGTCGGTACGACACTCCAGGTGCAGCCGGCCGCCTCGCTGGCGGGCATCGCCGCCGACCACGGCGCGCGGCTGATCGTGGTGAACGCCGACCCGACGCCGTACGACGACCGGGCCGACGAGATCGTACGGGAGCCGATCGGTACGGCGCTGCCGACGCTGCTGAAGCGGTTCCACGGGGGCTGAGCGGGCCGGCCCGGGGGGCGGGCCGGCCCGGGGGGGCGCCTCAGAACAGCGTCGCCGTCGCCGGGACTTCGGCCGCCGCTCCCTCGAAGACCAGCAGGCGCTGCTTGCGGTCGAGGCCGCCGCCGTACCCGGTGAGGCCGCCGGTCGAGCCGATGACCCGGTGGCAGGGCACGATGATGCTGACCGGGTTCTTGCCGTTGGCCAGGCCCACCGCCCGTGAGGCGCCCGGCTTGCCGAGGGCCTCGGCCAGTTCGCCGTACGACCGGGTCTCGCCGTACGGGATCAGCTCCAGCCGCGCCCACACACTGCGCTGGAACGGGGTGCCCGCCAGGTGCAACGGCAGGTCGAACGCGGTCAGTTCGCGGTCGAAGTAGGCGGTGAGCTGACGCCGTACCTCGCCGAAGGGCCGGGGGTCCGGCTCGCCGAAGGTCTCCTCCGCCGGGCGGTGGCGGTGCTGGACCATGTAGAGGCCGCTCAGGAGGCCATCGGTGGCGACGAGTGTGAGTGGCCCGTACGGGCTGTCGATCACGGTGTGCTGCTTGAGCATGGTGAACTTTCCTAGGCGGGAAGGTGGTTGATGGCGTGGTCCTCGGTCGCCCAGAGGTACTGCACCGCGTAGGCCCGCCACGGCCGCCAGCCCCCGGCCCGCGCGGTGAGCGCGGCGGGGGTGGCGGGCAGGCCGAGCCCGGCGGCCGACCTGCGGACCCCGAGGTCGCCCGGCAGGAACGCGTCCGGGTCGCCGAGCGCGCGCATCGCGATGACCTCGACCGTCCAGGGCCCGAAGCCGGGCAGCGCCGTGAGCCGGGCGCGGGCCTCGTCCCAGTCGCTGTCCGTGCCGAGCCGGAGCGAGCCGTCGGCGAGGGCGCCGACCAGCGTGGTGAGGGTGGTACGGCGGCTGCGCGGCATCGCGAGGGCCTCCGGGTCCAGCGACGCCAGGGCCCCGGTGGTCGGGAAGAGGTGCGTGAGGCCGCCCTCGGGGTAGTCGACCGGCACCCCGTACGCCGTGACGAGCCGGGCGGCGTGGGTGCGGGCCGCCACCGTGGACACCTGCTGGCCGAGCACGGCCCGTACGGCGAACTCGGCGGCGTCCACGGTACGGGGCACCCGGCGGCCCGGCGCCTTGTCGACCAGCGGGGCCAGCAGCGGGTCGGACCGCAGCTGCTCGTCCACGGCGACCGGGTCGGCGTCCAGGTCGAGCAGCCGGCGGCACGCGCTGATCGCGAAGGTCAGGTCACGTGGATCGGTGAGCGAGAGCCGGCAGGCGATGTGGTCGGGGCGCGGCGACAGGGCGACGATGCCGTGTCCGTACGGCAGGGCGAGCGTGCGGCGGTACGCCCCGTCCCGCCACTCCTCCACACCCGGCACGGCGGTCGCGGCGAGGTGGCCGAAGAGGTTGTCGGGGTTGAGGGGCGCGCGGAAGGGGAGCCGCAGGGAGATCACGCCGGGGGTGGGCGCCTCGTCGCCGCGCGCACCACTCCCTTTGCGGCCACGACGGGCCGCGCGCGTACGCAACTCGCTCGGTGACAGGGCGAAGACCTCGCGGACCGTGCCGTTGAAGGCCCGGATCGACGCGAACCCGGCCGCGAAGGCGACCTCGGCCATCGGCAGCGCGGTGGTCTCGATGAGGACGCGGGCGGTCTGGGCGCGCTGGGCGCGGGCCAGGGCGAGCGGCCCCGCGCCCAGTTCGGCGAGGAGCTGGCGTTCGATCTGCCGGGCGGAGTACCCGAGGCGGCCGGCCAGTCCTGGCACGCCCTCGCGGTCCACGACGCCGTCCTGGATGAGCCGCATCGCGCGGGCGACCGTGTCGGCGCGGGCGTTCCACTCGGGCGAGCCGGGGCTGGTGTCGGGCCGGCAGCGCTTGCAGGCCCGGAAACCGGCCTGCTGGCAGGCGGCGGCGCTGGGGTAGAAGGTCATGTTCTCGGCCTTGGGGGGCACGGCGGGACAGCTGGGCCGGCAGTAGATCCGGGTGGTCAGGACCGCCGTGAAGAACCACCCGTCGAACCGCGCGTCCTTGGACCTGACGGCCCGTACGCAGCGCTCGGTGTCGGTGTACATGCCCTCCAGCATCCGGTACCGGGGAGACGGGGGCTGGCAGGAATCCGACATCAGCGTGTGGCCGCGCCCGCACCTCCGCGCCCGCACCTGCCCGCCCTGCCCGCCGTTCCCGTCAGGAGTCCGCTTCCAGTGCCGCTTCGAACGCCCCGTACGCCGCCGCGTCGAAGAGTACGAACCGCACCTCCTCGACCGGGGGCACCGCCGCCTCCCGGGCCGTACGGACCGCGATCCGGGCGCCGTCGTCCATCGGCCAGCCGTAGACGCCGGTGGAGACGGCCGGGAACGCGACGGTCCGCGCGCCCAGTTCCGCGGCGACCCTCAGGGACTCCCGGTAGCAGGAGGCGAGCAGGTCGGAGCGGTCCTCCTTACGGGCCCAGACGGGTCCGACGGTATGGATCACCCAGCGGGCGTCGAGCAGGCCGGCCGTGGTGGCGACGGCCTGGCCCGTGGGCAGCCCCCCGCCGTAGTGTCCGGCCCGCAGCTTCCGGCACTCGGCCAGGATCTCGGGGCCGCCGCGCCGGTGGATCGCGCCGTCGACCCCGCCGCCGCCGAGGAGCGACGAGTTGGCGGCGTTGACGATCGCGTCCACGCTCTGGCGTGTGATGTCGCCCTGGACCAGTGTCAGATGTGCCATACGGGAAACTCTGTCAGGCCGGGGCCGTACGGCGCATTCCGAAAACCCCCCGGGCCCTGTCGCGTGGCGCCATGTCACTCCGCCCGCAGCCGCCGCCACACCGCCTTCGCCGCGTTGTGCCCCGACATGCCGTGCACCCCGGGCCCCGGCGGGGTCGCCGACGAGCACAGGAAGACCGCCGGGTGCGGGGTCGTGTACGGGAACAGGGAGATCTTCGGCCGCAGCAGCAGCTGGAGGCCCGAGGCGGCGCCGCACGCGATGTCCCCGCCCACGTAGTTCGCGTTCTTGGCCGCGAGCTGCGGGGGGCCCGCCGTCGCCCGGGCCAGGATCCGGTCGCGGAAGCCGGGGGCGAAGCGCTCGATCTGCCGCTCCATCGCGTCGGTCAGATCGCCGTCCCAGCCGTTCGGGACATGTCCGTACGCCCAGAACACGTGCTTGCCCTCGGGCGCGCGGGACGGGTCGGCCAGGCTGGGCTGGGCGGTGATCAGGAACGGGGTCGCGGGTGCCTGTCCGCCCGACGCCTCCCGCAGCGCCCTGCCGATCTCCCCGGTGGTGGGGCCGATCTGGACCGTCCCGGCCCGGCGTGCCTCCTCGGCCGTCCAGGGCACGGGCCCGTCCAGCGCGTAGTCGATCTTGAAGACACTCGCGCCGTAGCGGTACCCGTCGTACACCCGGCCGAGCCCCGCGATCCGGGCGAGGGCGGTCGGTGAGGTGTCGAAGACGTACGCGCGCGCGGGCGGCAGGTCGTCCAGCCGCTTGATCTCGTATCCCGTGTGGACCGTGCCGCCGAGGGCCCGGAGGTACGCGGTGAGCGCGTCGGAGATCGACTGGGAGCCGCCGCGCGGCACCGGCCAGCCGCCCGCGTGCGCCGCGAGGGCGAAGACCAGGCCGACGGCGCTCGTGGCGATCCCGTTCAGCGGGGCGATGACGTGCGCGACCAGTCCGGCGAACAGGGCCCGCGCCTTCTCGTCGCGGAACCGGCGCGCCAGCACGCCGTACGGCGGAAGGCCGGCGAGACCGAAGCGGGCGAGGGTGACGGGGTGGCGCGGGAGGGCGGTCATCGGCAGGGACATGAAGTCCTGGGCCAGTTCGTCCCACCGGCCGAGGAAGGGCGCCACGAGCCGCCGGTACGCCCCGGCGTCCCGCGCCCCGAACGAGGCGGCGGTCTCGGCGACGGAGCGGGACAGCACGGCGGCCGTGCCGTTGTCGAACGGGTGGGCCATGGGCAGCTCGGGTTGCAGCCACTCCAGGCCGTACCGGTCGAGGGGCATGGTCTTGAAGGCGGGGGACCCCACACCCAGCGGGTGGACGGCGGAGCAGGGGTCGTGGCGGAACCCGGGGAGGGTCAGCTCCTCCGTCCTGGCACCTCCGCCCACGGTGTCCCTGGCTTCGAAAACGGCCACGGAGAAACCGCGGCGGGCCAGTTCGACCGCGGCGGTCAGTCCGTTGGGGCCTGCCCCCACGACGACTGCATCGAGCATCGACGGCACCTTCGGACTCCTTCGTCAGCCGACGGCCAGGACCTCCAGGATATTCCTGGGCACGGACACCCGGACGCCGGTACTGTCCGCGACGGCCGGGCACCGCCGGACGGGGCCCCGGTCAGGCTCCGGCCAGCAGCAGGTCCCGTATCCGCTCCGCCGTGGCCGTGTCGCGGGCGGCGGTGAAGGGCAGCGTGTTGCCGCCCGTGATCCGGTAGGGCTCACCCGCGAGAGTGACGTCCGCGCCGCCCGCCTCGGCCACCAGCAGCAGCCCCGCCGCGTGGTCCCAGGCCAGCTCCCAGCTGAACGCCACCGCGTCGAGGGCGCCGCGCGCCAGGGCCAGGTACTCCAGCCCCGCGGAGCCGCAGGCGCGGGTGTCGACGCCTTCGGTACGGAGGCCGAGGAGCGCCCGCTTCTGGTCCTCGGTCGTGTAGTCCGGGTGGGACATCGCGACGGTGAGCGGCGCGCCGGGCGCGGGGGCGCCGGAGCGCAGGCGGGTGCCGTTCAGCCAGGCGCCCCGGCCGCGCACCGCGATCGCCATCTCGTCCAGCGCGGCGGCGTACGTCCAGGACGCCAGCACCTCGCCGCCCTGGGCGAGGGCCACGAGCGTGCAGAATCCGGGCTCGCCCCGGACGAACTGGGCGGTGCCGTCGACCGGGTCCACGATCCACACCGGTGCCTCGCCGCGCAGCGCGTCGTACACGGAAGGATCCGCGTGCACGGCCTCCTCGCCGACGACGACCGAGCCGGGGAGCAGCGCGGTCAGGGCAGCGGTGAGATGCTCCTCGGCGCCCCGGTCCGCGATGGTGACCAGGTCGTGCGGGCCGCTCTTCTCCACGATCTCGTGCGCGGCGAGCTGCCGGAAGCGCGGCATGATCTCCGCGGCGGCGGCGGCGCGGACCGCCGCCTCGACGGCGGACACCGGCGGCCCGGAGGCCGCCGGAGCACCGGCCGCCGCGTCCGGGACCTGGTGCCCGGGGGCCCGGCGTACCGGCACCGTCGCGGCCAGGAGGTCTCCGTACCCGGACCCGGCGCCGCCGGCGCCGCCCGCGCTGTCATCGATCATGCGTCCATACCATCACGCGGCACTGACAACGTGTATGACCGATCGGGTGACAACTCAGCGGCCTACGGCGTAACCCTGCATGCCGCGAGGGTTCGCGGCGGCCGACAGGACGCCCGTCGCGGGGTCCCTCGCCACCACGCACAGCCGCCCCTCCGACCACGGTTCGCCGACGGTGACGTCATGGCCGAGCCGCCGCAGCCCGGCGATGACGGCGGGGTCCATGCCCTCCTCGACGGTCACGCTGCCCGGCCGCGTCCCGCGCGGGTAGAAGGAGCTGGGGAAGCTGTCGTTGTGCCAGTTCGGCGCGTCGACGGCGCCCTGGAGGTCGAGTCCGCCGCGCACGGGCCCGCGCAGGACGAGCGCCAGGAAGAAGTGCAGCTGCCACTGGTCCTGCTGGTCCCCGCCGGGTGTGCCGAACGCGAGCACCGGCACCCCGTCGCGCAGCGCGAGGGACGGCGTGAGGGTGGTGCGCGGACGGCGGCCGGGTGTCAGGGAGTTGGGCAGGCCCTCCTCCAGCCAGGCCATCTGGAGCCGGGTGCCGAGCGGGAAGCCCAGCTCGGGCACGACGGGGTTGGACTGGAGCCAGCCGCCGCTGGGGGTGGCCGCGACCATGTTGCCCCAGCGGTCCACGATGTCGAGGTGGCAGGTGTCGCCCCGCGTGGAGCCGTCCTTGGCGACGGTCGGCTCCCCGGCGCCCGGGATGCCCATCGCACTGAATTCCTCGCCCTCCACGACGGTCCCGGCGTGTGCGCTGAGCACCGGCGTACGCCCCCCGGGACTGCCGGGGCGCAGTTCGTACGAAGCGGTCTCGCCGATGAGCGCCCTGCGGGCGGTGTTGTACGGCTCCGAGAGCAGCACGTCGAGCGGCACGTCCGCGGCGGCCCCCTCCCCCGCGTCGCCGTACCACGCCTCCCGGTCGGCCATCGCGAGCTTGCAGCCCTCGACGAGGAGGTGGACGTACGCGGCGGAGCCGTACGCGGGCAGGTCGGCGGCGCGCGACGGCAGCAGGGCGAGCTGCTGGAGGAAGGCGGGGCCCTGGCTCCAGCCGCCCGCCTTGCAGAGCGTCCAGCCGTCCCACTCGTACGTGGCGGGGGCCTCGTACGACGCGGACCAGCCGGCCAGGTCGGCGGCGGTCAGGGTGCCGGTGTGGTGATCCCCGCTGGTGTCGAGGGTGGGGCGGCCCGCCTGGCGTACCAGCGCCTCGGCGATGAACCCCTCGCGCCAGACGGCGCGGGCGGCCTCGATCTGGACGGTCCTGTCCGCGCCCGCCGCCTCGGCCTCGGCGACCAGGCGGCGCCAGGTCGCGGCGAGGGCGGGGTTGCGGAACAGCGTGCCGGGGGCCGGGGCGTTGCCGTCGGGCAGGTAGACGGCGGCGGACGAGGGCCACTCGGTCTCGAAGAGCTCGCGGACGGTCTCCACGGTCTGGCCGACCCGTTCGACGGGGGCGTGGCCGTCCTCCGCGTACCCGATGGCGTACCGCAGCACCTCGGCGAGTGTCCACGTGCCGTGGTCGCGAAGGAGCAGCATCCAGGCGTCGAACGCGCCGGGGACGGCGGCGGCGAGGGGTCCCGTACCGGGAACGAGGGTGAGCCCGAGCGAACGGTAGTGCGCGACGGTCGCGGCGACGGGCGCGGACCCCTGCCCGCACAGCACCCGTACGTCCCCGCCGGCCGGCGCCAGGATGATCGGCACCTCACCGGCGGGCCCGTTGAGGTGCGGCTCCACGACGTGCAGCACGAACCCGGCGGCGACGGCGGCGTCGTACGCGTTCCCGCCGCCCTCCAGAACGGCCATCGCGGACTGCGAGGCGAGCCAGTGGGTGGAGGAGACCATGCCGAAGGTGCCCTGGAGGGTGGGTCGGGTGGTGAACACGGTGCCGCGCCTCGCTGTTCCTGTGCCGTCGCCCGCGTGACGGGCGCCCGGGACGGGTCCCGGGGAGCGTGTGCTCGCTCCCCTCTCCCCCGGAAGGTTAGGCGGGGCTCGTGGAACCGATCAGGGCGGCCTGTCCGTGGATCCGTCCGGCACCGTCGACGAGATTCCAGACGGTCACGTCCTCTATCCAGAAACGGATCCCGGACCTGCCCTCGCGCATTCCCCGGTAGTGGTCGCTGTAGCCCCGCTCCAAGACGTCCTTCATGAGCTGTGCGCGGGTGGACCGCTTGGTCGGCGGGGCGGAAAGCCGGGAGGGCATTCCGACGAACTCGTCCCACGCGTATCCGAAGAATTCCTGGGCGGTCCTGTTCGCGTAGACGAACCGGGGATCCTCGGCCGTGTCATGCGCCAGAAGACCGAACGGAGCCTTCTCGTACAGCCATTGCGTGGCGTCCGTCACACCGGGAGGCATTTCGGCCAGCAATGACTTTCCCGTAAGCCGCAGATAAGTGTCGGCCAGAAGGGAGGAGAACCGGGCGTCGTACGGATCGGGAAATGACATCACGTGGTCCGGGAGGTTCGCGGATTTCTGGTGCGCGGGGGTCAGCCGCGCAGGGAGCGGAGAGCCGTACCCCACTCCACGACCTCGTCGATCGTGCCGTTCAGCTGCTCGACGAGGCGGTCGGTCGGCTTGAACGTGTAGAACTCCTCGAAGTCGGTGTAGGAGTTCAGGGCCACCTGGGAGCGCACCGTGGCGACCTTGAGTTCGGCCAGCACGAGGCGCAGGTGCTCGACGGCACGCAGGCCGCTCGCGGCGCCGTAGCTCACGAACCCGGCGGCCTTGTTGTGCCACTCGTGGTGCAGGAAGTCGATCGCGTTCTTGAGGCTCGCGGGGACCGAGTGGTTGTACTCCGGCGTCACGAACAGGAACGAATCCAGGTCCGCGATGGTGGCGGACCAGTCCTTGGTGTGCTGCTGGGTGTACTGCCCGACCATAGGAGGCATTCCCTCGTCGAGCAGCGGCAAACCGGCCTTCGCCACATCGACCAGCACAAACTCGGCGTCGTCACGCTTGGACGCCACCTCGGCCACCCAATCGGCGACTATTCCGCCGACGCGTCCGGGGCGGGTACTGCCGAGAATGATTCCGATCTTGATCATAAGGACTTTCTCCAGACCTGTTCATGCCGAATTCGCTCGCACTGGTTCTCAGCCGGGCCGTGGTCACGCTAGCACTGGATGCTGTGTGAAATCACTTGCAGGGTCGGCCCCGGACATGAGCCCCAGGACCGGGAACGGAACCCCCGGTCAGCCTCATCAGAGCAGTACGATTTGCGGGTGATCATGCCCAGCTCCGCCACGGGTGCGAGGCGGCACGGACCGTAGCGGAGGTACGCGGTGCACGGTGAGTACAAGGTTCCCGGCGGCAAGCTGGTCGTCGTGGACCTGGACACGGCGGACGGGATGCTGCGCGGCGTCCGGGTCGCCGGGGACTTCTTCCTGGAGCCCGACGAGGCGATCGAGGCGATCGACGCCGCGCTGGAGGGCGCGCCCGCCGACACGGACGCGACCGCCCTGGCGTCCCGGATCGACGCGGCGCTGCCCGCCGGGACGGTGATGTACGGCCTGACGTCGGAGGGCATCGCCGTCGCCGTACGCCGTGCCCTGGCGCGGGCCACCGACTGGACCGACTACGACTGGCAGGTCATCCACGCGGCCCCGGAGTCCCCGGCGCTCCACATGGCGCTCGACGAGGTCCTCACCACGGAGGTCGCTGCGGGCCGCCGCCCGCCGACCCTCCGCATCTGGGAGTGGGGCGCGCCCGCCGTGGTGATCGGCAGCTTCCAGTCGCTGCGCAACGAGGTGGACCCGGCCGGCGCGGAGCGCCACGGCATCACGGTGGTCCGCCGGATCTCGGGCGGCGGCGCCATGTTCATCGAGCCGGGCAACACGATCACGTACTCGCTCTCCGTGCCGGAGGCGCTGGTCAAGGGGCTGACCTTCGCCGACAGTTACGCGTATCTGGACGACTGGGTGCTCGGCGCGCTCGGCGATCTGGGCGTGAAGGCGTGGTACCAGCCGCTGAACGACATCGCGACGGACGCGGGCAAGATCGCCGGCGCCGCGCAGAAGCGGGTCGTGAGCGGGCGGGGCGCCGTACTGCACCACGTGACCATGGCGTACGACATCGACGCGGACAAGATGCTCGACGTGCTGCGGATCGGCCGCGAGAAGCTCTCCGACAAGGGGACGCGCAGCGCGAAGAAGCGGGTGGACCCGCTGCGGCGGCAGACCGGCCTGTCGCGGGAGGCCGTGATCGAGCGGATGATCGCGTCCTTCCGGGGGCGGTACGGCCTGACGGAGGGCCGGGTCACCGAGGAGGAGATGGCACGGGCGCGCGAACTCGCCGCGACGAAGTTCAGCAGCCGGGCGTGGACGGCGCGAGTGCCGTAGCCCGCCCCTCCGCCCCGTCGGGGGGAGCCGCCGGGGCGGAGGGGTGTCGCGGGGTGCGCCGGGCCGTCAGGACTCGGCGCGTGCCGGTGCCACCGCCCCGGCCACCGCCCGGCGTTCGGGCAGCATCAGGACGACGTACAGCACCAGCGAGGCGGCGAGGCCCACCGCCCAGCCGTAGTCGGCGAGCGGTTCGAGGAAGGGGATCAGCCCGTCCTCGGGGAACGGCCCCTGGCCCGCCGCCGAGTGGGACCCGCCCACCGCCAGGACGCCCCCGACCAGGAACGCCGACACGGCTTTGACGTTCCAGCCGTTCGTGTACCAGTACCGGCCGCCGGGCCGGTAGAGGTCGGCGAGGTCCAGGACGGTCCGCCGGACGACCCAGTAGTCGGCGATCAGGATGCCCGCGACCGTACCGAGCAGACCGCCGACCAGACCGAGCCAGGTGAAGATGTACAGCTCGGGTGTCTCGGTGAGCTTCCACGGCATGATGACCACCCCGACCACCCCCGTGATCAGCGCGCCCGTACGGAAGTTGATGAGCTTCGGCGCCAGGTTGGCGAGGTCGTACGCGGGCGACACGACGTTCGCCGCGATGTTCACGGAGATCGTCGCGATCAGTACGGTCACCAGCGCGAAGAGCAGCCCGAAGACGTTGTCGGTCTTGGCGGCGAGGGCGACCGGGTCCCAGACGGCGGCTCCGTACACCGCCTGCGAACCCGACGTGACGAAGACCGACAGCAGCGCGAAGACCGTCATCGTCGTGGGCAGTCCGAGGGTCTGGCCCCAGATCTGCGCGCGCTGTCCGGCGCCGAAGCGGGTGAAGTCGGGGATGTTGAGCGACAGGGTGGACCAGAAGGCGATCATCCCCATGAGGGACGGGAAGAAGACCGGCCAGAAGTCGGCGCCCCAGCCGAGCTCCGACGGCTGGTCGAGCAGTGGGCCGAGGCCGCCGGCCTTGACGGTGATCCAGAGGAACAGCACGAGCGCGCCGACGATGACAAAGGGCGCGGCCCAGTTCTCGAAGCGCCGCAGCGTGTCCATCCCCCGGTGGATGATGGCGAGTTCGAGCGCCCAGAAGAGGACGAAGCAGAGCCACAGCGTCCAGGGCTGCCCGCCGACCCGCGACGCCTCCGCCCAGCCGCCGAAGATCTTGCCGAGCAGGACGAAGATGCCCTGACCGCCGATCCAGGTCTGGATACCGAACCAGGCGCAGGCGACGGCCGCCCGGATCAGCGCGGGCAGGTTGGCGCCGCGCAGGCCGAAGGAGGCACGGGCGAGTACGGGAAAGGGGATGCCGTACTTGGGTCCCGCGTGGCCGGTCAGCAGCATCGGGAAGAGCACGATCAGGTTGGCGAGGGCGATCGTGAGGACCGCCTGCTTCCAGTCCATGCCGAGGGTGACCAGACCCGAAGCCAGCAGCCAGGACGGGATGTTGTGCGCCATGCCGATCCACAGCGCGGCGAAGTTGTACGTGGTCCAGGTGCGGCGGGCGACCGGGACCGGCAGGAGGTCGTCGTTGACGAAGCGGCTGTCGCCGGGGGTCGCGCCGGGCGCGAGTTCGACCCGGCCGCCGTCGTCCGTTCCGGTGTGTCCGGTGTCTCCGGTGTCGGTTATCGCGGTCATCGCGGCGGAACCCTTCCTGCGGAGGGGACGGAGGCGGGTGAGGAGAAGGGCGGGTCAGTCCTGGAAGTGCGGGATGATCTCGGCACCGTACGCGTCGATCGTCGCTTCCTTCGCGTCGTGCATGTTGTAGAGCGCGAACTGGTCGACGCCCAGGGCCCGCAGCGCCTCCAGCTTCTCGATGTGCGCTTCGACCGGACCGAGCAGGCAGAACCGGTCCACGATCTCGTCGGTCACGAAGTCCGCCGACGCGTTGTCCGTACGCCCGTGGTGGCTGTAGTCGTACCCCTCGCGCTGCTTGATGTAGTCGGTCAGCGCGTCGGGCACCAGCCCGGAGTGCTCGCCGTAGCGCGCCACCAGGTCCGCGACGTGGTTGCCGACCATCCCGCCGAACCACCGCGACTGGTCGCGGGCATGGGCTAGGTCGTCCCCGATGTACGCGGGGGCCGCCACGCAGATCGTGATGGAGTACGGGTCCCGCCCGGCGTCCGAGGCGGCGGTACGGACCGCCTTGACCATCGACTCGGTGAGGTACGGGTCCGCGAGCTGGAGGATGAAGCCGTCGGCCTTCTGCCCGGCGAGGGCCAGGGCCTTGGGGCCGTACGCGGCCATCCAGACCGGCAGTTTCCCGTCCCGTACCCACGGCAGGCGCAGGCTCTGGCCGTCGACGAGCGCCTCGCGGCCCTCCGCGAGGTCGCGGATGACCTCCATCGCCTCGCCCACCCGGGCCAGGGTGTTGGGCTTGCGGCCGGCCACCCGCATGGCCGAGTCGCCGCGCCCGATGCCGCAGACCGTGCGGTTGCCGTACATCTCGTTGAGGGTGGCGAAGGTGGAGGCGGTCACCTCCCACGTCCTGGTGCCCGGGTTGGTGACCATGGGGCCCACGATCAGGCTGGTGGTGTGCTCCAGGATGCGGCTGTAGATGACGAACGGCTCCTGCCAGAGGACCGCCGAGTCGAAGGTCCAGCCGTAGCGGAACCCGTTGCGTTCCGCGCGCCGCATGAGCCCGACGACCCCTGAGGCCGGGGGGTCGGTCTGGAGGACGAGTCCGAAGTCCATGGCCGTGCCACTCCTAGATCACTTGGTTCGCTCGGTTCGCTTCGTTGGGGTGAATCGCTTGGGTCGCTCGGGCCACCGGTTCTAGTCGAGGTACTGGCAGGTGGCGCGCGGGGTGTACTGGCCGTGGCCCGCGCGACCGGTGAACTGCCGCCGGTCGACGACCGGTTCGCCCCGCGAAAGCACGGTCTCCACCTGCCCGGTGATCCGTTTGCCCTCGTACGCCGAGTAGTCGACGTTCATGTGATGTGTGGCGACGGAGAGCGTCTGCTCGTGGTGCGGGTCGTAGATCACGACGTCGGCGTCCGCGCCGGGCGCGATGGTGCCCTTGCGCGGGTAGAGGCCGAACATCCTGGCCGGGGTGGCGCAGGCGATCTCGATCCAGCGGCGGCGGGTGATATGGCCTTCGACCACGGCCTGATGGAGGAGGTCCATGCGGTTCTCCACCCCGGGCAGCCCGTTGGGGATCTTGGAGAAGTCGCCCCGGCCCATGTCCTTCTGCCCGGTGAAGCAGAACGGGCAGTGGTCCGTGGACACCACCTGGAGGTCGTTGGTCCGCAGTCCGCGCCAGAGCGCCGCCTGATGCTCCCTGGGCCGCAGCGGGGTCGAGCAGACGTACTTGGCGCCCTCGAAGTCCGGCTCCGCGAGGTTGTCGGTGGAGAGGAAGAGGTACTGCGGACAGGTCTCGCCGAAAACGGGCAGCCCCTTGTCGCGGGCCTGCGCCAGCTCGGCGACCGCTTCCTCGGCCGAGACGTGCACGACGTACAGGGGTGCGTCGGCGACCCGCGCGAGCTGGATCGCGCGATGGGTGGCCTCGGCCTCCAGCAGGACCTTCCGTACCTCGCCGTGGTAGCGGGGGTCGGTGCGGCCCTCGGCGAGCGCCTGTTCCACGAGGACGTCGATCGCGATGCCGTTCTCGGCGTGCATCATGATCAACCCGGCGTTCCGGGAAGCGCGTTGCATGGCCCGCAGGATCTTGCCGTCGTCGCTGTAGAAGACGCCGGGGTAGGCCATGAAGAGCTTGAAGGAGGTCACCCCCTCCTGGACCAGCAGGTCCATCTCCTTCAGCGAACCCTCGTTCACGTCCGCCACGATCATGTGGAAGCCGTAGTCGATCGCGCACTTGCCGTCGGCCTTGGCGTACCACGCGTCCAGGCCCTCGCGCAGCGCCTGTCCCGGCGACTGGATGGCGAAGTCGATGATCGTGGTGGTGCCGCCCCAGGCGGCGGCGCGGGTGCCGGTCTCGAAGGTGTCGGCGGCCAGGGTGCCGCCGAACGGCATCTCCATGTGCGTGTGGGCGTCGACCCCGCCGGGGACGACGTACTTCCCGGTCGCGTCGATCGTCCGCTCGGCGGTCCAGCCCTCCGCGACCGTGGACCCGTGCGCGGCGAGGGCGACGATCCTGCTGTCCTCGATCAGGACGTCGGCGTGGGTCTCCTCGGCGGCGGTGATGACAAGCCCGCCACGGATCAGGGTGCGGGTGCTCATGGTGGTGGCGCTCCCTTTCTTGCGGTGCGACCGCCCTCGCGGGGACGGAGGTTGGTCCGGACTGCCCCGGCGCCGGCGGCTGTTGACCGCCCGCGCCGGAGCCGTACGGACGGATCAGACGCCCCGCAGGGCCTGTTCGAGGATGGCCGCGCCCTGTTCCGCCTCGGCGACGGTGAGGGAGAGCGGCGGGGCGATCCGCAGCACGCTGGTGTTGTGGCCGCCGCCCTTGCCGATCAACAGCCCGCCCTCGCGGGCCGCTTCGAGGACGGCCGCCGCCCGCTCGGGCGACGCCTCGTCGGTGCCGGGCTTCACCAGTTCGAGGCCGATCATCAGGCCCCGGCCGCGGACCTCCCGTACGGCCGCGACACCCGCGCCGATCCCCCGCAGCCGCTCGATCAGCAGTCCGCCGACCCGCCGGGCGTTGCCCTGGAGGTCGTGCTCCAGCAGGTACGAGAGGTTCGCGAGGCCGGCCGCCATGGTGACGGGGCTGCCGCCGAAGGTCGAAATGGAGTTGGTGTCCAGGCAGTTCATGATGTCGGCGCGGGCCACGACCCCGCCGATGGACATGCCGTTGCCGATGCCCTTGGCGAAGGTGAGGATGTCCGGCGGGCCGCTCGCGGCGTGTGCCTGCCAGCCCCAGAAGTGCTCGCCGGTACGGCCCCAGCCGGTCTGCACCTCGTCGCTGATCCACAGGATGCCGTGCCGGTCGAGGACTTCGCGGAACGCGGCGTACAGCCCGTCGGGCGGGGCGGTGAACCCCCCGACGCCCTGTACCGGTTCGGCGATGAGCGCGGCGGGGGCGCGGGTGTGGCCGAGCAGGTCCTCCAGGTCGGCCACGCACGCCGCGATGAAGGCCTCGTCGCCGAGGTGCGCGTACGGGCCCCGGTCGCGGACCCCGCCGTGCACGTACAGCGCCTGGAGCGGGGAGAGCGAGGTCGGCGACCAGCCGCGGTTGCCGGTGATCGACACCGTGGAGAAGGACCGGCCGTGGTAGCTGTTGCGCATCGCGAGGATCTGGTTCGACGCGCGGTAGGTGGTGGCCAGCATGAGGGCCGTGTCGTTGGCCTCCGTGCCGGACGTGGTGAAGAAGACCCGGGCGTCCGGGATGCCGGACAGGGTGGCGATCCGTTCCGCCAGCTCGACCATCGGGCGGTTGAGGTAGAGCGTGGACGAATGGATGATCCGCCCGGCCTGCTCGCTCACCGCCTTGGTGACCTCGGGCAGGGCGTGCGCGGTCATCGTGGTGAGGATGCCGCCGAAGAAGTCCAGGTAGCGGTTGCCGTCGGCGTCCCAGACGTGGCGGCCCTCGCCGTGGGTGATCTCCAGGGGCCGGTCGTAGTACAGGGTGAGCCAGTCGGGGAGGACCGCGCGGTGGCGGTCGAGGAGCCGGTCGGGTCCCTGGGATGCGCTCGGGCCGCCGGTGGCCCGCGAGATGTCCGTCGTGTCGGTCACGGCTGCACCAGTCCCTCGTACGCGTCGGGCCTGCGGTCCCGGTAGAACGCCCATTGCTGCCGCACTTCGTCGATCACCCCGAAGTCCAGGTCCCTGACGAGGAGTTCCTCGGCCTTGTCGCTCGCCGGCTCACCGACGAACTGGCCGCGCGGATCCACGAAATAGCTGGTGCCGTAGAAGTCGTTGTCGCCGTACTCCTCCTGGCCGACCCGGTTGATCGCCGCGATGAAGTACTCGTTGGCGACGGCGGCGGCCGGCTGCTCCAGCTGCCAGAGGTAGGCGGAGAGGCCGCGCGAGGTCGCGGACGGGTTGTACACGATCTGGGCGCCGTTCAGGCCGAGCTGGCGCCAGCCCTCGGGGAAGTGCCGGTCGTAGCAGATGTACACGCCGACCCGGCCGACGGCGGTGTCGAAGACGGGCCAGCCGGCGTTGCCCGGTTTGAAGTAGTACTTCTCCCAGAAGCCCTTGACCTGCGGGATGTGGTGCTTGCGGTACTTCCCGAGGTACGTGCCGTCGGCGTCGATCACGGCGGCGGTGTTGTAGTAGAAGCCCGCCTGCTCGATCTCGAAGACGGGGACCACGATCACCATCCCGGTCTCCCGGGCGAGCTCGCGCATCCGCGTGACGGTGGGACCGTCCGGGACGGGCTCGGCCCACCGGTAGTGCTCGGGCTCCTGCACCTGGCAGAAGTACGGGGCGTTGAACACTTCCTGGAAGCCGATCACCTGCGCGCCCTGCCGGGCCGCCTCGCGGGCGTGCTCCTCATGCTTGGCGATCATGGATTCGGTGTCGCCGGTCCAGGTCGCCTGGACGAGTGCGGCGCGTACGACTCTGGCCACGGGACTGCTCCTTGGGCGGGATCGTCGACGAGCTTTCTACGCACGTAGATACGATGCGTAGGAGGAGAACGTAAGCCCCGCCACACACGGGGGCAAGACCATCGTCGTTAACCCGCAGAGTCGATCAAGTTTCACACCCGAGCGGTCGACAACGGGCGGATCGGGGCGCGGCCGGGTCAGGCGGCCCCGATCCCGGCCAGCCGCAGGGCATGCACGACATCCCGTTCGTGACCGGCCGAGACGGCCCGCGCCGCGTGGAGGAGCTGGGGTACGAGACGGCGCGGATCGGGTACGGCGATCCGTGCCGCGTCCTCCGGCGTACGGGCCTGGACGAAGGTGCTCAGGAGCGCCTGGGCCTCGTGCGCCCGGCCCGCCTC
>NZ_WWJY01001117.1 GCF_009865405.1 Streptomyces sp. SID3212 | reverse complement strand
CTGCTGGGCGCCACCCCGGCCGCCGCGGACTCGTCCTTCGGCTCCCCCGCCTTCCACCCGACGGCCGACGCGGGCGGCGCGCCGCCGGTGCAGGGCCTCCACCTGACGTTCGGGGCCGACCCCAGCAGCCAGATGGTCGTCTCCTGGCTCACCGACGGCCCGGTCAAGCGGCCCCGCGTGATGTACGGGACACCGGAGCACGGCTTCGGTTCCAGCACGGCCGCCAGGACCCGTACGTACACCGACGGCAAGTCCGGCCGGGTCGTGTACGTCCACCACGCGGAGCTGTCCCGCCTCAGGCCCGGTACGGACTACGTGTACATGGCCTCGCACGAGGGGGCGACCCCGGACAGCGCCGTGTTCAGGACCGCGCCGCGCGGGCGGGCCCCGCTGACCTTCACCAGCTTCGGCGACCAGTCGGCGCCGCAGGTGACCTGGTCGGCCGACGGCACCAGCATCATGGACGCCAACTCGACCCCCGCCACCAAGGACATCGTCACGGGCATCGAGCAGGTGGCGCCCCTCTTCCACCTGCTCAACGGCGACCTCTGCTACGCGAATCTCGACGTCGACCGCGTGCGGACCTGGAACAACTTCTTCACCAACAACACCCGTTCGGCGCGCTTCCGCGCGTGGATGCCGGCCGCCGGCAACCACGAGATCGAGAAGTCCAACGGCCCCCTCGGGCTCGGCGCGTACCAGACGTACTTCGACCTGCCCTCCACGGAGACGGACGCCGAACTCGACAACCTCTGGTACGCGTTCACCGCCGGATCGGTGCGGGTGATCGTGCTCCAGAACGACGACAACGCCCTCCAGGACGGCGGGGACGTCTACATCAGCGGCTACTCCGGTGGCCGCCAGCTCGCCTTCCTGGAGGAGGAGTTGCGGGCCGCGCGCTCCTCCCGTGACATCGACTGGATCGTCGTCGCCATGCACCAGGTGATGATCAGCTCCACCGACGCCAACGGCGCGGACCTCGGGCTGCGGCAGAAGTACGGGCCGCTGTTCGACAAGTACGGTGTCGACCTCGTCCTGTGCGGACACGAGCACAACTACGAGCGCTCCCTGGCCGTTCGCGGGGTGGTCTCCGGCAGCGAGACGCTCACGCCCAACCCGGTGTCGTCGGCCACGGACGCCATCGACACCACGCACGGCACCGTGCACATGATCCTCGGTGGCGGCGGTGTCTCCGGGACCACCAACCAGTCCTTCTTCAAGGACGGGACCGCGAAGGTGATCACGGCGGTGTCGGCGTCCGCGCCGGCCGGTTCCAAGCGCACCTCGACCTACGTCAAGGAACAGGCCGTCTGGACGGGCGTCCGCGACATCGACCACCCGTACGGCTTCGCGTCGTTCACCGTCGACCCCGGCCGGCACGCCGGTGACACGACGACCCTGCACGTCACGTACTACAACGTGAACAAGCCCGACGGCGACCTGTCGGTCTTCGAGAAGTTCACGCTGCACCGCAAGCGCTCCGACGGGAAGCGCTGAACGGTGCGGTGACGGACGGGCCTAGGCCCCGGCCGCGCCCACTTTCCGTACGTGGGTGTCGCCGGGGCCGAGCCGCCGGCCGTCCGCCGCGTGGATCTCGACGGGCCGCAGCGGCCGTTCCTGGACACAGTCCAGCAGCTCGGAGTGCGCCTCCCCGCGGTCGAAGAAATGCGCCTCGCCCCACTGCCGCAGCGCGACGACCACCGGGAACAGGTCCTCGCCCTTGGGTGTCAGTACGTACGCGTGGTACGCGCTGCCGTCCGACGCCGGTACGACGTCGAGGATCCCGCCCTCGACCAGCGCGCGCAGCCGGGCGGCGAGGATGTTCTTCGCCACGCCCAGGCTGCGCTGGAACTCCCCGAAGCGGCGGCTGCCGTCGAACGCGTCGCGCACGATCAGCAGCGACCACCAGTCACCGATCGCGTCGACCGACCGGGCGACCGGGCACTCGTCCTCGTCGAACCGCGTCCGCTTGACCATGGCGCTCTTCCTTCATGTGTCCGATCTGGCTTCACACTTCCCATCTGGTTGCAACATACTACCAGTCACCGCTACCGTTCCTCCGGTGGCTACTTGCAACCAGATCGTGCCGCTGCCCCGGCCCGCCCTCTCCTGGCGTACGACGCTGCTCTTCGCCGTCGCCAGTGGCGTGGCCGTCTCGAACATCTACCTGGCGCAACCACTCCTCGCCACCCTGAGCGACGACTTCGGCATCAGCGCCGCGACCGTCGGCGCCGTCGTCACCCTGACCCAGGTCGGGTACGGGCTCGGGCTGTTCTTCCTCGTCCCGCTCGGTGACCTGGTGGACCGCAGGCGCCTGGTCGTGACGCAGATGGTGCTGCTGGTCGCGACCCTGGCGGCCGTGGGCACCGCCGCGAGCGCGCCGATCCTGCTCACCGCGCTGGCCGCCACCGGCTTCCTCGCCGTGGTGACACAGAGTCTGATGGCGTTCGCCGCGTCGCTGGCGGAGCCGGTGCGGCGCGGCCGGGTCGTGGGCGTGGTGACCAGCGGGATCGTGACCGGCATCCTGCTCGCCCGTACGGTGTCCGGCGCCCTGGCCGACCTCGCCGGCTGGCGGGCGGTCTACCTCTGCTCGGCGGCCCTGACGCTCCTGCTGACCCTGGCCCTGCACCGCGTACTGCCCCGCGCGGCCAAGGAGCCGGCCGCCGCTCCCCGCCTCGCCTACGGCGCGCTCCTGCGCTCCACGCTCGCGCTCTTCGCCGAGGAACGGGTCTTCCGGATCCGCGCTCTCTTCGCCCTGCTGATCTTCGCCGCGTTCAGCACCCTGTGGAGCTGCGTCGCGCTGCCGCTCAGCGAGCCCCCGCTCTCCCTCTCGCACACGGCGATCGGCGCCTTCGGCCTCGCGGGCGCGGCGGGCGCGCTCGCGGCGGCGCC
>NZ_WWJY01000110.1 GCF_009865405.1 Streptomyces sp. SID3212 | reverse complement strand
CGCGGAGGGCGCGGGCGCCGGCGCGGTGCCGGTCGGCGGAGCGTCGGGGGCCACGCGCCCACCGTACGGCGGCCGACGTCCCGTACCCCTGCAAAAGAGGGCATGGCGGGCGGAAAGAAGCGCCGGCCGGGACCGGGGGACGGAGGGCCGTTGCGACGGGCGTCCGTCCCCCTGCGACCGGGGCGGATCTCATGGGGGCGGGTGGAACCAGGGAGCGCGGGTAGGCGTTGATAGCTTGTGCGCGGCCGACCACGCCGATTCGACGATCGACCGACCAACGACACAGGAGTCCGGAACCCGTGACCACCCTTGCGCTCGGACCCAGCTGGCTGGACCCGGACTATCTGATCGGGACCTTCGGACTGATCGGTGTCCTCGCCATCGTCTTCGCCGAGTCCGGCCTCCTCATCGGCTTCTTCCTGCCGGGGGACTCGCTGCTCTTCACCACCGGCCTGCTGGTCACGGCGGGCACGCTCGACCACCCGCTGTGGCTCGTCTGCGCGCTGGTGGTGCTGGCGGCCATCGTCGGGGACCAGGTCGGGTATCTCTTCGGCCGCAAGGTCGGGCCCTCGCTGTTCAAGCGCCCGGACTCCCGGCTCTTCAAGCAGGAGAACGTCGAGAAGGCGCACGAATTCTTCGAGAAGTACGGTCCCAAGTCGCTGGTCCTGGCCCGCTTCGTGCCGGTCGTCAGGACGTTCACGCCGATCATCGCCGGTGTGAGCCGGATGAACTACCGCTCGTTCATCACGTTCAACATCATCGGCGGCACGCTCTGGGGAGCCGGCGTCACGCTGCTCGGGGCCGCGCTCGGCAAGATCGACTTCGTGCACCAGCACATCGAGATGATCCTCATCGCGATCGTGCTGATCTCGGTGCTGCCCATCGCGATCGAGTTCCTGCGGGCGCGCTCCAAGTCCAAGAAGGAGGGCGGCTCCACGGCCGGCCGGACCGTCCCGGACACCGCCCCGGAGACCGGCGGCCGCGGCCGCCACGCGAAGCGCTGACCGCCTGACCGCATCTCACCGCCCGGCCGGCGGCGCTCTTCGGGATCAGAAGCCGCGCGTCCGCTTGGCCGCGCGGCGCCCGGACGCCCGGCCCGCTCCCGGCACCTTGAGGAACAGCCGGGAGATCTCTCCGCCGAGGTTCACGCCGATCGCGATCGCCAGGGCCAGCGCCGCCGCCTTCGACAGGGACGCCAGCCCGTGGTCCAGGTCGTTCTGGGCGAGGCCCAGCAGCCCGAAGTACGTGGCGGAGCCGGGCAGCAGCGGACCGATCGCCGCCGTGACGTACGGCAGCGCGGACGCGAAGCGGTAGCGCGAGAAGAGCTGTCCGAAGAGCCCCACCAGACCCGCCGCCACGGCCGTCGCCGCCACGGGCGAGATGCCCCCGGTGTGATGCATCGCCGCGTACACCGCCCACGCCACCCCGCCGTTGACGGACACCATCAGCACGGTGGAACGTTCCTGCTGGAGCAGGATCGCGAAGGCGAAGCTCAGCACGACGGCCGAGAGGATCTGTACGACCGGCCGCTCGGGGGTGTTCAGCGCCGCGTCCGGGTTCAGCTGCGCGTCGAGCTGCACCCCCAGGTAGAGCACGAGCAGCACACCGATGATGATCGCGACGAAGAAGTACATGACCTCCAGGAGGCGCGCGGCGGCGGTGATGTAATACCCCGTCAGCCCGTCCTGGACCCCGGCCACCAGCGCCCGTCCCGGCAGCAGCGCGAACAGGCCACCGGTGATGACGGCCGACGGCCGGCCGTCCCAGTGCACGGCCGAACCCAGCAGGGTCAGCGCCACCCCCATCGCGGCCGGCGGCATCGCCGCCACCACGAACTGGTAGAACTCCGGCAGCCCGCGCCCCGCCGCCAGCCACGCCAGCCGGTCGCCGAGCATCGCCCCGAGCGCCGCCGCGACGAACACCACGGGACCACCGCCGACCAGCACCGACGCGGCCCCCGCCAGCAGCCCGCTCGCCAGCGTCAGCGCCCAGCCCGGGTACGGGTGGCGGTTGCGCCGTATCACCGCCAGCCGTCGGTACGCGTCCTCCAGCGTGACGTCCGTGTCCTCGGCCGTGATGTCGTCCACGAGCGTGAAGACCGCCGCGAGCCGGGTGTAGTCCGTCCCCCGGCGCCGTACGGTCCGACTGGCCGTCACCGGGTCCTCCACCAGCGACGGCTGGTAGGAGATCGACAGCTGGGTGAAGGTGACCGTCGGCTCGCAGCGGGCCAGTCCGTACGCGCGGCTGACCGCGAACATCGCCGTCTCCACGTCCTCGGCGCCCTCGCCGCCCGCGAGCAGCAGCTCACCGATACGCAGCGTCAGGTCCAGGACCCGGGGGACGGCGGGGCCCACGTCGTCGTGCCGCTGCACGGTCTCCGGTACGGGCCGCTCGCCGACCGGCATCCTGAGGAGGGTGCGCATCCGGTCCTGCCAGGGCGCCTCTTTCGTCAACCGGACGAGGGGCGTGCCCTCCGCGGGGGTGAGGGCCTGGGAGGGCAGACCGGCCTGGGACGACGCACCCGTCCGGGAAGGCGCACCCGTCTGGGACGGCAGACCGTACGCGCGTGGCCCGTCCACCCCGAGGGGTGGGGCGAAGGCACTGCGCGCCTCGTCCGAAGGAGGCTTGCGGTCCTCGGGACCGTCCGGCTCGGCCACCACTGTCTGCTTCCCGCTCTCTTCCACGTCGTCCTGCGTTCCTGTAGTCCCCCGCCCCCCTTACACACGGATGGGCGGCACACCCCCGGAGGGATGCGCCGCCCGTACGGCCGTACACGGTCAGGCGGTCAGTGGTGCGCGCCGCCCTGCGCCTCAAGACGCTTGTACGAGGCCTCGATCTCGGCCTCGGCCTCGGCGCGGCCGACCCAGTCGGCGCCCTCGACGGACTTGCCGGGCTCCAGGTCCTTGTAGACCTCGAAGAAGTGCTGGATCTCCAGGCGGTCGAACTCGGAGACGTGGTGGATGTCGCGCAGGTGCTCCACCCGCGGGTCCGACGCCGGGACGCACAGCAGCTTGTCGTCGCCGCCCGCCTCGTCGGTCATCCGGAACATGCCGATCGCGCGGCACTTGATGAGGCAGCCGGGGAAGGTCGGGTCGTCCAGGATGACGAGCGCGTCCAGGGGATCGCCGTCCTCGCCCAGGGTGTTCTCGACGAAGCCGTAGTCGGCCGGGTAGCTGGTCGAGGTGAAGAGACGACGGTCAAGGCGGATCCGACCGGTCTCGTGGTCCACCTCGTACTTGTTCCGCGAACCCTTAGGGATCTCGATGGTGACGTCGAACTCCACGGGTGCTCCTCCATGATCAACACATGCGTACGGTGAGGTTGCGGCCTCACGGAGAAGCACCCCGTGCCGCGGCCGGACGGGCCGCCGTTGGCCGGGGTGCCGTGCTCGTGGCAAGGCGCAGTGATTAAGTGTCCCCCACGCAGGTGGGTGTTCGCGAAAGGGGCTGGTCAGCCGTGCTTGAGCCGAAAGTGTGGCAGCTCACGGCGGGCTCGGTCGCCGTCGGCCTGGTGCTCGCCGCCGGTGCCGTCTCGCTCGCGGGCCCGTGGGACTCCGGCCAGCGTAAGGCCGAGCGGCGCTGGGCCGCCGCCCAGGACCGTACAGGTGGCGCAGATCACGGCCCGCCGGCCGCGCACGGCCCCGCCAGGGAGCCCGCCCCCGCCCCCAGCGCCCCGGCGGTCCTCGCCGCGCTCGGCGGCGCGGCCCCGCCCGCCGCCCGGCTGCCTGCCGGCCTCGCCGAGAAGCTCGGGAAGAAGCTCGGACCGCTCCTGGACGACCCCGCGCTCGGCAAGGTCCGTACGGCGGAGGTCATCGACGTCGCCACCGGCCGGCGGCTGTACGGCAAGGGCCCCGACACCCCGATGGTCCCCGCCTCCACCGTGAAGATCGCCACCATGGTCGCCGCCCTCTCCGCGCTCGGCCCCGAACACCGCATCCCCACCACCGTCGTGGTCGGCCGCGACGCGCGGAAGCTGACCCTCGTCGGCGGCGGCGACGCCTCCCTCGACACCCGGCGGCTCGGCGCCCTCGCCGACGACACCGCCCGCGCCCTCGGCGACCGGGGGATCACCGCCGTCGAGATCGGCTACGACGCCTCCCTCTACTCGGGCCCCCGCGAACACCCCATCGGCCCCAACGACAACATCGCCCCCGTCGTCGCCCTGATGGCCGACGAGGGCCGCCTCGACCACTCCACCAGCGGGCCCGCGCCCCGCAGCGGCGACCCGGCCGGCGACGCCGCTGACGTCTTCGCCGGGCTGCTGCGCGACCGGGGCGTCAGGATCACCGGCCCCACCCGCCCCCACCGGGCCCCCAAGGGCGCGAAACCCCTGGCCAGGACGTACTCCGCGCCCCTCTCCGCCCTGGTGGAGCGCACCCTGACCGAGAGCGACAACGACCTCGCCGAGTCCCTGGCCCGCCAGACCGCGCTCGCCGGGGACGAACCGGCGAGCTTCGCGGGCGCCGGACGGGCCGTCACCGAACAGATCGAGGAGCTGGAACTGCCTCTCGGCCACGCCCGGTTCACCGACGGCAGCGGACTGAGCCGCGAGGACCGGGTCGGCGCCTCCCTGCTCACCGCCCTGCTGGCCCGGGCCGCGGACCCCGACCACCCGGAGCTGCGCCCCGTCCTGACCGGACTGCCCGTCGCCGGATTCAGCGGCACCCTGCGGGGGCGGTACGAGGACGACGTACCGGCCAGGGGACTCGTTCGGGCGAAGACCGGCACGCTCACCGGTGTGAACGCCCTCGCGGGCACCGTCGTGGACGCCGGGGGACGGCTCCTGGCCTTCGCCTTCCTGGCCGGCGCGACGCCCGCGCCCGACCCCGCGCAGACGGCCCTGGACCGGCTTTCAGCGGCCCTCGGCCGCCGCTGAGGCCGCCGGAAGGTCCCCGGAAGGTCCCCGGGCGGACCCCGGAAGGACCACGGCGGGCCCCGCCGTCCCCCGGCCGCTCGGCCGGACGGCCCCCGTCGTCCCCTGACGACTCCGCCGCCGACCACGTACGGTTGACGCATGACGAGCATCGGTGGTGCAGAGATGGTCGACTGGAACCTCGCGGTCGCGACGGCGATCCGCCTGGCGCGGCCCGGCCCGGACGTCACGCGGGACGAGGCGCGCGAGATCGTCGCCGAGCTGCGGCGGCACGCCAAGGCCTCCGAGGAGCACGTCCGGGGGTACACCCGGATGATCCCCGAGGGGCACGAGCCCGCCGACACCCCCGTCCTGGTCGTGGACCGGGCCGGCTGGGTGCGCGCCAACGTCGCCGGGTTCCGCGAACTGCTCAAGCCGCTGTTCGAGAAGATGCAGGAGCGGCGCTCCGGCAGCCCCGGCTCCGCCGTCTTCGGCGCGGTCGGCGGCAAGGTGACCGGCGTCGAGCTGGGCATGCTGCTGTCGTTCATGTCGTCCCGCGTCCTCGGCCAGTACGAGACGTTCGCCCCGCCCACCCGCGACCTGCCGTCGGGCGCGGACGGCGGCGGCCGGCTGCTGCTCGTCGCCCCCAACATCGTCCACGTCGAGCGCGAACTGGACGTCGACCCGCACGACTTCCGCCTCTGGGTGGCCCTCCACGAAGAGACGCACCGCACGCAGTTCACCGGCGTGCCCTGGCTCCGCGACCACCTCCAGGGCGAGATCCAGTCCTTCCTCGCCGAGACCGACGTCGACCCCATGACCATCGTGGAACGGCTCAGGGAAGCGGCCCAGTCGCTGACGGGCAACCGTCCCGAGGGCACGGACAACGACGGCGACAACGGCCGCAGCATCGTCGAACTGGTCCAGACCCCCGGGCAGCGCGAGGTCCTCGGCCGGCTCACCGCCGTGATGTCCCTGCTCGAAGGCCACGCGGACTACGTGATGGACGGCGTCGGGCCGCAGGTCGTCCCGTCCGTCGCCGAGATCCGCGAGAAGTTCCAGCAGCGCAGGGCCAGCGGCGCCAGCCGGCTCGACCAGGCGCTGCGCAAGCTGCTGGGGCTCGACGCCAAACTGCGCCAGTACCGGGACGGGGAGCGGTTCGTGCGCGCCGTGGTCGACGAGGTCGGCATGGACGGCTTCAACCGCGTCTGGACCTCGCCGAACACCCTGCCCACCAAGGCCGAGATCGCCAAGCCCGCGGACTGGGTGGCGAGGGTGCACCGTAAGACAGATTCCTGACCCGGATCCCGCCGACGGCAGAAGTACGCCTCAGTAATCACCCGTCCGAGGGACCGTGAGCCAGGGATAGGCGTGCCATGCTCGGGTAATGGCTCGGATCTGTCACCATCTACGCACTCTGCGTGACGGTCTCAGGCCGGTCTCCGACCGAGGCACCCCCCGAAAAACATCACGAAGGGCACCGGACATGGGTCCCCATCCTGCGGTCGCGGCGATACGCCTGGCGGTCCGCCGCGTACTCCACGACGTACTGCACGACGTCCTCACCGAGCGGCCCGAGGCGTCCCGCGTCACCACCCCCCACCGCACCTCGACGCTCGTCGCCGACGACCGCCCGCTCGTCCTCGTCGCCTGCTCCGGCGGCGCCGACTCCATGGCGCTCGCCTCGGCCCTCGCCTTCGAGGCCCCCAAACTCTCCGTCCGCGCCGGCGCCGTCACCGTCGACCACGGCCTCCAGGACGGCTCGGACCTCCGCGCCGCCGAGGTCGTGGCCCGCCTGGGCGGCATGCGGCTCGACCCCGTCGAGTCCGTCGCGGTGACCGTCGGCCGC
>NZ_WWJY01001116.1 GCF_009865405.1 Streptomyces sp. SID3212 | reverse complement strand
CGGCGCTCGAGGCGAAAGTCGCACCCGAGCCGGAAACGGCGCCCGAGGCCAAGGCGGCGTCCGAGCCCGGAACGGCCCCCGGGCCGAAGGTCGCGCCCGAGCCCGGAACGCCCCCCGAGGCCAAGGCGGCGTCCGAGCCCGGAACGGCCCCCGGGGTGAAGGCGGCGCCCGAGCCAGAGACGGCCCCCAGGCCGAAGGTCGCGCCCGAGCCAGCAACGCCCCCCGGGGCCACCGGAGGCACCCCCACCCCCCGCCCGCCGCGAGGCTCCTGCGTCGGCATCGGTACCGGTACCGGCGCCGCGTCCGGGAGCGTCCACGTGAAGTCCCTCGCCAGGACCACCGGCGGCGCGTGCACCCGGTCCAGGCACTTGTTCACCAGGGTGCTCAGCGCCCCCAGCGCACGGCTCTCCGTACGGGTCGGCGCGTCCAGGGCCGTGTCCGTGCAGCGCTGCCCCGCCGCGAGGTCCCCGTTCGGGACCACCAGGCGCGGCCGGCCGTTGGGCTCGTCCGTGATCTGGGCGGTGACGCCCAGGGTGTCGCGCAGACAGGTCGCACTCCGCGACGCGGCCCGCCGCAAGGTCGCGCGTTCCTTCACGGGCAGCCGGAAGGGGCCCACCGCGCGCGGATCGATCCGGTCGGCCGAGCCGGTCCGTGACAGGTCCGGGCTGACCGAGAGCGGGTTGACGATCGCGGTCGGCTTCGACGGAGGCCGGTACGGATGCCCCGGCGCCGGTACGGAGTCGGCCACCGCCACCTCGCCCTGCCGCAGCACGATGCGGTGTTGTGTCTCCTCCGCGAGGGACGCGACCGTCGGGCCGACCCCGTCCCAGCTCGCATGGGTCGCCGCGTAACCCAGCAGACGGTCGTAGATCTTCGTGTCGTCGGCGAGGGCCTGGCCCTGTTCCTTCTGGATCGCGACGGCCGTCGTCCGGACGACCACCCACGCGGTCGCGGCGACCGAACAGACGGAGACCAGCACGGTCACCGCCAGCAGCCGAAGCAGGAGGCTCCGCCGCAGCGGGACGTCCCCGCCCACGCCGTTGGCGGCCTCGGCCCTACGACGCATGGGCGGGCCTCCCCGGGCGCCCGGGCCCGTCGCCGCCCGGGTGCCCGGGCCCGTCGTCGCCCTCACCGGGTCGCGGATCCGGCCCCCGATCCGGCCCCCGACCCCCGTCGTCCGCGAGCTTGTACCCCACCCCGTACACCGTCACCAGCGTGCGCGCCGCACGCGGACGCGGCTCGATCTTCTTCCGGAGGTTCATCACGTGCACATCCACCGTCCGCGAGGTGATGTACCGGTCGAAGCCGTGCAGCTGCTCCAGGATCTGGGCCCGCGTGAAGACCTGCCCCGGCCGCTCCGCCAGCACCTCCAGCAGCCGGAACTCCCCCGGCGTGCACTCGATCCGCCGCCCGTGCGCCCACACCTCGTGCCGCCCGGGATCGACCCGCAGTGCCCCGACCGTCAGGACGGGGTCGGGCGGCGGTACGGCGGCGGCCGTACGGGCGCTCCTGCGCAGCAGCGAACGGATCCGCGCCATCAGCTCGCGCGGGCTGAACGGCTTGGTCATGTAGTCGTCCGCCCCCAGGTCCAGCCCGAGCAGCAGGTCGTCCTCGGTGGAGCGGGCGGTGAGCATCAGCACCGGCAGATCGGTCTCGGTCCGCAGGATCCGGCACACGTCGAGACCGTCGACCTTCGGCATCATCACGTCCAGGACGAGGAGGTCCGGTGGCCTGCGCCGTACCTGCTCCAGCGCCGCCCTGCCGTCGTGCACGACCACCACGTCGTGGCCCTCCCGCTCCAGATAGCGGCGGACCAGTTCGGCCTGCTTCTTGTCGTCCTCGGCGACCACCACGTGCGCGCACATGCGTGCGAGTCTAGGAACGGCAGCGGGTCAGGAGAGGCGGGAGGGGCCCCCGGGGACGGGGACCATCGACGCACCATGGGTTCCTGACAGGTTTCTGACATTTCCCGCCGGGGGGGGCGGGAGGACACGCGCCCGTACGCCTACCGGACCTGCCGGGCTCCGCCCACCGGGGCCGGAGGACTCGCACCCGTACGTCCTGCCCGCGCCGCCCGTCCCGCCCGCTCCGCCCGCCGGAGGCGGTACGCCCGAACGCCCCGTCCGCCGCGACCCCCGGCTGCTCCCGTGACACGGTGGCAGAACTGCCGTCACCGACGACCCCGGAGCCTCGTAATGGCAGATCTGGACGATCCGTACACCCCGAGCACGAGCACGAGCACGTCCTCTTCCCCTGCCCCTTCACCTTCCCCCTCTCCCTCCCCTCCCTCGGCCGACCCATCAGGAACGACGGACACGGCCTCCACCGAGCCCGGCTCGGACGAGCGGGCCCGGGCACTGCTCGCCGCGCACCCCGTCATCGACGGCCACAACAGCCTGGCCCGGACGCTCCGGCACGCCGGCCCGCACGACCTGGAGCTGGGCGAGGCGGCGCTCGACACCGATCTCCCGCGGATCCGCGCGGGAGGGGTCGGGGGGCAGTTCTGGTCCCTGGTCGTGCCCGGGCAGGCCGTCGACCAGAACCGCGCGATCAGCACCACCCTGGAGCTGATCGATCGCGTACGGTCGCTGATCTCGAACTGCCCGGAAGGCCTGCGCCTCGCGCTGAACGCCGCCGACCTGGCCGACGCCCGCAACTGCGGCCGGGTGGCCTCGCTGCTCGGCCCGGTCGCGGGGGCCGCCCTGGGCGACTCGATCGGCACCCTGCGCGGCTATCACGCGCTGGGAGTACGGTGTGTCGCGCTCGCCGGCGCGGGCTGGGCGGCCGACGGACTGACGCGCTTCGGCCAGGAGATGATCAGGGAGATGAACCGCCTCGGCGTGCTCATCGACCTGTCCGGCACCACCTCCGCCACGGCGCGCGCCACGCTCGCGGTCGCGAAGGCGCCGGTCCTGCTGTCCCACTCGGCGGCCCGCGCCCTGACCGACCACCCGGCCAACGCCGCCGACGACGTCCTGGAACTGCTCCCCGCCAACCGCGGCGTCTGCATGGTGAGCTTCGCCCCGGAACAGGTCACCCGCCCCGCGGGCCGGCCGTCCGTCCGGGACGTCGCCGACCATGTCGAGCATGTACGGGAGGTGGCGGGCCCGGAGTCCGTGGGCCTGTCGGGGACGTACGGCCTGGAGGCCGGAGGCCCCCGTACCACCGGCCTGGAGGACACCTCCCGCTACCCCCGGCTGATCGCGGAACTCCTGGACCGGGGCTGGGACGAGACCGATCTGGCGGCCCTGACCTGGGGCAACGCGGCACGGGTGGTACGAGACACGGAGTTCGCGGCCCGGGCGGCACAACAACGCCGAGGCCCGTCGACCGCGACGATCGAGGACCTGGACACCAGATGAGCACACGCGCTCATCTGGTATCCAGATGAGCGCACGTGCGCGCACCGAAC
>NZ_WWJY01001115.1 GCF_009865405.1 Streptomyces sp. SID3212 | reverse complement strand
GCGGGCCTGCCCGGGGCCACCAGCACCCCCACCGGCTGCCGCCCGGCCAGCTCCAGCAGCCCCGCACGCGAGATGCTGCCGTCGTGGCCGGCGAGCTGCCGCGACGAACAACCCGCCTGGAAGGCGATCCGTACGGACTCGTTCCCGGTCACCGTGCACGGCGGCCGTACCCCCTGGCGGTGCAGCTCGGTGGAGATACGGGCCAGGGCCTCCCGCGTCGCACGGCTGCGCGACACGAGCCGGTCCGCCGTCACGTACTGCGATCCGACATGGGCCAGCAGAAGCACGGCGATCACCGCGGCGGCCATCGGCCGCAGCACCGGCCGCACCGCCGTCACCAGCCGCCACAGACAGAACGCGACGGGCAGCGCGAGCAGCGCGTACGTCGGCAGCAGGAACCGCGCCGCCGCGTAGTCGATCGTCAGCAGGTACGGCGCCGCGAGGACCAGCCCGGTCACGGTCGGCAGCAGTACGGTGGCCCGCAGCGGGGTGCGCGCGGCGGCCCACACCCCGCCCGCCGCGAGAACCGGCAGGGCGAACCACCAGAGGGCCGTCGCCGGGTCGCGCCATCCCATGTCGCACGGCCGGCACAGCGACCGCCCCTCCAGCGCCCGCAGTTGGTGACCGAAGGCGGGATGCCAGCCCAGTCCGCCCTGGATCTCACCGGCACGGCGCAACCGGGTGGCGAGCCCGCCGTACGAGAGGTACGCCTCGACCACCCACGCGGAGGCGCCGACGGCCGCGCCCACGACCAGGATCGCCAGTACGGCCGGGCGGCGCCACGACCGTACGCACAGCGCGGCCACCGCCAGCGGCGCGACCAGCCAGCACGCGTCGGTGGGACGCATCAGCGCCGCCACCGCCACCGCGCAGCCCAGGCCGATCCGCGCCGCGCGGTCCCCGGGGTCCCGTACGGCACGGAGGAAACAGCCCGTCGCGACGAGCGCCGCGAAGGCGACCCACAGGTTGGGCATGACCTGCGGTCCGTAGAAGAGCGTGATCCACAGCGTCGCGAACAGCGTCCCGGCGAGCGTGAGCACCGCGACCGGCAGCAGCCGCCGCCAGACCTGGAGCCCCAGGAGGAGAGCGAAGCCGGACAGCAGGGCGAGACAGCAGCGGAGCACGTCCACGGACGTGGTGAACGCGGCGACCGGCGCCACCAGGAAGCTGATGCCCCGGGCGCGCGGCGCGCTGAAGAACGCCGCCGGCGCCTGCGGGCTGACCTGGCTGACGTACACCGTCTCGTCCCACCCCAGCCCCATGCCGGGCATCATCAGGACCGCCTGGGAGGCGACGAAGGCCACCGCGACCACGACGAACGGGAGCGGCGGGCGCGCGGCGCGCCGGCCGCCCCGGTCCGCGTCGGCACGAGGATCCTTCTCCGGCAGGTCCGTGGCGAGAGACGCTTGCTGCATGGCGCCACGCTGGGGCCGGAGCGCCCGCCACGGCGTGCGACACCGGCGGGCGTTCGAATGATCGCCCCCGAACGGACCCCGGCCGTCGTCCGTCCGGGTGACGTGACGGCGACGGCGACGGCGGCCGGCACCCCGCCGTCACATGCGCGGTGAGGTCCCGTCAGATCCCGTCGGGACGCAGCGCGCCCGCGCTGACCAGGGCGTTGGCCTTGCGGACGTCCGGTGTCATCCACCGGTCCTCGCCCAGCACCTCCACGGCCTGCCGGAAGCGCTGATGGAGCGCGTCGGTCGCCTTGGCCAGGTGCAGCGGTCCCATCGCGGGGCGCGCCAGATCGATGCCCTGCGCGGCCAGCAGGAATTGCACGGCCAGGACCGTCTCCGCCCGGCTGAGGTTGTCGTCCAGGTTGCGCACCGACGCCATCGCCATCGTGTTGTGGTCCTCCTGCCCGAACTTCTCCGGCCGTGACAGCACCCCGGCCGGCATCGCCCGTGTCTGCATCTCGGGGATCAGGGCCGCGCCCACCGTCTGGACCTGCACCATCCCGGAGTTCAGACCGACCGGCGGCGCCGCCAGGTTGTCCGGCAGGCCGTAACTCCACTTGGAGGCGATCAGCCGTCCCGACAGTTCGTGGCTGAGCACCGACACATCCGTGACCTGCGCGTTGAGGGTGTCGATGGCGTGCCCGATCTGCGCGCCGTCCCAGTTCCCGCCCATCACGAACTCGTACCCGCCGCCGTCCCGGGGGAACAGGAGCGGGTTGGACGTCGACGCGTTGGCCTCGCGCGTGATGATCGTGTCCGCCTCGTCGAGCGTCTGACGGAGCGTGGCGGCGATGTGCGGAGCCGCCCGTACGGAGACCGCGTCCTGCACCCGGGCCGACGTCTCCCCGAACTGCTTCCTGCCCCGCTCCGTCATCCACCCGCTGTCGGCCGTCAGGGCCCGCAGCTTGGCGGCTTCCTCCTCCTCGGCGGGGATCCGCCGCTCCGCGTGGGTCCGCGCGTCCAGGGAGCCCGCCTCGGCGCGGGTGGCCTCCAGGAACAGGCCGAACGCCCCCAGGAACTGGTCGAGGAAGGACTCCGCCCGGTACGTGGCCGCCACGTACCGGGCCGTCAGCACCCCGCTGCCACTGATCAGCGGCAGCGCCTCGCCCGCCTCCAGCTCGAACGTGCGCGGCAGTCCCGCCTCGGCGAGGACATCGCCCGCCGGCCGCTCCTGGCCGCCGCGCAGCCGGGCCGTCGCCCCCTCCCCGGTCAGCACCAGTCCGGCCGCCGCCATCGGCTGGAGATCGCCGGTGCCGAGTGACCCGATGGACGGCATCACCGGGGTCACCCCGGCGTTGACCAGGGCCAGCATGCGCCGCACCATCTCGGGACGTACGCCCATGTGCGCGCGGGCCATGGCGTTCGCGCGGAGCACCAGCGCGAGGCGGGCCACGCCCGCGGACAGCTCACCGCCCGTGCCCGCCGCGTGGGAGTTGAGGATACGGCGCTGGAAATCGCGCTGTTCGTCGTCCGACAGCGGATGGTCCTTGAGCGGGCCCAGGGCCTGGTTCCAGCCGTAGACGCGCTGGCCGGCCTTGAGGGCGTCGAGCGCGCCGGCCCGGGCGTCACGCATCCGGCCGGCCGCCGCGTCCGACAGCCGCACCGCCCCGGCCGTCCCGCGCAGCACCGCCCTCATCTGGGGGACCGTCAGGCGGTTCCCGTCCAGGGTGATGGTGGCGGCGGCCCGCGCCGCCGGGGCGACGGCGGGGTGCACCGGGCCGGCGACCACGGGGCCTGCCGAGCCCGGCACCAGGACGACCACGGCGGCCGTCGTGGCCGCGGCCCAGATCCGGAGGCGGGGGGCGTGGCCGCGCGGACGTCGTACGGAGACCGATGCGAACAACTCGCGGAACGGTTCTGAGAAGGAGGAAGGGATCACGTCTCTCTGTTCGGCAGACCGCCTGATTTCCTCAAAGAAGTCCTACAAACGGGGCTTACGTGCTGGACAGACCGTCATGAACTTCCCAGACTGCCCCTGGCAGCCCCCCGGCCGCCACCCGCGATCAAGGGAGCGTGCTGGTGTCGGTCATCCTTCGGGACGCGTGGTCGACCCTGGTGCCGGGGCGTGACGTCAGACACGGCCCGCTTCCCCCGCTGCTGGTCGGGCTCACGGTGGTCACCGGCCTGGTCGACGCGTTCAGTTACCTCGTGCTCGGTCATGTCTTCGTGGCGAACATGACGGGCAACGTCGTCTTCCTGGCCTTCGCCGTCCTCGGAGCGTCCGGATTCTCCGTCGCCGCCTCCGCCACCGCCCTGGGCGCGTTCCTGATCGGCGCGCTGGCCGGGGGGCGGCTCGTCCACCAGGTCCGCCGGCACCGGGGCAAGATGCTGTACGGGGCACTCGGCCTGGAGGCGGTGCTCGTCCTGGCCTCCTACCTCATCGCCGCGTTGGTCGACTCGCCGTCCTCGGGCGGCGCCCGCTACGTGCTGATCGTGCTCCTCGGCGTGGCGATGGGAGTGCAGAACGCGGTTGCGCGGGCGCTGACGGTCCCCGATCTGACCACCACGGTCCTCACCCTCACGCTCACCGGGATGGCCGCGGACAGCCGGCTGGCGGGTGGTCCCGGCGGCAAGATCGGCAGGCGTTCCCTGTCGGCGGTGGCCCTGTTCCTGGGCGCTCTGATCGGCGCGGCCACGGTGCTGCACTCCGACGACGCGGTGCCGCTGCTGATCGGCGGACTGTTGCTGGCGCTCGCGTTCCTGGCGGCGTTCTCACTGCCGCGTGCCACGGCGGAGTGG
>NZ_WWJY01001114.1 GCF_009865405.1 Streptomyces sp. SID3212 | reverse complement strand
AGCAGCCCGCCCCGCCCACCGGCGCGGACGGAGCCGTCAACTACACGCACCCCGGCCGCCGTACGTCCACCCCCCCGACCCCGCCGCCCCCGGCCGCCCCGCCCACCGCACCGGGGCAGCCCTCGCGCCCCGTCGCGGGCGACGCGACGGGCTGGTCCATGGACGAGCGTCTCTACAACCAGGTCTGGGGCATGTTCGAGGACCTGGCCCGCGCCGTCGCCGCCTACCGCAGCGCGGTCGACTTCGCCGAGTCCCGGATGGAACAGGAACTGGACCGCGTCCTGTCCGACCCCCGCAACCGCATCGGCCGCGCGGGCGACACCGCCCGTGAGGCGGCCCGCGCCAAGCACGACGAGCTGGCCGCCCGCGCCCGTGAGGTCCTCGACCGCGACCTCGCCCAGCTCGCCGCCGAGACCGAGGTCGTCGAACCGGCCCTCCCGGCCGCCTACGCGGGCTGGGACAACCCCGTCTGGCACGCCTACCGCGTCCCGATGGAGATCCCCATGGCGCTGCGCCTCGGGGACGTCCACCTGCCCGAGCGCCCCGACCTGCGCATCCCGATGCTCGTCCGGCTGCCGCTGGAGCGCGGGCTGTGGGTCGACAGCGGCCGGCTCAGCTCCGAGGCCGCCATGATGATGGACGAGGACCGGCTGCGCCGGCTGGCCATGGACACCGCGGTCATCCACGCCGGGCGCCTGCTGGCCGTCTACCCGCCCGGCGAGTTCACCGTCCACGTGATCGACCCCGCCGGATCGGGAGCCGCCGCGCTGGCCCCGCTGACCTCCTCGGGCGTCCTCGACGGACCGCCCGCCGCGGGCGCCGCCGGAGTCGCGGCCGTGCTCACGAAGCTCACCCAGCGCGTCGACCTCGTACAGATGGCCGTGCGGGGCGGCGCGGCCGAGTCGCTGCCGCCGGACCTCGACACCGCCGAGCAACTGCTGATCGTCAACGACTTCCCGCACGGCTTCGACGACCGGGCCGTGACCCAGCTGCGCTACCTCGCCGACGAGGGCCCGTCGGTCGGGGTGCACCTGCTGATGGTCGCGGACCGCGAGGACGCCGACGCGTACGGGCCGGTGCTCGACCCCCTGTGGCGGTCCCTCCTCCGGATCACCCCGATCCCGGACAACCACCTCGCCGACCCCTGGGTCGGCCACGCCTGGACGTACGAGCCGCCGACGGTTCCGCCGGGCAGCCGCGTGGTGGCCCAGGCACTCGAACAGGTGGCGGCAGCCCGTCGCGCATGGCGGCGCTGACCTGCGCTCTTGGGACTCCTTTACCTTTTTCTTTACCTTTCCTTGGCCTTTCCTGTACTCTTCTGGGTATCGGAGGGGAGTACTCCCGTACCGCGACGTACCCGTCAATACGGACCGCCATCGGTCCCGGGGCGCCGGCCCGGGGAGCGGCGATGGCCGCCCGGGTGGAGGAGACCTCCGGCAGCGACGACGCTGATCTTGTAGCCGTACGACGCCGGAGGCGCAGTGGACGTGTCATGGATCCTGTGGACGACGACCATTCTTGGTCTGTCCGCCTTGATCGCGGTCGACTTCTTCATCGGGCGCAAGCCCCATGACGTGTCGATGAAGGAGGCGGGCATCTGGACGGGTGTCTGGATCGCCCTCGCCGCGCTGTTCGGCCTCGGCCTGATGGTGTTCGGTACGGGGCAAGCCTCCGGCGAGTTCTTCGCGGGCTTCATCACCGAGAAGTCGCTCAGCGTCGACAACCTCTTCGTCTTCGTCCTGATCATGGCGAAGTTCTCGGTCCCCACCCACCTCCAGCAGCGGGTACTGCTGATCGGTGTGCTGATCGCCCTGGTGCTGCGCGCGGTCTTCATCGCCGCCGGGGCCGCGATCATCGCCAGCTTCTCGTGGGTCTTCTTCATCTTCGGCGCGTTCCTGATCTACACCGCCTGGAAGCTCATCCAGGAGGCGCGCTCCGACGACGAGGACGAGGAGTTCGAGGAGAACCGCCTGCTCAAGTCCATCGAGCAGCGCTTCGGTGTCGCCGACAAGTACCACGGCACGAAGCTCTTCATCCGGAACAACGGCAAGCGGGTGCTGACCCCGCTGATGGTGGTCATGCTCGCCATCGGCACCACCGACGTGCTGTTCGCGCTGGACTCCATCCCCGCGATCTTCGGCCTGACCCAGGATCCGTACATCGTGTTCACCGCCAACGCCTTCGCCCTGATGGGACTGCGGCAGCTGTACTTCCTGATCGGCGGACTGCTCAAGAAGCTCGTCCACCTCAGCTACGGCCTGTCGGTCATCCTGGGCTTCATCGGGGTGAAGCTGGTGCTGCACGCGCTGCACGAACAGGGCGTCGGTGTCCCGGAGATCTCCATCCCGGTGTCCCTGGCGGTCATCTGCGGTGTCCTGATCATCACCACGATCACCAGCCTCATCGCCTCCAAGAAGCAGACCGAGCGTGACGCGGCGGAGGCCGCCGCCTCGGACAAGGACAGCATCGAGGCCTGACCCGACCCGCCTCCGGCCCTCCGCCGCCCCCGGTCTACCGTGGGCGGCGGAATCGTACGCCGGGGGCGAAAAGGGAAGAAGGCGCGCCGTGCTGCCCGAGCTGACGCTCGCCCGGGGCCTGTCCTCGTGGCGGCTGGACCCGGTGGCGCTGGCCGCCGTGGCCGTCCTGGGAGGGGCGTACGGCACCGGAGTGGCGCGGCGCCGGCGCGCGGGGAAGAGCTGGCCCGTCGCCCGGACCGCCGCCTTCGTGGTGCTCGGACTCGGCACGATCGTGGTCGCGACGATGTCGTCCCTCGCGGTCTACGACCGGGTGCTGTTCTGGCCGGCGGCCGTGCAGAACGTCCTGCTGGATTTCCTCGCGCCCCTCGGCCTGGCCCTCGGCGACCCCCTGGGCCTGGCCGCCCCCGACGGACCGCTGCACCGGGCGGTGACGTCAGCCCCGGCGAAGGTGCTGACGTTCCCCCTGGTCAGCTCGCTCGTGGTGCTCGCCTCTGAGCTGACCGTCTACTTCACGCCGTACTTCACGGCCTCGCTGCACAGCGACGCGGTCCGCCGGCTGATGCAGGCGCAGCTGCTGCTCACCGGCTGTCTGTTCGTGCTGCCCATGCTCTCCGGCCGCGACCTGCTGCCCCGCTGGTGCACCCACCCCGTCCGGGCCGCGCTGGTCTTCCTGGACGGGCTGTTCGACTCGGTCCCCGGCATCGTCGTCATGACCAGCGGTACGTCGGTCGCCGGACGCTGGTACGCGGCCCAGGGGCGGACCTGGGGGCCCGGTGTGCGGCAGGACCAGCGGCTCGGCGGCGGGCTGATGCTGAGCCTCGCGGAGCTGGTCGCGCTGCCGTTCCTGATCGCCGTCTTCGCCGAGTGGTGGCGCGCGGACCGCGCGAGGGCCCGGGACCTGGACGCCCGCCTCGACCGCGAACTGGCCCCGGTGACCGCGCCCGCCGGGGCGGACGTACCGGGACCGGATCTCGTACGCCCCTGGTGGGAGACGGACGACGGCGAGGTCGGCCGGCGCATGCGCGAGGGCCGCTGAC
>NZ_WWJY01001113.1 GCF_009865405.1 Streptomyces sp. SID3212 | reverse complement strand
CGGGCCCGGGGACCACGACGCCGCCGCGGCGCTGGCGGGTGCGCTCGGCGACGTGTGACCGGGCGCCCCTTCCGCCCGGATGTGTCCCGGCGGCGTCTTCCGCCCGGCGGGGGCCGCGCCGTACGGTGATCGCCGGTGGGACCGTGGAGCCGCGTCCGCACACCCGTACAGGCGCATGTCCGCGCATCCGCACGTCCGCACATCCCCCCGTCCGACAGAGGAAGAGGCGCGCCCCATGAGTGACCCGAGGATCCTGACCGTACGGCCGGAGATCGGTGAGTACGCCTGGACGTTCGGCGGCGTCGCGCCCGTCGCGCGCATCACCCCGGGCACGGTCCTGGACCTGTTCACCGAGGACTGCTTCGCGGGGCGGGTCCGGTCCGTGGACGATCTGGTCTCCCAGGTGTGCGAGTTCCCGTTCCTCAACCCGCAGACGGGCCCCTTCTACGTCGAGGGCGCGGAGCCCGGCGACACGCTGGCGGTGCACTTCGTGTCGATCCGGCCCGCGCGGGACTGGGCGGCCTCCTCCACCGTGCCGCTCTTCGGCGCGCTGACCTCCACCACCACGACGGCGACCCTCCAGCCGCCGCTGCCGGAGGTCGTGTGGATGTGGCAGCTCGACCGGGAGCGCGGCACCTGTCTGTTCAGCGCGCGCGACAGCGACATCAGGATCGAGCTGCCGATGGATCCGATGCACGGCACGGTCGGGGTGGCGCCGGCCAACCTGGAGGTACGGTCCGCGCTGGTCCCCGACGCGCACGGCGGCAACATGGACACCCCGGAGATGCGCGCCGGCGTGACGTGCTACCTCGGGGTGAACGTGGAGGGCGCGCTGCTGAGCCTCGGCGACGGGCACGCCCGGCAGGGGGAGGGCGAGACGTGCGGGGTGGCCGTCGAGTGCGCCATGAACACCGTGGTGATCGTGGAGCTGCTCAAGGGTGTGTCGACGCCGTGGCCGCGTATCGAGTCCGACACCCACATCATCTCGACGGGCTCGGCGCGCCCGTTGGAGGACGCGTTCCGCATCTCCCAGCTGGATCTGGTGCGTTGGCTGGCCCGCGACTACGGTCTCTCCGAGCTGGACGCGTACCAGCTGGTCACGCAGGCCGGTGAGGCGCCGCTGGCCAACGTGTGCGACACGAACTACACGTGCGTGGCGAAGATCCGCAAGGAGTGGCTGCCCGCGGGTGACCCGCACGGCGGCCTGCACCGGCACCTGCGCGAGACGGCGGCGGTCCTGCCCACCGGGTGACGGTGTGGCCGCCGCCTTCCGGGTGATTCAGGACGTGTCCCAGGGATCGGACCAGGGGGATCCCCCCAGGGGCGACGCCTGAGCGGTCCTGTGGCGTTCCTGTAGCGTCCTCGGGCGGTTCCTGATGTTCCCCCGGTTCCCCGGCCGCCCCCCTCCCGGCATGTCGGTGGTACGGGACGAGTCGTCCGGTCCCGTGCTGACGGTCGAGCGGTTCCGCGACGAGCAGGAGGCGTTGGCCCTGGCCAACGACACCGTGTACGGACTGGCCGGGGCCCTCGGGGCCGGCGGAGTACCAGCGGGTGAAGCACGTCCGGCGCAACCTCGCTCCCCGGCCGCTCGGTCGGTTCGAGTGACCACCGGGCAGGCCGGGGAGGAGCCGGGGCCCGACGGCGCGCACCGGCCGGGGCGGACGCGGGTGTGCCCCGGCCGTGGGCCGTGCCCCGCCCGGGTCAGGGCCTCAGGTCGCCCACCACGTTCGCCGTGGCGGAGATCCCCTCCGTGATGCTCGGCGCCATGCTCGTGCCCGCCAGGAAGAATCCGAGCAGGACACAGGTCACGGCGTGTGACATCTTCAGCCCGCCGGTGCGGACGAAGATCACCGCGAGGACCACCAGCAGCAGCACCAGTGAGATCGAAATAGCCATGGCCAACCTCCTCCGCCGCAGCGCGATTGCGGCATTCGGCCGCCAGTGTGGCGGAGGAGACGGTCCTCGCGGCCGACCGGCGTGTCCGCCGAACGGGTGATTGACCTGCGGTGACCGTGATTACTTACGGTGGTTCCTGAGGAACTGTTCGAGGCCCGCCAGGTCGTCCGTGTTGAGGTGGTCGACGCCGGCGGACAGCAGTTCGGTCCATACGGCGTCCCGGGCGGGCCCCGGCAGGTCGGGCGTGCTCCAGAAGCGGACCCGCTGGCCGCGCCGGTGCGCGGTGTCCACCAGGGTGCGGAGCGTGGCGCGTTCGGCGGTGGGGATCGGGCCGACGCCCGACCAGCTGAACGTCTGGGTCCAGTTGGCGCTGATGAGCGGGATGAAGTCGGCGCCCGCGGCCGTCCCGAGGTCGTCCAAGCGGCCGTCGTAGAAGGCGTGGCGCACGCGCTGCGCCTCCATCGGTACCCGCGCGGCCCGGTCGCCGGAGATGACGGGGGTGACCGCGCCGGGGCGTACCACGCCGTACGCGTAGGTACTCAACAGCGAGCGGTACGGGGTGAGTTGGCGGTGCAGTTCGGCGTAGGCGGCGGCGCCGTCGTTCTTGATGTCGATGAGGAGTTGTACGGGCCGGTGGTGCCCCGGGTACACGGAGCCGTGGTGGGCCCGGACGCGGGAGCGCAGCGGGTCCAGGTAGAGCGAGCGCAGCGTACGGGCCGGGTCGAGGTCCGCGGCCTCGTGGGCGACGAGCAGCTCGCCGTCGACGAGGAAGATGTCGGCCTCGACGCTGGTGAAGCCGTGGTCCAGCGCGTCGTGGAGGGGGCGGGGGTGGAGGTAGTCGTTGTGGGCGTGGGCGTGGGCCAACGGCCGTGCTCCGGGGCCGGTTCGGGGGATGTCCTTCCCTGTGGCGGCGGCTGCTTCGGGTGCGGCGTGGGCGTACGCGGGGGCCGCGACCACCGCCGTGAGTGCGGCGGCGAACGTGCTGACGGCTCTGCGGCGCGTGGTGAGGGGCATGGGGGCTCCGTGGGGACGCGGTGGGGCGGTCCCGGTGAGTATCGGCTCCCGCGGCAGGGCGGAAAACACGGAGCGTGAAGTGTTCGGCCGCTCGACAACTGCCCGTTGGGTGGGGGGCGGTGGCGGGACGCGCACCGACGGAGCGCGGGGGCCGGAAGGGCCGGTCCCCGCGCTCCGGGCCGGCGGGTCAGCGAGGTGCCGGGAGGTTCGTCAGCCGCGCCAGGGTCTGCTTGTGGTGGCCCGGGGTGCCCAGGGCGATCTCGTCGGCCTTCGCCCGCTTGAGGTAGAGGTGGGCGGGGTGCTCCCACGTCATGCCCGTACCGCCGTGCAACTGCACGCACTCCTCGGCCGCGTGGACCGCGACCCGCCCGGCGTACGCCTGGGCGACGGCCACGGCGAGCGGCGCGTCGGGACTGCCGGTGGCGAGGGCGTCGGCCGCGTTACGGGCGGCGGCGCGGGCCGAGACGACCTGGAGCCAGAGCTGCGCCATCCGGTGCTTGAGCGCCTGGAACGAGCCGACGGGACGGTTGAACTGGTGGCGCTCCCGGGTGTGCCTGACGGTTTCCTCCAGGCACCACTCGGCGATCCCGAGCTGTTCGGAGGCGAGCAGTCCGGCCCCGGCCAGCAGTCCCCGGCGCACAGCTGCCTCGGCGGTCGCCGGGCCGGCGATCCGCGTCCCCGCCCCGGGGTCCGCGGTGACGCTCGCGAGGGGGCGGGTCAGGTCGAGGGG
>NZ_WWJY01001112.1 GCF_009865405.1 Streptomyces sp. SID3212 | reverse complement strand
AGCCCGCGCGACGCCTCGCGCAGCGCCGCGTGGCCGGAGACGGCCCGCGCGAAGACCGCCTCGGCGATCCCGGAGACCGGCACCCCCAGGTCGAGGGCGATCTGGACCGTCCAGCGGCCGGTGCCCTTCTGCTCGGCCTGGTCGACCACGACGTCCACGAACGGCTTGCCGGTCGCCTCATCCGTATGGGCGAGTACCTCGGCGGTGATCTCGATCAGGTACGAGTCGAGCCGGCCGGTGTTCCACGTACGGAACGTCTCGGCGATCTTCGCGGGGGAGTAGCCCGCGACGGACCGCAGCAGGTGGTACGCCTCCGCGATGAGCTGCATGTCGGCGTACTCGATGCCGTTGTGCACCATCTTCACGAAGTGGCCCGCGCCGTCCGGGCCGATGTGCGCGACCGTACGCGCCCCGTCCGGTGCCTTCGCCGCGATCTTCTCCAGCAGCGGGCCGAGGGATTCGTACGACTTGGCGGAGCCGCCCGGCATGATGCTCGGGCCGTGCAGCGCGCCCTCCTCGCCGCCCGAGACCCCCACCCCGACAAAGTGGATGCCGCGCTCGCGCAGCTCCTTCTCGCGGCGGCGGGTGTCGGCGAAGTGGGCGTTGCCGCCGTCGATGATGACGTCGCCCTCCTCCAGCAGCGGGGCGAACTCCCGGATCACGGCGTCCGTCGGGTCCCCGGCCTTCACCATGATCATCAGGCGGCGGGGGCGCTCCAGGGCCGCGACGAACTCCTCCGCGCTCTCCGCGGGCACGAAGGTGCCCTCGTCGCCGAACTCCTCGACCAGGGCCCGGGTCTTCGCGGCGGTGCGGTTGTGCACGGCGACCGTGAGACCGTTGCGCGCGAAGTTGCGGGCCAGGTTGCGGCCCATCACCGCGAGCCCCGTGACGCCGATCTGGGCGGTACCACTCATGGAAGCGCTCCTGAAAGTTGTGAGTCTGTTACGCCGAGCGTGAGCCTGTGCCGAGCGTGAGCTCGTTACGTCGATCCTCAAGGTGCCCGGAGTCATCCGCATTCCGGGCCTCCCGCATCGTGTCGTGTTCCCGCCGTACGCGCGACGTGATTGCCGGATCGTGTCCGAACGGGCAGGGCCCGATGTGAGCGGCTTCTCGTGTAACCGGTCCGGTTGTGGGGAAAGGGGATTCCGGTTCGGGCTCCGTTCGGGCACGGGACGGTACCGAATCGGGCGGTGATCCGCGCGACAACAGCCGTTGTCGCGGGCGTGACCTGCGACAACGCTCCCGGCGAAGCGGGCATGAACGGGCACAGTCGCCTCGGTGAAGAACCTGGTCGCCGTGGGGCCCTTGCTTGTACAAACGACGCATGAGCCCGAACGGGTGCTGAGCCCGAGCCGCAGCGGAGCAGGGAAGTGTGTGTCGTGGACACCGACGAACGCCGACGAGAAATCCTGGAGATCGCCCGCCGTGCCGGGGCGGTCGACGTCACCGATCTCGCCTCGAAGCTCTCGGTGGCCAAGGAGACCGTCCGGCGCGACCTGCACGCCCTGGAGGAACACGGCCTGGTACGGCGCACCCACGGCGGCGCCTACCCGGTGGAGTCGGCCGGCTTCGAGACGACCCTCGCGGTACGGACCACCCGTCTCGTCCCGCAGAAGTCCCGGATCGCGGCCGCCGCCGCCGATCTCCTCGGCGACGCGGAGACCGTCTTCGTCGACGAGGGCTTCACCCCGCAGCTCGTCGCCGAGGCGCTGCCCCGCGACCGGTCCCTGACCGTCGTCACCGCCTCCCTCGCGGTGGCGACCGCGCTCGCCGACGCGGAGAAGATCGCGGTGCTGCTCCTCGGCGGCCGGGTCAGGGGCTCCACCATGGCCACGGTGGACCACTGGACCACGCGTATGCTCTCCGAGTTCGTCATCGACCTGGCGTACGTCGGAGCCAACGGGATCTCCCGCGAGTACGGCCTCACCACCCCGGATCCGGCCGTCAGCGAGGTCAAGGCGCAAGCCATGCGCAGCTCCAGGCGCCGGGTCTTCGCCGGGATCCACACCAAGTTCGGCGCGGTGAGCTTCTGCCGGTTCGCCGAGGTCGCCGACTTTGAATCCATCGTCACGGACGCGGGCCTGCCCTCGGCGGAGGCTCAGCGGTACTCCCTCCTCGGACCGCAGGTCATCCGCGTCTGACACCCACCGGCCCTCTCCGTTCCGTACCCGCCGCGCCGCCTCGGCCCGGCCGGGACGCGGGTCCGCACACCCCGAACCCCCTCACAACGAAGTGATCAGGAGACAACTCATGTCCGTCCAGAAAAGACGACGTGGAATCAGCGTCCGTGTGGGAGCAGGCGCCGCCCTGGCGGCCCTGCTCGCGGGGTGCAGCGGAGCCGGCGGGGGCAGCTCCTCCGGCGGGAGCGACTCGATCAACGTCCTGATGGTGAACAACCCGCAGATGGTCGAGTTGCAGAAGCTCACCGCGGACCACTTCACCAAGGACACCGGGATCAAGGTCAACTTCACCGTCCTGCCCGAGAACGACGTCCGCGACAAGATCAGCCAGGACTTCTCCGAGCAGGCCGGCCAGTACGACGTCGCCACCATCAGCAACTTCGAGGTCCCGTTCTTCGCCAAGAACGGCTGGCTGCACCCGCTGGACGACTACGTCAAGAAGGACAAGGCCTTCGACCAGCCCGACATCCTCAAGCCCCTCCAGGACTCGCTGACCGCCGCCGACGGCAAGCTCTACGGCGAACCGTTCTACGGCGAGTCGTCGTTCCTCATGTACCGCAAGGACATCTTCGCCGAGAAGAACCTGACCATGCCGCCCAAGCCCACCTGGCAGCAGGTCGCCGACCTCGCCGCGAAGGCGGACGGCGCGAAGAGCGGCATGAAGGGCATCTGCCTGCGCGGGCTGCCCGGCTGGGGCGAGGTCATCGCCCCGCTGACGACCGTCGTGAACACCATGGGCGGCACCTGGTTCACCAAGGACTGGGAGGCGCAGCTCACCTCGCCCGAGTTCACCAAGGCCACCCAGTTCTACGTCGACCTCGTCCGCGAGCACGGCGAGGCGGGCGCGGCACAGTCCGGCTACTCCGAGTGCCTCAACAACATGACACAGGGCAAGTCAGCCATGTGGTACGACGCCACCGCCGGCGCCGGCTCGCTGGAGGCCGCCGACTCCCCGGTCAAGGGCAAGATCGGCTACGTACCCGCGCCGGTCGACAAGACCGAGAGCTCCGGCTGGCTCTACACCTGGGCCTGGGGCATGCAGAAGGCGTCCACCAAGGACGAGAGCGCCTGGAAGTTCATCTCCTGGGCGTCCAGCAAGGAGTACGAGAACCTCGTCGGCGAGAAGATCGGCTGGCCCAACGTGCCCGCCGGCAAGCGCGCCTCGACCTACGCCAACCCGGACTACCTCAAGGACGCGGCGGCCTTCGCCGACGTGACCCAGCAGGCCATCACCTCGGCCAACCCGACCAACCCGGGCACCCAGCCCCGGCCCACGGTCGGCATCCAATTCGTCGACATCCCGGAGTTCACCGACCTCGGCACGAAGGTCTCGCAGGAGATCAGCGCCGCCATCGCGGGCAAGCAGTCCGTCGCGGACGCCCTCAAGACCTCGCAGGCGCTCGCCGAGAAGGTCGGCAAGGAGCAGCAGTGAGTGCCCCCGTCCGTACCCCCTCGGCCTCCCCGGCCGGCGCGTCGCGGCCCCCGGCGCCGCGACGCGCCGGCCGGGG
>NZ_WWJY01001111.1 GCF_009865405.1 Streptomyces sp. SID3212 | reverse complement strand
GCGGCCCCCGCCGACCGCGCGCGGCTGCTGCGCCGCTTCGCCGCCGCGGTCGACGCCCACACCGAGGAACTGGCCCTCCTGGAGGTCACCGAGGCGGGCCACACCATCGGCAACGCCCGCTGGGAGGCCGGCAACGTCCGCGACCTCCTCGACTACTCCGCCGGAGGAGTCGAACGGCTGATGGGTCGTCAGATCCCGGTCGCCGGCGGCCTCGACATCACCCTCCTCGAACCCCTCGGCGTGGTCGGCGTCGTCGCCCCCTGGAACTTCCCCATGCCGATCGCCGCCTGGGGCACCGCCCCGGCCCTCGCGGCCGGCAACGCCGTCCTCCTCAAACCCGCCGAGACCACCCCGCTCACCGCGCTGCGCCTGGCCGAACTCGCCCTGGAAGCAGGCCTTCCCGAGCACCTCTTCCAAGTGCTGCCCGGCGCGGGCCCCGTCGCGGGCAACGCGCTGGTCGAACACCCGGGCGTCGCCAAGATCGTGTTCACCGGATCCACCCGGATCGGCAAGCAGATCATGGCCAGGAGCGCCGGCCTGGTGAAGCGCGTGACCCTCGAACTCGGCGGCAAGAGCCCGAACATCGTCTTCGCCGACTCCGATCTCGCCCTCGCCGCCGCCACCGCCCCGATGGCGTTCCTCGACAACAGCGGCCAGGACTGCTGCGCCCGTACCCGCGTCCTCGTCCAGCGGGAGGTCCACGAGCGGTTCCTCGAACTCCTCGCCCCCGCCGTCGAGTCGGTCGTCGTCGGCGACCCCTCCGACGAGAAGACCCAGATGGGCCCGCTGATCTCGGCGGTCCAGCTGGAGCGCGTACGGTCGTACGTCCCCGAGGGCGCCGCGGGCATCCGGGGCAACGCGCCGGACGGGCCCGGCTTCTGGTTCCCGCCGACCGTCCTCACCGACCAGGACGCCGGCTCCCCGGTCGCGACGGACGAGGTCTTCGGACCGGTCGCCGTCGTCCTGCCCTTCGACGACGAGGAGGACGCCGTCCGGCTGGCCAACGCCACGGACTACGGCCTCGCCGGGTCCATCTGGACCCGGGACGTGGGCCGCGCCCTGCGCGTCTCGCGGGCCGTCGCGGCGGGCAACCTGTCGGTCAACTCCCACAGCAGCGTCCGTTACGGGACGCCGTTCGGCGGCTACAAGCAGTCCGGACTCGGCCGCGAACTGGGCCCCGACGCCCTCGCGGCCTTCACGGAAACCAAGAACGTCTTCATCAGCACGGAGGCCTGAGCCCACCATGACCGACCCCCAGAGCGCCGCCCTGAGCGCCCCGAGCGAAGCGCCCGTCTGCCGGCGCCTGATCGGCCGTACCGCCGTCATCACCGGAGCCGGCAGCGGCATCGGCCTCGCCACCGCGCGCCGCCTCGCCTCCGAGGGCGCGCACATCGTCTGCGGCGACATCGACGAGACGGCGGGCAAAGCCGCCGCCGAGCAGGCGGGCGGCACGTTCGTACGGGTCGACGTCACCGACGCCGACGAGGTCGAGGCGCTGTTCAGGACGGCGTACGAGACGTACGGCAGCGTCGACATCGCCTTCAACAACGCGGGCATCTCACCGCCGGAGGACGACTCGATCCTCACCACGGGCCTCGACGCCTGGCGGCGGGTCCAGGAGGTCAACCTGACCTCCGTGTACCTGTGTTGCAAGGCCGCGATCCCCTACATGCGGCGCCAGGGGAAGGGGTCGATCATCAACACGGCGTCGTTCGTGGCCCGGATGGGCGCGGCGACCTCGCAGATCTCGTACACCGCGTCCAAGGGCGGCGTGCTGGCGATGTCCCGTGAACTGGGCGTCCAGTTCGCCCGCGAGGGCATCCGCGTCAACGCGCTGTGCCCCGGGCCCGTCAACACCCCCTTGCTCCAGGAGCTGTTCGCGAAGGACCCCGAGCGGGCGGCACGCCGCCTGGTGCACATCCCGCTGGGCCGGTTCGCGGAGGCGGACGAGATCGCGGCGGCGGTCGCGTTCCTGGCGAGCGACGACTCGTCGTTCGTGAACGCGTCGGACTTCCTGGTGGACGGGGGGATTTCCGGGGCGTACGTGACGCCGGTGTAGCGGGGGAGGGCCGGCCCCGTGCCCCGGGACCGGCCCGCCTTCGTGTCAGAGGAATCAGAGGAAGGTGAGGCCCTCACCGCGGTACGTGGGCACGCTCGCGACCACGCGGTCGTCCTCCACGAGGTGCAACGTGTCGAAGCGCTCGCAGAGTTCACCGGCCTTGGCGTGCCGGAACCACACCTTGTCGCCGATCAGCAGATCGTCGGCGGCGGAGCCGAGGAGCGGGGTCTGCACCTCGCCGGGGCCTTCCTGCGCGTCGTACCGCAGGCCTTCCGGCAGGTACGGGACGGGCAGCCGGTCCCGGCCCGGCGCGCCGGACGCGGGGTAGCCGCCGCCGAGGACGGTCACCACGCCGACGCCGGGCCTGCGGACGACCGGCAGGGCGAACAGGGCGGCGGGCCGGCCGCTGAACGAGGTGTAGTTGTCGAAGAGCCGCGGCTGGTAGAGGCCCGACCCCGCGGCGATCTCGGTGACCGCGTCCTCGGCGGCGGTGTGCTGCACACTGCCGGTGCCGCCGCCGTTGACGAACTCCAGGTCCGGCGCGACGGTCCGGACCGCGCGCACCACGGCGGCGCGGCGCTCGGCCAGCTCCTTGCGGGCGGCGGACTGCATGAGCCGTACGGCCCGGGAGCGGAACGGCCGGCCGGCCACGGAGTCGCCGACGCCCGCCACATGACCTTCGTACGCCATCAGGCCGACCAGCCGGAAGCCCGGCCGGCGCACGACGGACCTGGCCAGCTCGGCCAGCTGGGCGGGCTCGCGGAGCGGCGAGCGGAGGGCGCCGATGCGGACGCGACCGCCCAGCATCCGCAGGGAGGTGTCCAGTTCGAGGCAGACCCTGATCTCCTCGGTGCCGCCGTCGCGGGCCGCGTCGATGAGTTCCAGGTGGGCCGGGTCGTCGATCATGACGGTGACGGCGGCGGCGAGCTTGGGGTCCGCGGCGAGCTGCGCGTACGCGGCGCGGTCGGCGGACGGGTAGGCGAGGAGGACGTCCTCGAACCCGGCGCGTGCCAGCCACAGCGACTCGGCGAGCGTGAACGACATGATCCCCGCGAAGCCGTCCCTTGCCAGCACCCGTTCGAGCAGCGCCCGGCAGCGTACCGACTTGCTCGCGACCCTGACGGGTTTGCCGCCCGCGCGGCGCAGGAGGTCGTCGGCGTTGGCGTCGAACGCGGCGAGATCGACGAGCGCGAGCGGCGCGTCGAGAGGGGCGGTGGCCCGGTCGTACCGGGCCCGGTCAGTGGCGCGCGGATTCATGCGCCGAGCTTGCCAGACCGGATTACCGATCGGTAGGGGGGATGTTCTGGGCAGAACCTCCCCGACGTCCCCCCGGCCCGCGTTCCTGTTCCCGCCGGGCCCGCGCCAGCCCGTAGAGTGACGCCCACGCGGCGATGAACGGGCCTGCCCCGCAAGGCCGATCGGCATGCGACCAGCCGCGCACCGGATGAGGACATGGGGGCCGGATGAGCACCGAGGCACAACGCGCCCCCGTACCACCCCGCCCGCCCCACGCCCCGCCGCCCGTGAATCCGCCCCGGATACCACCGCCGCCGATGCCCCCGATTCCGCCGCGTGCCGACGACGAGCCGGCGGCAAAGGTCCCGGCGCCACGGCCGGGCGATTCGCCCGCCGCCCCGGCGGAAAACGCTGCCGCGCCGACGACGACGGCCCCGTCTTCGAGCACCCCTGAGGTCCCCGCCCCCTGGACGACACGGGACGGCGGCCGGCCGCCCCGCGACGGCACGAGGCCGCCCGCCTCACAACGGGGCGCGGGCCAAGGGCCCATACCGCCGATGGTCCCGGGCGGCCGGTCTTCGGTCTCGGACGGCAAGCTTTCGTCCGGTCCGGAGGGAAGCGCGGTCCAAGGGGCCGGACGGTCGGCGGATCCGGGTCGCCTCGCAGCTGCGGACGAGAGCTTTTCCGGTCCGGACAGTACCGGGCTGTCCGGCCGGCCGCCCGGCCTGGACCGAGGCCCCCTGCCACCTGCGGCTCCGGGCGCCGACGCGGCTCCTGCTCAAACCGGCCGGCTTCGCGGC
>NZ_WWJY01001110.1 GCF_009865405.1 Streptomyces sp. SID3212 | reverse complement strand
GCTGCCGCCGCCGGGTCGGGCGGGTCCGGCGGGTCCTCGTACCTCATGCCGATGCTGGTCATCGGCGCGGCGGTCCTCGCGGCGCTCGCCCTCTTCGGCGTCCGCGCGGCCCGGCGCAGGCCGCGCCGCTGCTGAAGCCCGCCCCTGAAGCCCGTCACCGAATCAGGCATCCGGAGCACGCCGCCGGTGCGCTACCAGTGCGCGGGGCGCACCAGCGTCGGCGGGATCGCGGTGCCGGAGTCGCCCTTCGCGGCGTTCACCTGGCTCTGGGTGAGGAAGATGCCGCCGGTCAGATCGGCGCCGCGCAGATCGGTGTCCCGCAGGTCCGCGCCGATCAGATCGGCGAGCCGCAGGTCGGCGCCGCGCAGGTCGGCGGCGATCAGGTACGCGCCCCTCAGGTCGGCCCCGCGCAGATCGGCGCCCTTGAGTTTCGCCCCGAACAGGTCGGCTCCCCTGCGGTTCTTCCTCTTGCCGCGGACCTGGGCCCGTACCAGCTCACTCGTCCGCAGCAGCAGGGGATTGACCCGCGCCCGGTGCGCGGCGACGTCGATCTCCAGCAGCGTGTCGGGGTCGCTCCCGGCCAGGCGTTCGGTCGCGGCCAGAAGGGAGCGGATCTCGGCGTGCACGGATCTGGCGGGCGCGAGCGTGAGGGCTTCGGTCAGGTACCAGAGGAGTTCGTGGAGCTGGCGCATCACGGGCAGCGCGGCGAACATCCGGCCGGCGGTCCCGGGTGACTGCCGCCAGTCCCGGCCCTCGAAGGTGACCTGGGAGACCCGCTGTCCGGCGCCGAAACAGTCGTACACCGTGCAGCCCTGGTAGCCCTGGGTCCGCAGGCGGTCGTGGATGCCGCAGCGGGAGTCGTCGCGGAGGTGGTGGCAGGGGTCCCCGGCCTTCTTCTCGACGGGGAAGTCCGCGGAGACCGAGAAGGTCAGGGCGACGCAGCACAGCCCGAAGCAGTTGCCGCAGTCGGCCCGCAGGGGGGCGGGTTCGGTGGGGCCCGGCTTCTCGGACAACGTCGCTGATCTCCTGCTCTGCGCTTCCACGGTCTCCGCACCGAGCCTACCGGCCGGGGCGGGCCCGCCCCGGCCGGGATCGGCCCACATGAGGTCGGCCCGAGAAGTCGGCGTGTGAGTCAGCGAGATGAGATCAGCCCGTCGGCTCAGCGGATGCCCGCCATGGCCTGCTCCGCCCGCGCCACCAGTCCGTCGGCACCGCAGCGCCTCGCGAGTTCCAGACCGCGGCCGAGTTCGACGGGGAGGCGGGCGGCGATCCCGTACTCGACGCGGGCGACGGCCCGTTCGTACGCGCAGGGCGAGGCGTCGAGATGCTCCACGGCGTGCGCGAGGAGGCTCACCGCCTCCGGGCCCTCCTTCAACGAGGCCTCGCAGCTCAGGGCGACACCGATGGCGGTGTCCGTACCGAAGCGTTCGGCGCGGTCGCGGGCGTACCTGGCCAGCTCCGCCGCGCGGACCGGGTCCGTGTGCGCGAGCGCCCGCGCGAGGTCGCACGCCCAGGGCGCCATGACGATGTTGTGCCGGCCCCGGGCCGTCAACGCCCGCCCCGCCGCTTCGAGTTCGGCGACGGCTTCGTCGTGCCGACCCTGGGCGAGGAGCAGCCGGCCCCGGACGGACTGGGCGTCGGGGATGACGATCGAGGACGAGTACGGCGGGGCGAACGCGTGGCGCTCCGCCGCCTCGTGGGCCGCCTCGACGTGGCCCCGCGCGAGGAGGGTGTCGATGAGCATGCAGGCCGCGTCCCAGTGCATCGGGAGGCCGTCGCCGACGCGGTCGGCGAGCCGCAGGCTCTCGCGCAGGTACGTCTCGGCCTCGTCGAGCCGGCCGCGCCTGCGGTGCACGTACCCGACGAGCGCGTGGGCGAAGGCGAGGTGGCCGCCGCTCCAGCCGGAGATCTCGAAGGCCCGCAGCGCTTCCGTGAACAGGCTCTCCGCCTGGTCGAGCCGGTCGGCGAACGCGTACGACAGGCCGAGCAGGGCCGGGGCCTCGAAGCCCCACGCGGGGTCGGCCCAGCCGACGCCGGGCGCCAACCGCCCGTCCAGCAGGGCCCGTTCACCGATCTGGACGATCTCCTCGGCGCTCTCGCCCCGGGCCGTACCGTCGAAGGCCCGCAGCATCAGCAGAACACGTTCGGTGTTGTCGCGGCCGGTGAGCGTACGGGCCACCTCGCTCAGCCGCCCGGAGCGGGCGGGGCCGTTGTCCTCCACGGCCCGTACGCCCTCCCAGAGGAAGTGCGCGGCCTGCAACCGCAGCCGGTCCCGGCCCGGCTCGGCGCGGGCGACCTCCTCGGCTACGACCTGCGCGGCCTCGCCGGTCTGGTTGTTGTGCGTGAGGGCCTGCGCCAGCCGGAACACCACGTCGACGCGGAGTGCGGGGTCGAGGTCGGGGCTGTCGAGAGCGGCGCGCAGATGGCCGACGGTGGTGGCCGGGGAGGTGAGCAGGGTGGCACAGCCCAGTTCGTACAGCACCCGTGCCCGGACGGCGGGCAACGGCGGTTCCAACAGGGCGCGTTCGAGGCAGCGCCGCGCGGCGTCGGGTGCGCCGACGGCGAGGTTCTCGGCGGCGGCTTCGCGCAACTGGCCCACCAGCTCCGCGTCGTTGTCCGGGTGGACTTCGAGGAGGTGCGGCGCGGCGGCGGCGGCTCCCCGGCCGCTGCGGGAGACGGCCCAGGCGGCGCGGCCGTGCAACGCGGTCCTCATGGCCGGCGGGATGGCGCGGTAGACGGCTCCCGCGATGAGCGGGTGGACGAACTCCAGCGGGTCGGTGCCCTCCAGGATCCGGGCCACGCGCAGCCGTTCGGCGCATTCGGCGGCCTCGTCCCACCCGAGGCCCGACAGGGAGATGGCCAGGTCGAGGGAGATGTCCGTACCGAGGACGGCCGCCGCCCAGGCGAACTTGGTGGTGTTCGCGCCCAGTTCCTCCAGCCGGGCGACGAGGCCCTTGCCGCGCGCGGAGGCACCGAGGGCGCGCAGGGCGCTCGCCGACTCCTCGGCGGGGGCCAGTCCGCTGTCCTGGACCTTGGCGAGCAGTTCGACGGTTTCGTACGCGTTGCCGCCGGTGACGGCCCACACCTCACGGCAGAACGGGTCGTCGGCGTCCTCGCCCAGGGTGGCGCGGGTCAGCTCGGCGGTGGCGTCGGGGGTGAGCGCGCGCAGGGAGACACGCAGCCGGGCGGCGGTCCCGAGCGTCTGGAGGTGCCGCGCGGTCTCGCCGACGGCCTCTTCGGTGCGGTACGCGACCACCACGAGGACGGGCGGTCCGCCGGGCGGCCGCCCCGCGAAGGACGCGAGCCACGCGAGGGTCTCCAGATCGGCCCAGTGCGCGTCGTCGATGACGAGCAGGAGCGGTCCGTGCACCTCGGCGAGCCGGTCGACCAGGACGTCGAGTCCGTCCCTGACACCCTGCGGGTCGGCGTGCTGGGTGCCGGGCGGGGTTATCCCGAGGGCGGGACCGACGATCTCGTACCGGTCGCCGAGCAGTTCACGCGCGTCGAGGGTCTCCCCCGCCGTCGCGCCCCCGGACTCACCGGCCATGAGGGCGGGTTGCAGGAGTTGCCGTACACCGTGGAAGGGAACGGACGTGACCGTCTCGCCGCCACGCGCGGACCACACGGCACACCGCCCCGCCGCGAACCGCCGTACCTCGTTGAGCAACGCGGTCTTCCCGAGCCCGGCGGCGCCCCGGTAGACGAGCAGACCGCCGGCGGGAGCGGTCCCGCACAACGCGTCCACGGCCCGCGTCGCCGAAGCCAGCTCCGATTCACGTTCGAGCAAAGGAAGAACGACCGGCCGCTCGGCCCCGGGCACCATCCACGCTCCCCTCTTCGAACAGTGCGCTGGTCAGGTGTCGAGCGTAGCCGCGAACCTCCGCCGCCGGACGGGATTCCCCAGGATTCGACCGTCTCATGACGCGCAGCCCGGTCCGGTCGGTCGCGGGTCGAACAGGAGTCTCGATCGGGTGATCGTGGCGGGCGCCGGCCGGCGGGCGGGGCCTCTCACCGACGCGGCGGCGTCCGCCAACTCGTACCGTACGAGGGCCTGTTGTGGCGTGCGAACGGCACCGAAACCCCCACCGGAGCGGATTTGCCGGTTACGACCGGTTTCCCTACTGTCGTGCCGAAGCCAAAGACCGCTGGTTGCCGCCGTGCGCTCGTCACCGAGTCCGGCGGCCGAAGGATCCGCTAACTGCGGACGGCCTGCGCAGGTCACGTTGGAGAGCTTCGGCACGCGGCCCCCGCCGTGCGGCCGGGGTCGCGCCCCGTGCACCCGCGCCGGGGCGTTTCGTTCGTTCAGCCCCTTCCGAGAGCGGTCCTCATCACCCGGAAGGAGGCCGACGCTCATGGCAAGGCCCGACAAGGCTGCCGCGGTGGCCGAGCTGACGGACAAGTTCCGCAGTTCGAACGCCGCTGTGCTGACCGAGTACCGGGGTCTCACCGTGGCGCAGCTCAAGGAGCTGCGCCGTTCTCTCGGTGGGAACGCCCAGTACTCCGTGGTGAAGAACACGCTGACCAAGATCGCGGCCAACGAGGCCGGGATCAACACGCTGGACGACCTGTTCGCGGGTCCGACGGCGGTTGCCTTCGTCACCGGTGACCCGGTGGAGTCGGCGAAGGGTCTTCGTGACTTCGCCAAGGACAACCCGAATCTCGTCATCAAGGGCGGTGTCCTTGACGGCAAGGCACTGTCCGCGGACGAGTTCAAGAAGCTTGCGGACCTCGAGTCCCGCGAGGTTCTGCTCTCCAAGCTGGCAGGTGCCATGAAGGGCAAGCAGTCCCAGGCTGCCTCCCTCTTCCAGGCGCTTCCCTCGAAGTTCGTCCGCACCGCGGAAGCGCTTCGCGTCAAGAAGGAAGAGCAGGACGG
>NZ_WWJY01001109.1 GCF_009865405.1 Streptomyces sp. SID3212 | reverse complement strand
GCCCACCTGGCCGCCGCCCGCGAGGCGGGGCTGCCCGTCGTCACCACCTGCTACCAGCAGAGCCCGCCCGCCACCCGGGCGGAGGCGGCGGCCCAGGCCACCGCCTACCTCTATCTCGTCGCCCACTACGGACGCAGCGGAACCGCGCCGGCCACCGGCCACGCGGACCTGGCCGGCACGGTCACCGCTCTCCGGGCGCACACGACGTCCCCGATAGCCGTCGGCTTCGGGGTCAGGACCAGACAGGACGTGGAAGCCGTACGCGCCTGCGGCGCCGATGGCGTGATCATCGGTTCCGCCGGCGTCGCCACGATCGAGCAGGCACTCGACCAGGGCGACGACGTCGTCCGGGCCTTCCGCGACTTCGTCCGGTCCGTCTCTCCCATCCCAACCAACACACCCGAGAGAACAGGGAGTTGAACATGATTATCCGTGACCTGGAGAACGTCAAGACCGTCGAATGGGGCAACGGCCTGAGCCGTCGCTTCCTCACGGCCGCGGACGGCCTCGACTACAGCGTCACCGACACCACCGTGCGCGCCGGCACCAAGTCCCGCCTCCAGTACCGCAACCACCTGGAGACCTGCTACTGCATCGAGGGCTCCGGCGAGGTGATCGAGCTCGACGGCACGTCCCACGCGCTCACGCCGGGCGTCCTGTACTCCCTCAACGAGAACGATCCCCACTACCTCGTGGCGAGCCCGCACGAGGACCTCCGCCTGGTGTGCGTCTTCTCGCCGGCCCTCCAGGGCGACGAGGTGCACCAGCTCGACGAACACAGCTCCTCCGCCTACTGATCCACCCCAGACCCGCACGGTCCGTACGTACATCGAAAGGCTCGCCGTGATCCGCTGGAACGCCGATCAGACCGACCTGCGCGAGGGCCTGGCACGGTGGGGCGAGGCCCTCAGCGCCGGCCACATCGAACAGGACGAACAGGCCACGTTCTCCTGGGACAAGTGGAAGCTGATCCGGGAGACCGGCATTCTCGGACTGCCCTTCGGGGAGGAGTGGGGCGGCCTTGGACAGTCCCTGCTCACCACCATGCACGTGCTCGAAGGCCTGGGCGAGAACTGCCGCGACTCGGGGCTGAGTTTCTCGGTCACCACCACCATGGCCAGCACGGGTGTCCCCGTGGAGCAGTTCGGCACGGCGGCCCAGAAAGAGAAGTACCTCACCGGGGTCTGCTCCGGCGAGACGATCGGCGCCCACGCGATCACCGAGGCGGAGAGCGGCTCGGACGCCATGGCGATGACCACCCGGGCCGTCCGGGACGGCGACCACTTCGTCCTCAACGGCGGCAAGATCTTCGTCAGCAACGGGCCGGTCGCCGACGTCGTCGTCGTCTACGCGCGTACGCGCCCGGACGGCGGAGCCCTCGGCGTCACCGCGTTCCTCGTGGACCGGGACACCCCCGGCCTCGTCATCGGAAAACCCACCAAGAAGATGGGCCTGCGCACCTCACCCATCAGCGAGCTCTACTTCGACGACTGCCGCGTTCCCGCCACCCAGGTCCTCGGCCGCGTCGGCGGGGGGTTCCTCGTGCTCGACCACGTGATGAAGCGCGAGATCCTCTACTCCTTCGTCGTCAACGTGGGGGAGATGCGGTACCGCCTCGGCCGCCTCGTCGAGCAGGCGAGGACCCGCCGCTCCTTCGGGAAGACCATCGGCTCCTACCAGTCCGTCGCGAACAAGATCGTCGACGCGAAGATCCGGCTGGAGACGGCCTCCAAATGGCTGTACGACACCGGTGAGCGCCTCGCGGCCGGCGAGAACGTCACGACCGACCTCGCCATCGCCAAACTCCTCACCAGCGAATCCAACCTCGCCACCAGCCTGACCGCCGTCCAGCTCTTCGGCGGACACGGCTACATGACCGAGTACGGCCTGGAGAAGGACGTACGCAACGCCGTCGCCGGCACCATCTACTCCGGCACCAGCGAGATCCAGTACAACCGCATCGCCTCGATGATGGGCCTCGGCCAGTGAGCGTGCCGGCCGGCGTCCTCAAGGTCTGCGGAGCCACCGAACTCGCCGACATCGCCCTGCTCGCCGCCCACGGGGCCACCTGCGCCGGCCTCTGGCACGGGGTGCCCGGCGGCCACGCGGACCTGCCCGAGGACCGGCTGGCCGGCCTGGTCACCGCCGCCCACGCCACCGGCCGCCTCGAACCGGTCCTCGTCACCTTCCTCGGCGACCCGGACGCCCTCGTCACGCTGGCCCGCCGCACCGGGCTCCGCTGGCTCCAGCTGCACGCCTACCAGCCGCCCTCCGTGGTCCGGGCGCTGCGCGCCGCCCTGCCCGACGCGGTGCTGGTCAAGGTGCTCCACCTGCGCGACGGCGTCTGCCTGGAACGCCCGCTGATCGGCGCGTACGAACGGGCCGGCACCGACCTCTTCCTCCTCGACACCACCACCGAGGACGGCCGGATCGGCAGCACGGGACAGGCCCTGCGCGCGGACGACGTGCTGGACCTGCTGCCCCGCCTCACCCGGCCGTTCCTGCTCGCCGGGGGCATCACCCCCGCCCACCGCCCCGGCCTCGAAGCCGTCGTGAGCCACCCCGGGTTCCGCGGCGTCGACGTCGACACGGCGGCACGCGACGGCCACGGACGCCTCGCGGCGCCGGCCGTCACCGCCCTGGCCCGCGCCTGGCGGACCGTACCTCTCCTGGAGGAGACCAGATGACCGCCCGTTTCCTGGAAGCCCTGCTGGCCGCCGAGCGCCCGCTGGTCATGGAGGTCAAACGGCGTGACGCGCACGGCTACGACCTGCTCGGCGGACGCACCCCGGCCGCGATCGTGGAATCGTACGAACGCGCGGGCGCGCCCTGTATTTCCGTGGTGACGGGCCGCTGGTTCGGCGGGACGACGGCCCTGCTCCGCGACGTCGCCGCGCTCACCGATCTGCCCCTGCTCCAGAAGGACTTCATCACCCGCAAGGACCAGCTGCGGGCCGCCAGGGAGCTGGGCGCCTCGGCCGTCCTGCTCACCGCCGCCCTGCTGCCCAGGTCGAGCATGCGCACCCTGATCTCCGGCTGCCTCGCCGAGGGCCTCACCCCCTTCGTGGAAGTGACCCAGGAGGCCGAACTCGACGGGCTGCCGCACGCCGACGAGTGTGTCGTCGCCGTCAACAACAAGGACATCAAGGTCAAGGAGAGCGATCGCGGAGACCTGGACCGGAGCATGGCCCTGCTGCCCGCCCTCCGCGCGTCCGGTACCCGGTGTCCGGTGAGCGCCAGCGCCATCGACAGCCCGGTCGCCGCCGCACGCCTGCTCGACGCGGGCTTCGCGGGTCTGCTGGTCGGTACGTCGCTGCTGCGCACCGACAGCGCGGCCGGCTGGCTGGAGGACCTGGACCGTGCCAGGGTCCGGCCACCGTCCCGCACGTCCTGACCGCCCTGTCCCGTACCGCTCCTGGAGACCAGCACCCATGACCGCTCCGGCCGACACCACGCCACCGCCCGGCCCCGCCCTCGGCTCCGACCCCGCCGCCGCTCCTGACCTCGGCCCCGTTCTCGGATCCGACCTCAGCCTTGTCCCCGCCGTCCGGCCGATCCTCCTGGACGCCGGCGGGGTCCAGGTGTCCGGCCTGCTCGCCGAACCCGCCGGTGTCCACGACGGCACCGGCGGAGCACCACGCGCCGTCATCGTCGCCGTGCACGGCCGCGGCATGTGCGCCGACTACTTCAACGGCCTCACCGACCCGCTCAACTCCCTGCTCACCCTGGGCGCGCGGCTCGGCCACACCGTACTGGCGCTGGACCGCCCCGGGTACGGGCTGTCCGCGCGGCAGCTCCCGGACGGCCACTCCCTCGGCGAACAGGCGGTCGTCCTGCACACCGCGCTCGCCGCCTTCGCCCAGACCCACCCCACCGGCGCCGGCTTCTTCCTCGCCGCCCACTCCGACGGCGGCAAGGTCGCCTTCCACATGGCCGCCGCCGAAGCCGGCGGGTCGCTGCTCGGCCTGGACGTCAACGGCTGCGGCTGGCAGTACAACCCCGAGGCCCGCCACTTCCCCGACACCCTCGGCGGGGGCGCGTCCCGGCTCAACTGGGGGCCGCTGCACCTCTATCCGCCCGGTACGTTCCGGGCGAGCCGCTCCCTCCTCCAGCGCGTCCCCCGGCACGAGGCCGCCCAGACCGCCTCCTGGCCCGCGCAGTACCCGCGCCTGGCCGGCCGCGTCACGATCCCCGTACGCCTGACGTTCGCGGAACACGAACTGTGGTGGCGGCTCGGCGACGACGACCTCGCCGAGATGACGGCCCTCCTCACCGCGGCCCCGCACGTCGCGGTGGAGCGGCTGCCCGAAGCCGGCCACAACATCAGCCTCGGCCACGCGGCCCGCGCCTACCACGTCCGGGCGGTGGCGTTCCTGGAGGAGTGCCTGCTCCGCGGGCGCGCCGGCACCCGCTGACCCCCACGGGGGCGGCCACACACCGCTGATCACCATGCGGCCACGGCGGAACGCAGCGCCACTCGGCGGCTACTGTGCGAACTCACAGGTGCCTCGACCGACTTCAGGAAGGACCTCCGCCATGGCGGCAGAGACCGCAGACCGTCCGCCGTACCCCCAGCCCGGCCCCCGCGCGCTGCTCTCCGAAGGCCGGCGCTCGTTCTCCTTCGAATTCTTCCCGCCGAAGACCGAAGCCGGGGAACGCACCCTCTGGAACGCGATCCGCCGTATCGAACCGCTCGCCCCCACCTTCGTCTCCGTCACGTACGGCGCGGGCGGCTCCTCACGCGACCGCACCGTCGAGGTCACCAAGCGCATCGCCGCCGAGACCACCCTCACCCCGGTCGCCCACCTGACGGCCGTCGGCCACTCCGTCGCCGAACTGCGCCACATCATCGGCCAGTACGCGGACGCCGGCATCCGCGACGTCCTCGCCCTGCGCGGCGACCCGCCGGGCGACCCGCGCGCCGAATGGGTACGCCACCCCGAGGGCTTCGCCCAGGCGAGCGAACTGGTCACCCTCATCAGGGACCTGGGCGACTTCACGGTCGGCGTGGCCGCCTTCCCCGAGCGCCACCCGCGCTCCGCCGACTGGGACACCGACATCCGCCACTTCGTCGCCAAGTGCCGCGCGGGCGCCGACTACGCCATCACCCAGATGTTCTTCGACGTGGACGACTACCTGAGACTGCGCGACCGGCTGGCGGCGGCCGGCTGCACGACCCCGATCATCCCGGAGATCATGCCCGCCACCGACGTACGGCAGATCCGCCGGTTCGCCGAACTCAGCGACGCCCGCTTCCCCGACCACCTCGCCCAGCGCCTCGAAGCCGCCAGGGACAACCCCGCCGACGGCCACCGCATCGGGGTCGAGCACGCCACGGCCATGGCCGAGCGGCTGCTCGCCGAGGGCGCCCCCGGCCTGCACTACATCACCCTGAACCGCTCCACCGCCACGCTGGAGATCCACCAGAACCTCGGCGTGAGCGCGCGCGACGACCGCGAACCGGCCACCGTGCCGCGCTGAACCCGCCTCCCGGCAGGCGGGGTTGGACGCAGGGACATGCACCTGAGCTTTACAACTATGTACCGTCTCAGCGCCTTCGGCTTGACTGGAACCATGAGGCGGACGTCAGACAAGGAACTTCGATGAGTCACTACCCTCCCGGCACCCCCCACCCCTACGT
>NZ_WWJY01001108.1 GCF_009865405.1 Streptomyces sp. SID3212 | reverse complement strand
CCGCCGTGACGGTCAGACCGGCGCGCAGCAGCGCGCGGCGCGGAGAGGTAGGGGCTGCGTGACGTGCCATGGGGATTCCTGCCTGGCCGAGTGGTGTACGTAGTCGGAATGACACGTAGCGTAGTTGACCGGCCCTCTCCGACACCAACAATTCATCCCGAACCCTCCCCGGGGATCCCCTCCGGCGGTCCGTACGCCAGACTGGTGTCCCGTGAGCCCCCAACCGCACCCGACCCGGGTCGTGCTGCTGGCCGGCCCCTCCGGCTCCGGCAAGTCCTCCCTCGCCGCCCGTACGGGCCTGCCCGTGCTGCGCCTCGACGACTTCTACAAGGAGGGCGTCGACCCGACGCTCCCCCTGGTCCCCGGCAGTTCGGACATCGACTGGGACTCGCCCCTGTCCTGGGACGCGGACGCCGCTGTCGCGTCGATCGTGGAGCTGTGCCGTACGGGCCGTACGACCGTCCCCGTCTACTCGATCGCGACCAGCTCACGCGAGGACACGGAGGCGTTCGACCTCGGGCACGCGCCGGTGTTCGTCGCGGAGGGCATCTTCGCCGCCGACATCGTCGCCCGCTGCGGCGAGCTGGGCCTGCTGGCGGACGCGCTGTGCCTGCGGGGCCGCCCCTCGACCACGTACCGCCGCCGTCTGGTGCGCGATCTGCGGGAGGGCCGTAAGTCGGTTCCGTTCCTGCTGCGCCGGGGCTGGCGCCTGATGCGCGCGGAACGGGGCATCGTGGCCCGCCAGGCGGCCCTGGGCGCGCACCCGTGCGCGAAGGCGGAGGCGCTGAGCCGTATCGAGGCCGCTGTCACGAGGGGGACGGCGGCCCTCACGGACCCGGCGGCCCTCCCCGCGCCGGTGGTCCTTCCGGCACCGGCGACCGCACCCGCCGGGAGCACGGCCGCCCCCACCGCCGGCGGCCGTTGAGCACGCCCGTACACCCCGTACACCACGCCGTACACACAGAGGTGCGACGAAGCGCGACGAAGCGGCTCGTACAGGACCCCCCGGACCTGTTCGAGCCGCTTCGCCTTTCCCCCCGTGCCTTCCCCCGTGCCCCCGTGCTTCCCCCCACTTCCCGCCGTCTCCCCCGAGACGGCAGGCCCCCCACTGCCCTCAGGCGACCAGTTCGCCGAAGGACTCTTCCTCGTCACGGCCGAAGCTGAGGACCTGGTCCTCGCGCAGCCGGCGGAGCGACCGCCAGATGCTGGACTTCACCGTGCCGACACTGATGTCGAGGATGTCCGCGATCTCGGGATCGGTACGGCCCTCGTAGTAACGCAGCACGAGCATCGTGCGCTGGGTCTCGGGGAGGCGGGAGAGCGCCTGCCAGAGGACCGCGCGCAGTTCCGTGCCGCGCATCGCGTCGGTGTCGCCCGCCGTCTCCGGGAGCTCCTCCGTCGGGTATTCGTTGAGCTTGCGCCTGCGCCAGGCGCTGATGTGCAGGTTGGTCATCGTGCGGCGGAGGTAGCCCCCGACCGCCGCCTTGTCGCTGATCCTGTCCCAGGCGCGGTACGTGGAGAACAGCGCGCTCTGGAGCAGGTCCTCGGCCTCGAACCGGTCGCCGGTCAGGTGGTAGGCGGTGGCGTACAGGGAGGCGCGGCGCTCCTGGACGTAGGCGGTGAACGCGGCTTCCGCGCTCTCCTTCTCGACCAGCGTCATGTAGGACGAGGTCTTGACCTGACGCCCGGCGCCGCGCACGCACCCCCGCCCGTTCACGGCGCCGGACTTCTCGGTGCTCCGCGTGACGTCGTGGAGACGCGTGACAACTGCGCTTGAGGTGGTGCCGTGCAGTGCGTTCATCTCGCGCCCCCCGTCGGTTGGAGTCTGTTCTTTTCCCTGTGCCAATGAGATTGCCGGGGCAGTTTCATGGACCTGTCCGCCGACTGTCACAGGCCTGTCACAGGGGTCGTGGAGCGGTGGGGGAAGCGCGGTGGAAGCAGGGTGAAAGCACCGGTGGAAGCACCGGTCGAAGAGGGCGGGAACAGTGGGAGCGCTCCAACTGTCGAACTCCGGTCCCCCCATGGGACAGAATGGCCTCCGTGCCTTTCCTGCTGCTGATCGAGGACGACGACGCCATCCGCACGGCCCTCGAACTCTCGTTGTCACGCCAGGGCCACCGTGTGGCCACCGCGGCGACGGGAGAGGACGGCCTGAAGCTGCTCCGTGAGCAGCGCCCGGACCTGATCGTGCTGGATGTGATGCTGCCCGGGATCGACGGTTTCGAGGTGTGCCGTCGCATCCGCCGCACCGACCAGCTCCCGATCATCCTGCTGACCGCGCGCAACGACGACATCGACGTGGTCGTCGGGCTGGAGTCCGGCGCGGACGACTACGTGGTGAAGCCGGTGCAGGGGCGGGTGCTGGACGCCCGGATCCGCGCGGTGCTGCGGCGCGGGGAGCGTGAGTCGACCGATTCCGCGTCGTTCGGGTCCCTGGTGATCGACCGCTCCGCGATGACGGTCACGAAGAACGGCGAGGATCTCCAGCTCACGCCGACGGAGCTGCGGCTGCTGCTGGAGCTGAGCCGCCGGCCGGGGCAGGCGCTGTCGCGGCAGCAGCTGCTGCGGCTGGTGTGGGAGCACGACTACCTGGGCGACTCGCGTCTGGTGGACGCGTGTGTGCAGCGGCTGCGGGCGAAGGTCGAGGACGTGCCGTCCTCGCCGACCCTGATCCGTACGGTACGCGGGGTGGGCTACCGGCTGGACGCCCCTTCGTGAGTGGCGTGGCGGTGGGGCGCGGCCCGGACGGCGGTCCGGTGGGTGACGGCGTACGTGACGGCGTCCGTGAGGGCGTGCGGGAGGGCGCGGGCGGCGGTACGGCGGACGACGGCGCGGCGGACGGCCGTCCGCCCGAGAGCCGGGTCGCGCGCGGCAGTGCCGCGAAGAAGGCCGTCATGGCCAGTCTGCGCTGGACCAGCCTGCGGCTGCGGCTCGTGGTCGTCTTCGGGGCGGTGGCGCTGACGGCGGCGGTGTCCGCGTCGGGCATCGCGTACTGGCTCAACCGCGAGGCGGTCCTCACGCGGACGCAGGACGCGGCCCTGACGGACTTCCACCAGGAGATGCAGAACCGCGCGGCCGACCTGCCGCTGCGCCCGCAGCAGAGCGAGCTCCAGAGCACCGCCGAGCAGATGGCGGGCGACAGCCCCGGTTACAGCGTGGTGCTGATCGGCGAGCGCGCCGAGGGGAAGCCGATCGTGGGCGCCTCCGATCCCGACACCTTCACGCTGGACGACGTACCGGCCTCGCTGCGGAACGCGGTGAACCGGCGGCAGGCGGTGACGTCGGGCAACAAGTACCCCTTCCATCTCTTCTGGCAGCGCACGGAGCGCCACGGGACGCCGTATCTGGTGGGCGGTACGCGCGTGATCGGCGGCGGCCCGACCGGCTACCTGTACAAGTCCCTGGACCAGGAGCGGGCCGACCTCAACTCGCTCGCCTGGTCGCTGGGGATCGCCACCGCCCTGGCCCTGGTCGGGTCCGCGCTGCTCGCGCAGGCCGCCGCCACGACCGTACTCAAGCCCGTGCAGCGGCTGGGCGAGGCGGCGCGGCAGCTCGGCGAGGGCAAGTTCGCGACCCGGCTGCGGGTGTCGGGCACGGACGAACTGGCCGAGCTTTCCCGTACGTTCAACAACGCCGCGGAGTCGTTGCAGAAGAAGGTCGCGGACATGAGCGCGCGGGAGGAGTCCAGCCGCCGCTTCGTCGCGGACATGTCGCACGAGCTGCGCACGCCGCTGACGGCGCTGACCGCGGTGGCGGAGGTCCTGGAGGAGGAGGCGGACAGCCTCGACCCGATGATCGCGCCGGCCGTGACGCTGGTGGTGAGCGAGACCCGCAGGCTGAACGTGCTGGTGGAGAACCTGATGGAGGTCACCCGCTTTGACGCGGGTACGGCCCGGCTCGTCCTGGACGACGTGGACGTCGCGGACCAGGTGACGGCGTGCATCGACGCGCGGGCCTGGCTGGACGCGGTGGATCTGGACGCGGAGCGCGGCACGGTGGCGCGGCTGGACCCGCGCCGGCTGGACGTGATCCTGGCGAATCTGATCGGCAACGCGCTCAAGCACGGCGGTTCGCCGGTAGGGGTGGCGGTGCGGACCGAGGCCGACGAACTGGTGATCGAGGTACGGGACCACGGGCCCGGCATTCCCGAGGACGTCCTGCCGCACGTCTTCGACCGGTTCTACAAGGCGAGCGCGTCCCGGCCGCGCTCGGAGGGCAGCGGGCTGGGGCTGTCGATCGCGATGGAGAACGCGCACATCCACGGCGGGGACATCACGGCGGCGAACGTGCCGGACGGCGGTGCGATGTTCGTGCTGCGGCTGCCCCGGGACGGTTCGAGGACCGCGGACGCGGACCGGGACCAGGACCGGGATCGGGGCCGGGACCGAGATGGGGGCCGGGACCGAGATGGGGGCCGCGGTCGGGAAACGGGAGAGGAAGGCGACGTACGGTGACACGCGTGAGCCGTACGCGCCGTACGGGCGCGGTGGTGGCGGGGGTGCTCACGCTGGCGTTCTGCGCCACGGCGTGCGGGATCAGGACCACGTCGGTGCCGGTGGACGCCGGGCCCGCGCCCTCGCGGATGCCGTGCGAGGTGCCGCGCAAGGACGTGATCACACAGGCCTCACCCGGGCTGCCCGTGCGCGTGTACCTGGAGTGCGCGTCCGAGCTGGCGTCGGTGGAGCGTGCCGCGCGGCTGCCGGACGAGAAGACCACGGACACCCGCGTGCGGCTCGCGCAGGTGCTGCTGGACGAACTCCAGGCACGGCCGTCGGCCGCCGAGCGTGAGGCCGGTTTCACCACGGAGGTGCGGGGGCCGCTGGTGGTGTCCCCGGGGCGCTCCGCCGATCCGGCGGGCACGCTGCGGCTGAGCCGCCAGCCGGAGGACCTGCCGGCGGCGGCGCTCGCGCAGATCGTCTGTACGTTCGCGGAGAGCGCGGCGACGGACGGGAAGGTCGTGCTGGCCGGTCCCGGCGACTATCCGGCGCGCGCCTACGTGTGCGGCGAGGAGACGAAGAGCCGGCCGGACTCCTCCGTACCGACCCTGGGTCCGGTCACCGCTTCTCCCTAGGGCGGACGGTCGTCGGATCAGCTCTGGGTGATCCGGGTCTCAACCCGCTGTTCCCGGGTACGGAGCGGAACCGTTCGTCCCGGGCGTGGCGTCTTGGGATGCGTGCGCCAAGGCCCGGACGGCAGTGCCGTCATCCGTATCCGTACGGCGGGGCTCGTTCTCCTCGTCACGCATCTGTTGGTCGTGGCCTGGCTGACGCTCCGCCCGCTCGATGTCATGTGGGTCACCGCGGCGAACCTGCGACCCTTCGCGGGTATCCGGGCGGATCTCGCGCTCGGTCCCGTCGAGGCGTTCCGCCGTATCGCCGAGGGACTGCTCCTGCTGGCCCCGCTCGGGGTGCTGCTGCCGGTTGCGGGCGGCCGGCTGGCCGTCTCCCCCTGGGCCTCCCTGGCCCGTACGGTCGCGGCGGGCGCGCTGATCTCGCTGGCGATCGAGCTGCTCCAGACCGGGGTGCCCGGCCAGGTGGTCGACGTGGACTCCCTGCTGCTGAACACGACGGGGGTGGCCCTCGCGCACCTGGCGGTCGTCCCGGCGACCCGGTCCCGGATGCGCCGCAGGAGGCGCCCCCACACCCCCCGTACCCCCTCGTCACGGGGGGATGACCCGGTCCCCCTCCCGTGGGAGGAGGCGTCTCAGGGGGCGACCCCGACGATTCCCAGGGTCGGCGTGGCCCCGTAGAGCGAGGCGCGGCGCTCTCTCCGGGCGCACCATGGAGAGGAAGGGGAGCTGCGACGGACAGACTCCCGAACGGTCTCGTGAAGGAGCTCATCATGGCCGCATTGGTCCGCCCCCGAGAGGGACGCATGATCGGTGGAGTGTGCGCGGCGCTGGCTCAGCGCTTCGGCACCTCCGCGACCACGATGCGTGTGATCTTCGTGGTCTCGTGCCTGCTGCCGGGCCCCCAGTTCTTGCTGTACCTGGCGCTGTGGGTGTTTCTGCCCGGTGAGAAGCGGGACGCGACCACCGCCTGGTAGACAGCCGCGGAGAGTCCCGAAGGGGCGCACACCCTGATCGACGGGTGTGCGCCCCTTTCGCGTACGGGGACTCCGAGGGGGCGTCGGCCTCCGAGGGCCGCGTCAGCTCCCAGAGGGTTCTGCCTCCCAGAGGGTTCTGCCTCCCAGAGGGTTCTGCCTCCCAGGGGGTTCTGCCTCAGACTGCGGCGCCCTTGACCGGGAGACCGCCGAGGAGACCCGCGGCCGGGCCCGCCTGGAGCGCGCCGACGGCGATCGGGGCCGTCTGCTGGATGGTGCTGAGCGCGCTGCGGCCCGCGAGGAGCGCGCCGTCGACGCCCATGGGGAGCTGCTCGGCGATGTCCTCCGACGGAAGCGTCCGGGAGACGAGGTCCAGCGCGTTGCCCGCGTCGGGCACGGAGGGGGCGGCGGAGGCGCTGCCCGCGGCGGCGGTGGCGGCGAGGGCGGCACCGAGGGCGGCGACACCGAGAGTCTTGACAGCGGACTGCTTCATCTGGGTTTTCGTCCTTGGGGAAGGGGGAATGTGAGCGGCTCTGCAAGGTAGCCAGCGCGCACGTCGCCCGCAAACACCGGAGCGCCACCGGAATTCTGTGTTCCCGGTGGCGCCCCGATCCCCGTACTCCCTGGATCAGACCACGGACTCGCTGGTCACAGCCGTCTGCCGGAACAGCCATTCGGATTTCAACTCGGCATATCCGGGCTTGATCACGTCATTGATCATGGCCAGTCGTTCATCGAAAGGAATGAATGCTGATTTCATCGCATTGACTGTGAACCATTGCATGTCGTCGAGCGCGTAGTCGAACGCCTCGACCAGCAGCTCGAATTCACGGCTCATGCTCGTGCCGCTCATCAGCCGGTTGTCCGTGTTGACCGTCGCACGGAAGTGCAGCTTCCGCAGCAGCCCGATGGGGTGCTCGGCGATCGAGGGGGCCGCGCCCGTCTGGAGGTTGGAGCTGGGGCACAGCTCCAGCGGGATGCGCTTGTCGCGTACGTACGCGGCGAGGCGGCCGAGGGTCACCGCGCCGTCCTCGGCGACGTCGATGTCGTCGATGATCCGCACCCCGTGGCCGAGGCGGTCGGCGCCGCACCACTGGAGGGCCTGCCAGATGGACGGCAGGCCGAAGGCCTCGCCCGCGTGGATCGTGAAGTGGTTGTTCTCGCGCTTCAGGTACTCGAAGGCGTCGAGGTGGCGGGTGGGCGGGAAGCCCGCCTCGGCGCCGGCGATGTCGAAGCCGACGACGCCCGAGTCGCGGTAGCTGTTGGCGAGTTCGGCGATCTCCAGGGCGCGGGCCGCGTGCCGCATGGCGGTGAGCAGGGCGCCGATACGGATGCGGTGGCCGTTCTCGCGGGCGCGCCGCTCGCCTTCCCGGAAGCCCGCGTTGACGGCCTCGACGACCTCTTCGAGGGTGAGACCGCCTTCCAGGTGCTGCTCGGGGGCGTAGCGGACCTCCGCGTACACCACGCCGTCCTCGGCCAGGTCCTCCGCGCACTCGGCGGCGACCCGCACGAGCGCGTCACGGGTCTGCATGACGGCGCAGGTGTGGGCGAAGGTCTCCAGGTAGCGCTCCAGCGAACCCGAGTCGGCGGCCTCGCGGAACCAGAGGCCGAGCTTGTCGGACTCGTGCTCGGGCAGCGACGTGTACCCCGTCTCGCGGGCGAGGTCGATGATCGTGCCGGGGCGCAGTCCGCCGTCCAGATGGTCGTGGAGAAGGACCTTGGGGGCGCGGCGGATCTGGTCGGCTGTGGGCGGACGGAAGGTCTGGCTCGTCATCCCCGCACTCTAGCGCCTACGCGCGTAGATCGCCGGGGGTCGATACGTAACAGTGACCGTGCGGACGGGTGGAGTACACCTGCCCTTCTGAGACTGTTCTGTTATGGGACAGCGGGCAGTTCCCGGGCCGGGGGAGCGCATGGCGAGCGAGGACGGGCAGGGGCGGTCGGGTCGCGGGGAGCCGCACGCGCGGCTGGGGCGGGCCGTGCTGCCGCCGCCCACGGGATCGGCGACGGGCGGGGTGGTGCTGATCCTCCCGGAGGGGGACGCGGTCTCGCTCCGGCGGCCTTCCCTCGTGTCGCACGCGGGGGTGATGTCGCTCGCGCGGTCGCTGGCCAGGTCGGGGGCGGGCGAGGGACTGGTGGTGCACGTCGTGCGGTACGGCCTGCGCGGCTGGAACGGCGTGGACGCGCGGCTCGCGGCGGACGCCCGCTGGGCGGCCGACGAGGTCCTGCGGCGGTACGGCGACGTGCCGGTGTGCCTCGTCGGGCACGGCATGGGCGGCCGGGCGGCGCTGCGGGCCGCCGGTCATCCGGCGGTCAACTCGGTGCTGGCGATGGCGCCCTGGCTGCCCGAGGACGACGTGGCGGGCGAACAGGAGCCGGTACGGCAGCTGGTGGGACGCCAGGTGCTGATCATGCACGGCACGAACGACGCGCGGACCGATCCCGAACTGTCCTACCGGCTGGCCGAGCGCGCCAAGAAGACCAACCGTGACATCTGCCGTTTCGAGGTCCACTCGGACGGCCACGCGCTGCGCCAGCACCACGGCGAAGTCCTGGCCCTGGCCACGGACTTCGTGCTAGGCGCGCTGCTGTCGCGCACCTACTCCCGCCCGGTCGCGGACGCGCTGGCGGCTCCGCCTCCGCTGGGGTTGCGGATGCCGCTGGCCGCGGGGTTCGGGCGGTCTTTACGGCGGTAGGCCTCGGCGCGTCCGGGTGACGGACGGGCGGGGGGGGCGGCCCGGGGCCGTCCGGACTCAGCCCGCTTTCTCCTCGTCCTCCTCGTCGTCGTCCTCCCACTCCCCGGTCTGTTCGTCGTCGTCCTGTTCGTCGTCTTGTTCGTCGTCGTCCTCGAGCTCGTCCTCGGCGGCGTCGTCGTCGGGGGCTTCCTCGTCCTCGTCGCCCTCGGCCTCCTCGTCGGCGATGGCATCCTCGTGCGAGCGGACGACTTCGCCGTCGCGGATCTCGCCCCGCCAGCCCTCGGCCTCCTCGTCGGTGAGGGTCACGTACCGCTGGAAGTGCTTGAAGTCCAGCCGCATCCGGCGCCCCTGCACGCGCCAGAGGTTTCCGGTCTTCTCGAAGAAACCGGCGGGATAATATTCGATGACCAGGACGATCCTGGTCAGTGAAGGCGCCAGTTCGTGGAACGTGACCACGCCGTGGGTGGATCCCTTCGCGCCTTCGGATTCCCAGACGATGCGGTCGTCGGGAATCTGTTCCAGAACGGTCGCCTCGAAACTCCGCGACGACGGTCCTACCTTCACCTTCCACTGGGTGGTCGTCTCGTCGTCCGCCGAGACGCTTCGTACACCCTTGGTGAATCCCGAGAACTTCTCGTAATTCGTCCAGTGGTCGTAGGCGGTCCTGATCGGGACACCCACGTCGAGCGACTCGATGACGCTGGTGACTTTGGTGTCGCCGGCCTTGCCGCCGCTCCCACCGCCACCGCCGGTCACTTTGTCGACCACGTTGTCCTTCACGTCCTTCGCCTTGCTCGAAATCAGCGTCTTCACAGGCGACTCACCGAGGCCGACGAGCGTCCCGATCGAGGGGAGCTTTCCGTCGTTCTCCGCGATCTCCGTCAATTGACCCGTGATACCCGTGAGTTTGTCCCCGGCCTTCTCGGCGAGATGTCCCACCTGGGCGCCGACAAAACTCGTGATCTCGCCCCGCATCTTCTCCACGGCGGCGGTGCCCATACGGGCTATCGCTTGCTCGGTCTTGGCCATGGCTGTTCACCTCCGGCGATCGGCGCGCGGTGACGTCTTCTTGGCCGCCTTCCCCGACGGCTGATCACTCTTCCTCCCCGCCTTTCCGGCCGGGGTCCCCTTCTTGGCCGCCGTCTTCTTCGCGGGAGCCGACTTCTTCGCGGGGGCGCGGCGCGCGGGCTGCCGCTTCTTCGGCGCGGGCCGCTCCGGGCGCTGGGACCGGGTGCGACGGCGCTGGGGCTCCTCGGCCGCCTCCTCGTCGTCCTCCTCCTCGTCCGGCTCCTCGTCCGGCTCCTCGTCGTCCGGCTCCTCCTCGTCGGTCTCCTCGTCGGTGGCCTCTTCCGGCTCCTCCTCGTCGGAGTCCTCCGGCTCCCCCTCCTCGTACTCGTCCTCGTACTCCTCTTCGTCGCCCTCCTGCTCCTCGTCCTTGCCGCCCTTGCCGCCGAAGCTGGGGCCGTGCCCGCCGAGGGCGCCGGAGAGGGATCCCATGCCCCTGCTCGCCACGGACGTGAGTGCCTTACGGGCCGCCTGGGCGCCTTCCGTACGCACCTGCTCCTGGAGTTCCGCGACCTGGGGGACCTCACCGAGGCGGCTCACTCCCCCGGAGATCAACTGCCGCGGTGAAACGCCCATTCGCTTGCCGGTGAGATACGTGGCGGCCGTCAGGGCGAGCCGCCCTTTCTTGGTACGGCCGAGCACATAGCCACCCACGATTGCCGCGCCCAGCGCGAATTTGCTGTTCTCCGCCATGGAGTACGCCACCTTCCAATGCCTCGAGTACGCCCGGCTCTTGACGTTCGGCGCCCGAATGGGCCCGCCCGCGTCCACACCGGCATCCCCCGTGGAACTCCTTCCAGTGTGCGTGGCATGCACGGTCGACGCCATTCCGCCGATTGACGAGCGGAGTGCGACCACTTCTCACACAGAGCGACAGTCTCCGGACGGGCACGGATCGTGCGACCATGGCCGGGAGGGGAAAACGGGCCAGATCCGAGGATGTGCTGCGGGCATGGGGAAAGACGCGGAATACGCCGAAGAACCGTCCGACGAGACGTACGACAATGCCGAACCGGACGCCCTGGAAGCCGAATCCGACGACGCCGACGCGTATGTGGACGACGGCGACGAGGAAATAGCGGGCGAGGTGGCCGAAGAGGGGGAGGCGATGGGCGACGAGGAACCCGACGTCTATCTCGACGTGCCGGTGCTGCACGTCGACGAGATCAATCTCCAGGTCGAGGATCTCAGGGCGCGTGTGTCACTCCAGGCCGAAGTCCTCGATCTGCTCAAGCTGAATGTCGGGGCGGACGTCGAACTGGGCCGGGTGGAACTGGACATCAAGGGCGTGGAGGCGCAGGCCCAGCTCAAGGTCCGGCTGCACCACGTCGCCCTGATCCTCCAGCGCGTGCTGACCACGATCGACCGGAACCCGCAGATCCTGGAGCAGATCACCCGGGGTGTGGGGTCGGCGGTCCAGGAAGTCGGGACCGGCACGCGGCAGGCGGTCGGGGAACTCGGACGCGGGGCCGGAGGCGCGGTGGAACACGTCGGCCGGGGAGCGGGCGAAGCCGTCGAAGAGGTGGGCCAGGGCGCGGGCGGCGCGGTGGAAGGCGTCGGGCGCGGGGCGGGGAGAGCAGTGGAGCATGTGGGCCGCGGGGCGGGTGAGGCGGTCGAGGAGGTCGGCGAAGGAGCCGGAGGAGCCGTCCAGGACGTCGGCCGGGGTGCGGGAGAAACGGTTCAGGGCGCCGGGGAAACGGTCCGGGGCGCCGGGGAAACGGTCCGGGACGTGGGTGAAGGCGCCGGTGGAGCGGTTCAGGAAGCGGGCCGGGGCGCCGGCGAAGCGGTGGGCGAGGCCGGCCGGGGCGCCGGGAAGGTGGCCGCGGGTGCCGGGAAGGCGGCCGGGGACGTCGGCGCAGGCGCCGGAGAGGCGGCCGGGGACGT
>NZ_WWJY01001107.1 GCF_009865405.1 Streptomyces sp. SID3212 | reverse complement strand
GACACGACCCCTGCCCGGCCCCCGGCAACCGACCCACGGATAAGAGCCGGGCCGCAGCGGGCAAAATCAAGCCCGTCCGGCGATTGAGGACAATCGGTAAGCCGCGCCCGCGCACCGGGCAGACGCCACAAACGAAGCCGGTCCGGCGATTGAGGACAAAAGCAGGTGACCCGCGCCACCGCGCGCCGTCAAGGGTGGGCAGGCCAGTTACCCACGAGTAGCATGGGCGCCAGCAACCGCACCCCTGGAGGAGAGCCATCGTGCCTCGTACCGTCAGGGACGTCGTCTTCGTCGACGGCGTCCGCACCCCGTTCGGCAAGGCGGGCCCCAAGGGCATCTACCACGAGACCCGTGCCGATGATCTCGTCGTGAAGGCCATCCGGGAGCTGCTGCGCCGCAACCCGGACCTCGACCCCGCCGCCATCGACGAAGTCGCCATCGCCGCCACCACCCAGATCGGCGACCAGGGCCTCACCCTCGGCCGTACCGCCGGGATCCTCGCGGGGCTGCCGCAGTCCGTGCCCGGGTACTCCATCGACCGGATGTGCGCGGGCGCGCTCACCGCCGTGACGACCACCGCCGGGTCGATCGCGTTCGGCGCCTACGACATCGTGATCGCGGGCGGGGTCGAGCACATGGGCCGCCACCCGATGGGCGAGGGCGTCGACCCGAACCCCCGCTTCGTCTCGGAGCGGCTCGTCGACGACTCCGCGCTCTTCATGGGCATGACGGCGGAGAACCTCCACGACCGCTTCCCGCACCTGACCAAGCGGCGGGCGGACGAGTACGCGGTGCGCTCGCAGGAGAAGGCCGCCAAGGCGTACGCCAACGGCAAGATCCAGCAGGACCTGGTGCCGATCTCCGTACGCCGCACCGACCCCGCCGCCGGCGAGACGGGCTGGGGCCTGGCCACCGCCGACGAGCCGATGCGTCCGGGCACGACGCTGGAGATGCTGGCCGGGTTGAAGACCCCCTTCCGCCCCCACGGCAGGGTCACGGCCGGCAACGCCGCGGGGCTCAACGACGGCGCCACCGCCTCCCTCATCGCCGCCGAGGACTTCGCTCGCGAGCACGGCCTGCCGGTCAGGATGCGGCTCGTGTCGTACGCCTTCGCGGGCGTCGAGCCCGAGGTCATGGGGTACGGCCCGATCCCGGCGACGGAGAAGGCGCTCGCCAAGGCGGGCCTGTCGATCTCCGACATCGGCCTGTTCGAGGTCAACGAGGCGTTCGCCGTACAGGTGCTCGCCCTGCTCGACCACTACGGCATCGCGGACGACGACGAGCGCGTCAACCAGTACGGCGGCGCCATCGCGTACGGCCACCCGCTGGCCTCCTCCGGCGTACGGCTGATGACGCAGCTCGCCCGGCAGTTCGAGGAGCAGCCGCACGTCCGCTTCGGCCTGACCACCATGTGCGTCGGTTTCGGCATGGGCGCGACGGTCATCTGGGAGAACCCGCACTTCGACGGAGGCACCAAGTGAGCATCGCCGAACTCCTCAAGGGCGCCGCCGAGTTGTTCCCCGAAGAGGTCGTCACCCAGGCGCACGTACGCCATGTGGACCTCCCGGGCGGGGTGGGGCGCTTCGCGCTCGTCACGCTGGACAACGGCCTCGACCACACGAAGCCCACCACCTTCGGCCCCCGTTCGCTGGCGAACATCGACGCCGCGATCGACCGGATCGAGAAGGAAGCGTCCGAGGGCACGATCGTCGGCGCCGGTGTCACCGGCAAGCCGTTCATCTTCGCCGTCGGCGCCGACCTCAAGGGCCTCGTCGGGGTCAAGACCCTGGAGGACGGCCTCGCGTCCGGCCGCGCGGGCCACGACGTGTTCAAGCGCCTCGCGGGCCTGGCCGTCCCGACGTTCGCGTACTACAACGGCGCGGCCATGGGCGGCGGGGTCGAGATCGGCCTCCACTGCACCTACCGCACGGTGTCCGCCGCGACCCCCGCCTTCTCGCTGCCCGAGGTCTTCCTCGGGCTCGTCCCCGGCTGGGGCGGCTGCACCCTGCTGCCGAACCTGATCGGCGCGGACCGCGCGGTCTCGGTGATCATCGAGAACTCGCTCAACCAGAACCGCCAGCTCAAGGGCGGCCAGGTGTACGACCTCGGCATCGCCGACGCGCTCTTCGAGGGCGCGGACTTCCTGGAGCAGTCGCTGCTCTGGTCCGCCGCCGTGCTCAAGGGCGAACTGGCGGTCGCACGGCCCGAGGTGGACCGCGGCGAGGCCTGGGACGCGGCCGTGGCGCGCGGCAGGGCGATCGCCGACGCGAAGGTGCACGGCGCGGCCCCGGCCGCGTACCGCGCGCTGGACATCATCGCAGCCGTCAAGGACGGCGACCTCCAGGCGGGCTTCGACGCCGAGGACCGCGCCCTCGCGGAACTGATCCTCAGCAGTGAACTCCGCTCGGGGAACTACGCGTTCAACCTCGTACAGAAGCGCGCGAAGCGGCCCGCCGGAGCGCCGGACAAGAACCTGGCCCGCCCCGTGACCAAGGTCGGCGTCGTCGGCGCGGGCCTGATGGCCTCGCAGCTGGCGCTGCTCTTCGTACGGCGCCTGGAGGTGCCGGTCGTCCTCACGGACATCGACCAGGAACGCGTCGACAAGGGCGTGGCGTACGTCCACGGCGAGATCGACAAGCTGCTGCTCAAGTCCCGTATCAACCCGGACAAGTCCAACCAGCTCAAGGCGCTGGTCACGGGCGTGCTCGACAAGGCGGAGGCGTTCTCGGACGCCGACTTCGTCATCGAGGCCGTGTTCGAGGAACTGGGCGTCAAGCAGAAGGTGTTCGCGGAGCTGGAGGCGGTCGCCCCGGCGCATGCCGTCTTCGCGACCAACACCTCGTCCCTGTCGGTCTCCGAGATGGCCTCGAAGCTGAACCACCCGGAGCGGGTGGTCGGTTTCCACTTCTTCAACCCGGTGGCGGTGCTGCCCCTGCTGGAGATCGTGCGCGGCGAGCAGACCGACGAGGCCTCGCTGGCCACGGCGTTCGGCGTCGCGCGCAAGCTCAAGAAGACCGCGGTGCTGGTGAAGGACGCCCCGGCGTTCGTGGTGAACCGCATCCTGACGCGCTTCATGGGCGAGATCCAGAACGTCATCGACGAGGGCACGCCCGTCGCGGTCGCCGAGCGCGCCGTGGAGCCGCTGGGTCTGCCGATGTCGCCGCTGGTGCTGCTGGAGCTGGTCGGCCCGGCGATCGGCCTGCACGTCTCCGAGACCCTGCACGGCGCGTTCCCTGACCGCTTCACGGTCTCGCCGAACCTGGCGGCGGTCGTGAAGGCCGGCAAGCGCGGCTTCTACACGTACGACTCCGGGAAGCCGGAGCTGGACCCGGAGGTCGCCGCCCTGCTCGACCAGGGGGACAGCGTCCTCACCGAGGAGCAGACCCGCGACCGGGTCCTGGACGCGGTGGCGCAGGAGATCGGGCTGATGCTGGCCGAGGGTGTCGTCGCGGAGCCCGAGGACATCGACCTGTGTCTGATCACGGGCGCCGGGTGGCCGTTCCATCTGGGCGGCATCACCCCGTACCTGGACCGTGAGGGTGTCTCGGAGCGGGTGAACGGCAAGCGGTTCCTGGCACCGGGAGTGGCCAGCGTGCCGGTGTAGCGCCGACGCGATCAGGCAAGTGGGCGGGCCGGTACGGGACATCCGTACCGGCCCGTCCGCCGTTTCCCGCGTGGTCCGGCCCGGCTTCTCCCGCGTGGTCCCCGCCCGGTGGTCGCTCAGACCTGCTTCCAGGCCTCCAGCGCCAGCCCCGGCTCGTCCTTCTGCCGCGTCACCCGCAGCGAGCCGTCCTCGCCCACGACCGCCAGGACCACCCGGCCCAGCCCGTCCAGGGCCAGGGCGGGGACGCCGGTGCACGGCTCGCCCGTCGGGGTCCAGTTGAGGCCGGCGTCCTCGGTCTCCGTGGGGTACGCGGCGACCTGCGGGCGGCCGTCCGGGCCCCGCCCGGCCAGGATCGTGCAGTCGAGACCGTCGACGGGGGTACGGAGCAGGGCGGGCAGTCCGGTACCCGGGCCGCCGAGGTCCACGGGGTCCGTGCCGGGCCGCCAGGAGAGGAGCGTGCCGGTGTCGGTGTCGCGCCAGAAGTGCGTCAGCCGGCCGGGTGCCGTGCACAGGCCGGTGACCGCGTCCGCCGACGCCTCCGGCTCCGTGCCCTCCTCGGCCCGCTCCGGCTTCACGTCGAGCTTGGGCCTGCGCCAATGCGTCATCAGGCCGGGCCCCGCCGCCAGTATCTCGATCTGTCCGTCGTCGGTGATGGCCGCGCCCGCCTCGCCCGTCAGCTTCTTGCCCGTCACCGGGGCGCCGCCCCAGCCGAGCCAGCGGCCGGTGGGCGACTGGTTGCGGTAGGAGAGGTTGCCGTTGCCGTTGCGTACGAACAGGTGCAGCGCGCCCCGCGCGTCGACGACCGCCGTCGGGCGGCCGATCCGGGCGGCGGCCTTCATGTCCTTCGTGTGCGGGGTGCCCAGGGACTGCCAGTCCCGCAGCGCGCGGCCCGTCTGGAACTGCACCGCGTGCACGACGTCCCGGTTCCTGGGCCCTTCGGGGCGCGGGCGTTCCCGTACCCCCAGCAGGTGCACGTAGCCCTCGGCGGTCTGGGCGAACGCCAGATGGGGCAACAGCCCCGGGAACGGCAGCAGTTCGGGTCCGGTCCAGCCGGGGCCGCCCGGCAGGGTCTCCGTCCAGCGCAGGACACCGTCCGCCGTCGCGGCGTACGCCGTCAGCCTGTCGTCCTTGCCGCGCAGCAGCCAGCCGGTGGTCATGCCCCGCAGCCGCCTTCCTGGACGCCGATGACACAGATCGGAGCGTTCCGCGGTCGCGGAAAACTCAGTTGGCGACTTTACCCGCCGCCGTCCCCCCGCCCGCCCCTGGCCCGCGCTCCCCGGCGGGTGGTCCGTGACCACGCCCGGGCCCGCGCCTGTGCCAGGCTGGCCGGATGAGGATTCTGCTGGTCGTCGACGCGGCCAACGTGGTCGGTTCGGTCCCCGACGGGTGGTGGCGCGACCGTCGCGGGGCCAACGAGCGGCTGCGCGACGCCCTGGTGCCGTACGGCGAGCGGGGTGTGGCCGGGTGTCCGGGTCCGGTGGAGACCGTGCTCGTGGTCGAGGGCGCGGCCCGGGGGGTGGAGTCCGTGCCGGGGGTGCGGGTCGAGGCGGCGCCGGGCAGCGGGGACGACCGGATCGTGGAGCTGGCGGCGGAGGCCGCGGCGGCGGGCCGCGGCTGTGTGGTCGCCACGGCCGACCGCGAGCTGCGCCGCCGGGTGTCGGCGTACGGGGCGTCGTGCGTGGGGCCTTCGGCCGTACGTCAGCGACCTGGTGACGATCCGTCAGAACGCGGCGACGGTACGCCGGAAGCCGGTGACGGTACGTAGACCACAGCGCCGTCGACCGTGTCCGGCAGCGGCTCGTAGTGGCGGGCCAGGAAGCGGCGCAGGGTGGGCAGCCGTTCCGGCGCGAAGGGCTTGCCGCGTGAGTCGTCGACGATCAGGGCAGGCGGGTGGGCGCGGAGTTCGGCGGTGAGCGCGGGCCAGGCGCCCGCGACGGCGTACGCCTCGCCGACCCGTGGTCCGTCGCGGCCCCCGCTGTAGTTGGTGAGCAGTCCGGCCGTCAGGTAGCGGCTGGCCGGGGCACGGTCGGCGAACCAGTACGTCTCGGGGTGTATCCCCCACACCAGCACCCGCTCGGTGGGTGTCGTGCGAGCCCGTACGACGTCCGCGAGGCGCTGGGCGTGGGCCAGTTCGGGGCGGGGCGCGAGGACGCCCCAGGCGAGGAACACCGCGCAGGTGCAGGCCGCGGTGGTGAGCGTGGCCGTGAGGCGGTGGCGGGGCAGGAGGTGGAGGCCCTCGGTCGCCAGCAGCACCAGGGGCGGGAGGAGTTGGAGGAAGTAGTGGCCGAAGAAGTGGAAACCGGTGAGGACGGCGACGGCCGAGGACGCGAGCCAGAACCACAGGTCGCCATCGGTCCGGGGGGCCGTCCTGCGCGCGAGGCGCAGCAGGGGCGGGAGCAGTCCCAGGCAACCGAGGGCGAGGAGGGCGGTGTTGGCCACCGCCCGCAGGAGGACGTGGAGTTCGGAGCCGGTGGGGGTGGCGTACGACCCGGAGCCGGTGACGGTCCAGAAGAGGAGTCCGGACGGGGTGGTGAGCAGGGCGGCGGCGAGGAGGGGCAGCGCGAGTCCGGCCGCCAGGCGGGGCAGCCCGGTGCGGGCGCGCGGCGTGCGGGCGAGGAGCCAGAGGACGGGCAGGAGGACGGCTCCGCCGGTCTGTTTCATCAGGAGCGCGCCCGCGACCGCGAGCCCGGCCGCGCCCCAACGGGCCCTTCCCGCGCACCACATGGCCGCGGCGGTGAACGGCAGTATGAAGACCTCGAAGGTGGCGGCCTGGGTGTCCTCGGGGTTGAGGCCGACGGAGACCAGCAGGTAGAGCACCCCGGCGGTGCGGCCGGCCCGGTCGCCCCAGCGGTCGCGGGCGGTGGCGGCGAGCAGCGCGGCGGTGAGCAGGTGGGCGAGGACGGCGAGGGCGCGCACGCCAGTCAGGGTGGAGTCGCCGAGGACGGCGAAGGTGGCTTCGTACAGCCAGGGCAGCAGGGGTGGTTTCCGGTCGACGACGGTGTCGTACAGCACTCCCCCGTCGGCGAGCATCCGGGCCTGGACGGCGAGATAGCCCTCGTCGGGGCTCCACAGGGGGTGGCGGAAGGAGGGCAGCCGGGTGACGAGCGCCAGCAGGGCGAGCAGGGGGAGCAGCCGCCGCCAGTAGCCCGTGACCCGGTCGGTGGGGCGGTCGGCGCGGGCGCGCGGGCGGGGGACGTTGGGGGTGGTGTCCGGGTCCTGGCCGGTG
>NZ_WWJY01000109.1 GCF_009865405.1 Streptomyces sp. SID3212 | reverse complement strand
GGTCCAGCGGCAGCCGCAGCGGCTCGGCGCCCGCCAGCCGGTCCCGCCAGTGGACGTACGCCTGCTCCCGCTCGTCGGGGCCCAGCCGCGACTCCTCGGCGCGCGCGTGGTCCCCGTACTGGATGGCCAGGAACGGCAGTTGGGGTACGGAGTCCGTCAGCGCGGCCCCGTACAGCGTCAGCAGTTCGTGCCAGAGCACCCCGGCCGACCAGCCGTCGCCCGCGATGTGGTGCAGCACGAGGCACAGCGCGTGCTCGTGTTCCCCCGCGCGTACCAGCACCGCGCGCAGCGGCGGCCCGGCGGCGAGGTCGAAGGGCGTGTTGACGTACGGCGCCACCGCCCCGGTCAGGGCCCGCTCGACGTCGTCCTCCCCGGCCGGGGACACGTCGTGGCGGACGAGCGGGACGGGGGCGGGCGGGTCGACCACCTGCCGGGGCTCGTCGCCGACCACGACGAACCGGGTACGGAGGATCTCGTGCCGGGCCGTGAGGGCGTCCAGGGCCGTGCGCAGGGCGCCTACGTCGAGCGGTCCGCGCCAGCGCCGTACGAGATACAGGTGGTAGCCGGTGTCGGCGGGGTCGAGCTGTTGCAGGAACCACAGCCGGCGCTGGTCCACCGTCAGCGGGTAGTCGGTGGCGGGACGCGGGGAGTGCGTCGGTGTCGGCGCCCGGAACGGCGCCGGCGTGGGGTCAACGGCCGCTGTCATGGGCCACCTTGTCCTTCGTACGGGCTTGCGGGGTCGTACGGGTCTGCGGGGCCGTACGGGCTTGCGGGGCCGTACGGGCTTGCAGGGTCTCCAGACCGACCAGGTCGTCGGAGACGGCGTCGGGCACCTCGCGGTCGAACCGGGCCAGCACGGGGATCCGCAGGCAGATCACCGCGAGCAGGGCCATCGCGAGGCCGAAGAGCAGATAGAGCAGACCGATCCCCCGGCCCTCGCCGGTCCCGATGACCTGGCCGACGGTGCCGGCGAGCGCGCCGTGCTCCTCCATCAGCGGCTGGAGCAGACCGGGTGCGAGCGGGGCGATCACTGCGAAACCGACCGGGAGAGTGGACCAGGCGACCATGGTGTTGACGGCGATGATCCGCCCGTGGAAGCGCAGCGGCACCTTGGTCTGGATGATCGTCGCGTAGGTGCCGTTGAGCAGCGCGAGGCCGAGTGTCATGCCGAACGCCCCGAGAGCGACCAGCGGCAGCGAGGGCCGCAGCCCGGTGAGGACGCAGGCGACGGCCAGTCCCGCCGTCGCGTACAGGACCCCGCGCAGCCGGTGGTGGCGGGGGCCGCCCCAGATGAGCAGGGTGAGCCCGCCGACCACCGCGCCCGCCCCTGCCGCAACCGCGACCCAGCCGGTCGCGGCCAGGTCGGCGAAGGAGAGCACCAGCGGGGTGGTGAGGAGGAAGAGCGGCGACAGGAAGATGTTGAGGGCGGCGAAGAAGAGCAGCATGGCGCGGAAGTGGCGGCTGCCGAGCGCCCGCCGGAACCCGCCCTTGATCTCGTCCAGCACGCTCTCCCTGCGCACGGCGGCCATGGCCTTCGGGAACCGTACGGCGAGAGTGATCACGACGGCGGCGGTGTAGCTGACCACGTCGAGGACGAGGATGCCGCCGAGTCCGATTCCGGCGAGCAGCCCGACGGCGAACAGCGGGACGAGGAACTGGGCGAAGCCCAGGGCCATTTGGGTCACGCCGTTGGCGCGGCCGAGGAAACGCTTGGGTACGAGTTGGGGCACCGACGAGCCCCAGGCGAAGCGCTGGAAGACCAGGGCGAGGGAGAGCAGGCCGATCAGGGTGTAGGCGTGCCAGACCTGGAGGCTGTCGGTGAGGTAGAGGACGAGCAGGGCGGCCTGGGTGGCACCGGCCGCGAGGTCACCGGCGAGCATGACCTTGCGGCGGTCGGTGCGGTCGACGACGGCGCCGGCCAGAGGGGCGGCGAGGATGCCGGGGACGAGGGCGCAGGCGGCGAGCAGGCCGAAACTGGCGAGCGAGCCGGTCCTGAGGTAGATCCAGATGGGGAGCGCGAACTCGGTCAGGGCCGAGCCGATCATCGAGACCTGCTGGCCGGTGGCGACGGCCAGGAAGCGGCCGAGGCTGGGACGTACGGTCGTACGATCCTGCTGGGCCGGACCGGCCTTGTGCGCCCCACCGGTGTCGGCGGCCCCACCGATCTCAGCGGCGCCACCGATCTCGGCGGCCTTACCGGTCTCAGCGGGCGTACCGGTCTCAGCAGCCTCACCGGCCGGAGCCGGATCCGTGCCTCCCTCCCGCGACACCCCCTCCAGCCACCACGTGGCCCCGGGGGTACGGGCATGGCGCCGGTCCGCGCCCTCCGCGACGGCCGGGGCCACCTCGGTGAGGACCACGGCCAGTTCCTCCGCGCGGTACTTGAGGAAGAAGTGCCCGGCCTCGTCCAGCACCACCACGGCGGCGGTGTCGGTGAGGCGGTGCCACTCGCGGTAGCGCTCCTGGTAGAACTCGGTCGCCGGGTCGCGGTCGCCCGCCACCGCGATGACCGGCGCCCGCAGCCGGCCGCCCTCGGTGCGGAACAGCTCCCCGAAGTAGCGTTCGGCCTCCTTGGTGCCCGTACGCCGGTTGTGGACGATCAGCCTCAGCTGCTCGGAGCTGAAGTCGTCGGTGTCGAGGCCCGCCGCCGTCAGGGCGTTGACCATGTCCTGCTCGCTGCGGAGCCGGTCCACGAACGCCGAGAAGCGTTCCGCGAGCGCGGCGCCCCGGCTCTCCGGACGGGCGAAGGGGAAGATGCCGCCGAGGTGGACGGCGTCCACCTCGCGGCCCGCCGCCTCCAGCCGCCGCGCGACCTCGACGATCAGCATGACGCCGAGCCCGCAGTGGCCGTAGAGGACGATCCGGCCCTCGACGCCGTCCAGGATCTCCTGCGCCGTCTCGGCGGCCACCTGGTCGAACGGCCGTGCCTCCTCACCCAGTTCGTGTCCCGGTACGGCGAGTGAGTGCAGCGCCCAGTCGGCGGGCAGCGCGTCCGCGAGGGGTTTGTAGATGAGCGCGCTGCCGCCGCCGTAGGGCGCGCAGACCACACTGCCGGTGGTGCGGGTACGGGGCGGGGTCAGCCGGTGCAGCAGTGTGCGCGGGCCCCGGTCCTCCTCGGACGAGCTGAGCAGGGCGGCCAGCGCCCGTACGGTCGCGTGCTGGAAGAGGTCCATCACCCCCAGTCCGGCGGCCTGTTCGGGCAGGGCGCGGCGCAGCCGGGCGACCACCTGGGTGGCCATGAGGGAGTGGCCGCCGAGGACGAAGAAGTCGTCCAGCGCGCCGATCCGCTCCACGTCGAGCAGGTCGGCCCAGAGGGACGCGATCAGCTCCTCCGTCTCGCCCTCGGGCGGGACGTGCTCCCCGGCACTGGGACTGTTGTCCTCGGGGGCGGGCAGCGCGGCGCGGTCGACCTTGCCGTGGGCGAGCAGCGGGAGCCGGTCGAGGACGACGTACCGCGCCGGGATCATGTAGTCCGGCAGGAGGTCGAGCAGGCGGGTGCGCAGCTCGGCGGGGGCGGGCGGTTCGCCGTCGCCCGCCCGTTCCAGGTAGCCGACCAGCTGTTGTCTCACGCCTTCGCCCCGGGCGACGACGATCGCCTGTCCGACGCCGTCCACGGCGCTGAGGGCGGCCTCGATCTCACCGGGTTCGACGCGGTAGCCGCGTACTTTGATCTGGTGGTCGGCGCGGCCGAGGAACTCCAGCTCGCCGTCGGCCCGTTGGCGTACGAGGTCGCCCGTACGGTACATCCGCGCACCGGGCCCGCCGGTGAACGGGTCCGGCACGAACCGGTCGGCCGTGAGGTCGGGACGCCCGAGGTAGCCCCGCGCCAACCGGTCGCCGCCGACGTGCAGTTCGCCGGTGACCCCGGGGGGCACGGGCCGCAGCTCCGCGTCGAGGACATAGGTCCGCGCCCCGGCGAGGGGCCGGCCGATCGGGGTGGAGCCGTGGTGCGGGCCGTCCGGGGTGACCTCGTGGACGGTGACACCGACGGTGGTCTCGGTGGGTCCGTAGTGGTTGAACACCGCACACCGGCCGAGTGCGGCGAGGCCGCTCGCCCAGGCCGCCGAGGACGCCTCGCCGCCCAGCACCAGCGCCTTGCGCGGCAGGAGGCGCTCGGCGGGTGCGTCGGCCGTCAGGGCGGCCAGGTGGGAGGGGGTCATCTTGAGGTAGTCGATCCCCGACTCCTCGATACGGTCGGCGAGTTCGGCGCCCGATATGCGGCGCGGCAGCAGGTGCACCCGGCCGCCGGTGGACAGGCCGAGGTAGAGCAGGGTGATGCTGAAGTCGAAGGCGAGCGACTGGAGCAGCCCGTACGACCCGTGGTCCTCGATGCGCAGCCGATCCCGCGCGCCCGCCAGGTAGTTGAGGATCTGCCGGTGCTGGACGGCCACCCCCTTGGGGGTTCCGGTGGAACCCGAGGTGTAGATGACGTACGCCAGGTCCTCGGGACCCGCCGTCTGCGGCAGCGGGTCGGCGCCGGCGGCGGTCTCCGCCGCCGGGTCCAGGTGGAGCACACTCCCCCGGAATCCGGGGGCTTTCGCGGCCAGGACGGAGTCGGTGACCAGCACCCCCACGCCGGCGTCGGCGAGCAGGAACTCAACCCGGGCGGTGGGCTGTTCAGGGTCGAGCGGCAGATAAGCGGCACCGGCCTTGAGGACCCCGAGCATGGCGACGGCCAGCTCCGGGGACTGCTCCAGGCAGAGGGCGACCACCGCGCCGGGGCCCACACCGAGCGCGCGGAGCCGGTGTCCGAGGCCGGTCGCCCGGCGTTCCAGTTCCCCGTACGAGAGGCTGTCCCGGCCGTCCGTGAGCGCCACGGCCCCGGGGTTCTCCGCCGCCGTCCCGGAGAGCAACTCGGACAGTGTGCACGGGCCTTGGGCGGTGAGGGGCGGTCCGGCGGACCACGCCGCCAGCCGGGCCCGCTCGCCGTCGGCCAGCAACGGCAGGGCACCGAGCGGGCGTCCCGGATCGGCGAGAGCGGCGGTCAGCAGCACCTCGAAGCGCTCGGCGAGCCGCTCGACCGTCGTCGCCTCGAACAGGTCGGTGCGGTAGGTGAACAGGCCGTACACCCCGCCGTCGGCCTCGTCCCGCAGATACAGCGCGAGGTCGTGGTGGGTGGTGGTGGCCCGGTAGCCGAACCCCTCCGCGTGCGGCGCCCCGGCCGTGGCCCCGACGGCGGACTCGCCGTAGTTCTGGAAGGCCAGGGTGGCCTGGAAGACGGCGGCGCGGCTCACGTCACGCTCCACCGCGAGGTCGGCGACGATCTGCTCGAACGGCACCTCCTGGTGCGCGTACGCGTCCAGGGTCCGCTCCCGTACCTGCCCGAGCAGGCGCGCGAACGTCAGGTCCGGGGTGATCCGGGCCCTGATCGGCAGCATGTTGACGAAGATGCCGACCAGCGGCTCCAGTTCACTGTGCAGCCGGCCCGCCACGGGCGAGCCGACCGCGAAGTCCCCCTGGCCGCTGTGGCGGGACAGCAGGGTCTGGTACGCGGCCATGAGCACCATGTAGCGGGAGGCGCCGTACGCCGCCGCGACCTCGGTGATCCGCCCGGACAGGACGCGGTCCCAGCGGAACTCGTGCGCGGCGCCCTCGAAGGTGAAGGTCGGCGGGCGTGGCCGGTCGACCGGCAGCTCCAGGGCGGGCACCCCGTCGAGTTCGGCCCGCCAGTGGTCGCGGGAGGCGGTGAGGCTGCCGTCGGCGAGCCGTCCGCGCTGCCAGGCCGCGTAGTCGCCGTACTGGAGCCGGGGTTCGGCCAGTCCGTGCGGGGTGCCGTCGGTGTGGTGGGCGTGGAGCGCGTCCAACTCCCGCTGGAGGAGGTCGATGGACCAGCCGTCGCAGACGATGTGGTGCATGACGAGCGCGAGGACGTGGTCGTGGTCGCCGATCCTGATGAGCAGGACCCTCAGCAGCGGGCCTTCCGCCAGCACGAAGGGCCGGGAGAGCAGGAGCTCGACCGCCTCGGCGGCCCGGGCCTCGCGTGCCTCAGGATCGGGCTCCTGGCTCAGGTCGAGGAACTCGGCGCCGAACGGGGCCGGTTCGGCCACCACCGCGTGGGCGGTGCCGTCCTCCGTCGCGGGGAAGACCGTACGGAGCACTTCGTGCCGGGCGACCAGATCGGTGAGCGCGGCGTCCAGGGCGATCCGGTCGTACGGCCCCCGGATGCGGCGGGCCGGGGCGAGGGTGTAGGCGGTGGATCCGGGGGTGAACTGCTCCATGAACCAGAGGCGTTCCTGGCTGCTGGACAGCGGCGGCGCGGTGCCCTCGGGTCTGCGGTCGACCGTACGGCCCCGGCCCCGCCCGCCGCGCAGGCGCTGGGCCAGCAGGGAGCGCTTGGCCTCCGACCATTCGGTGGTCGGGGGGTGTGTTTCTGTCATCGTCGTCCTGTTCAGGTCAAGATCGCCGGAGCTGGGCGCCGGGGGGTGGCGGGCCAGGGGGCGATGCCGTCGGCCCTGCGGTGGGGCACAGGGGACGCGGTGGACACAGGGGACGCGGTGGGGCGCGGGGGTCGAGCGGGGGTGGGGTCGAGCGGGGTGATGGTCGAGCGGGGTGGCAGTCGAAAAAGGTCGGACAGGGCCCGCAAGGTTCGACGGGGTGGAGTCCGGTGACGCCGGGGAGGAGCCGCGCGATCAGCGCGACGCGCTCACCACACGGGCGATGCCCGCCACCGTCGGGGTGTCGAAGAAGACGTCGAAGTCCACCTCCACACCGAGGGATTCACGGATGCGCGCGGCGATGCGGATGATCGTCAGCGAGTGCCCGCCCAGATCGAAGAGGTCGTCCTCGGGGTCGACGGCCGGCAGGTCCAGCACCTCGCACCAGATCGCGCACAGGGCCTGGACCACCTCGTCCCCGGCGGAAGCCGCCGGGACGGCGGCGGGCGCGGCGGTGGCGGAAGGGGTGAGGGGGAACACTTCCCGTACCGACAGCGCGCGCCGGTCGAGCTTGCCGTTGGGGGTCGTCGGCAGCTCCTCCAGCGTGACGTACCGCTGCGGGCACATCACCGAGGGCAGCGTGCGCCGCAGGTGCGCGCGCAGCGCCTCGGCGTCAGGGGCGTCCGGGGCGTCCCCGGCGGGCACCACGTACGCGACCAGTACGGGACCGTCGGCCCCGCCCTCGTGCAGGACGACCGCCGCCCGCGCGACCGCCGGATGCTCCAGCAGGACCGCCTCGATCTCGCCCAGCTCGATCCGGTGGCCCCGGATCTTGACCTGCTGGTCGATGCGGCCCAGGCACTCCAGTTCGCCGTCCGCCGTACGGACCGCCAGGTCACCGGTGCGGTAGAGGCGCGACCCGGGCGGCCCGTACGGGTCGGGCACGAAGCGGTCGGCCGTCAGCTCGGGCCGGCCGAGGTAGCCGAAGGCGAGGCCGTCCCCGCCGAGCAGCAGTTCCCCGGCCTGCCCGACCGGGACGAGCCGCAGGTGCCGGTCGACCACATGGGCGCGGGTGTGGGCGATCGGGTGGCCGATCCCGACCCGTACCGGATCTGCGGGGATCTCGGCGCGGGTCGACCAGATCGTCGTCTCGGTCGGGCCGTAGACGTTGAACAACCGCCCCACCAGGGAACGGAGTTCGCGCGCCAGCGGGAGGGACAGCGGCTCGCCGCCGGCCAGCGCGGTGAGCCCCGCGAGATCCGTGGTACCCGGTTCCGCCGCCAGGAGTACCTGCCAGCCGGTGGGTGTGGCCTGGGCGTGGGTGACCTTCTCGTCGCGGACGAGCCGGAGCAGGCCGGGTCCGTCGGTCGCGAGGCCGTCGCGGGCGAGCACCAGCCGCCCGCCCGTGACCAGCGGCAGGAACAGCTCCAGCGCCGAGATGTCGAAGGAGAGCGAGGTCAGGCCGAGCCAGACGTGCCCGGGCCCCGAGCCCAGCAGGCCGGCGAACGAACCGAGGAGGTTGACCAGGGCCCGGTGGCCGACCGCCACGCCCTTGGGGCGGCCCGTGGAGCCCGAGGTGTAGAGGACGTACGCGGTGTCCGTCGTCACCGCCCGGGCCTCCGGCTCCCACGTCACCGCCGCGCGGTGCGCCACCGGGAGTGCGAGGTCGTCCAGCAGCAACACCGGTGTGGTGGCGGCGAGTTCGGCGGCCGGCGGCCGGTCCGCGAGCAGGAGGGAGGCGCCGGAGTCGGCGGCGATGAAGGCGAGCCGCTCGGCGGGGTAGCCGGGGTCCAGCGGCAGGTAGGCCGCCCCGGTGAGCAGGACGGCGAGCAGGGCGACGGGGAGGGCGGAGGTACGGTCCAGGTGGACGGCGACCAGATGCCCGGGGCCGATTCCGCGCGCTCTCAGTTCGGCTGCCAGGGACGCCGAACGGGCTTGCAGGGTACGGAAGTCGAGCGTCGCGTCCACGGCGGTGACGGCCACGGCGTCCGGCGTGAGCTCCGCCTGACGTTCCATCAGGTCCACCACGGTCAGGCCGCCCGCAAAGCTGTCCGGGAGCCGGGCGTCCGGTCCGGTTCCCGCCGCCTGCCAGGTCTCGGTGAGGAGGCGCAGTTCGTCCCCGGCCAGCAGGGGCAGGTGGGCGAGCGGGCGGTCCGGTGTGGTGAGCGCGGCGTCGAGCAGGGTGGTGAAGTGTCCCGCGATGCGTTCGGCGGTGTCCGGGGCCACCACGGCGGGGTCGTACTGGAACGCGATCAGCGTGCGCGCGGGCTCCTCCACGACCTGGAGGTTGAGCGGGGAGCGTGCGGCGCGGTGGAAGACGGCCCGGTCGACGCGTGTCCGCGCGCCCTCGAAGTGCGGGTCCGCGCCGGATCTTCGGTAGCTGAAGGTGACCGGGGTCAGGCCGACGCGCGGGCCGAGTCCGCGCGCCACGGCTCCGTACGGGACGGCGCGGAAGCGGTAGAGCGTACGGAGATCCTTGCGCAGCGCCGTGGCGAGGTCGGCCAGTCCGGTGGTGTCGGGGTCCACGGCCGGCGCCCGGACGGGGAGTTCGTTGACGTAGAGGCCGACGGCGTCCCGCTGTCCGGCCGTGCGGGTGGAGAGGGACACACCGACGGCCGCGTCCTCGTTGCCGTACCGCAGCAGCAGCGCGTGGACGGCGGCGAGCAGCAGTTCGAAGACGGTCACCCCGGCTTTGTCGGCAGCCGCGCGCAGGTCGTCGTGCGCGGCTCCTTCGAGCCACCGCTCGACGCTCTCCCCCGCCCCGGCGGCCCTCGGGGAGACCTGGGCGGCCGGTCGGACGCCGGGCAGCAGGACCGGCGCGTCGACCAGACCGGCCGCCGCGTCCTCGCCGTACCACTCGGCGGCTTCCCGTACGGCCGACTCCGGGGGCTCGGCGGACGGCGGTGCGGCGGCGGCCGTAAGAACCGGCTCCTCGCCCCGCACCCGTGCGGTGTACGCGTCCGCCAGATCGGTGAGCAGGACGTCCTTCGAGGTGCCGTCGAAGACGGCGTGGTGGGCGACAGTCAGCAACTCCGCACTGCCGTCCGCGTGTTGGTACAGAGTGGCCCGGATCAGCGGGCCCGTGTCCAGCCGGAAGGGGCGCGCGATCTCGGCCTCGACCCGCTCCGCGTACTCGGCCGTGGTGTCGGTGCTCACGTCGGCCACGGTCAGGGACGGCCGCGAGGGCGCGGGCACCGAGCCGAGGCGGCCGTCCCGCTCCACCAGCGCGCACGCCAGGGCCGGATGACGGTCGACCGTGTCCTCCCAGGCCCGGGCGAGGGCGTCCGGGTCGATCCGGTCGAAGACCGTACGCACCGGCAGGTGGTAACAACGGCCCGCCAGTTCCAGGCGCTCGGTCAGCCAGACGCCGTACTGAGCCGCGCCGGCCGGAGAAAAAAGAGGGGCAACGTTCTGTTCAGGCATCGTCGCTGCTCACTTCTGCCGCGTGTTGCGTGCCGCAATGGTCCAGACCTGTGCAGAGATTGACATAGGAAAATGCAGGCCGTCAAGACAAACCGTGAACTACTCCGACGGCCCCCAACTCTTCATGTTCTGCGGTGATTTGAGGGCCGGGACATTACGGTCCCGGGCGCTGAACGCGGACAGCCGCCCCCGGCGTCACAGGAGTGACGCCGGGGGCGGCTGTCCAGGCCGGCAGCGGGAGGCCGCGCCGGATCAGGCGGGGTGGGAGTGTGGGATCAGGGCGTGCGCGCGGGCCAGGAGCAGCCCTGCCAGACCGTGTTCCAGCCGGAGTTGCCCCCGCCGTCGGTCAGTGCGAAAGTGCCGCCCGGGTAGGGGCAGTTGTAGATCCCGGCCGCCCCGACACCGGTGGCCCTGACGTTGCTGAGCCGCGCGCTGCCCGCGGTCTCCGCCTGGACCGCCACGGTGCCCACCTTGGTGATGGTCGCGCCGTTGATGTTCACGTTCCTGACGGCCTTGCCCGTCCCGCTCCCTGAGACGAACTGGAAGGCGCTGTACGGGCTGTTGTCGAATGTGGTGTTGTTGATGTTGACCGTCGCGTCGATGGCGCTGTCGTACGCGTCGACCCGCAACGCACCGTGCGGGTGTCCCCAGTTGGGGTTCAGCGCGCCGGTCCGTACCAGTGTGTTGCCCGAGACGGTGATGGTGCCGGCCAGCGGGAAGAAGGGGTCGGCGAACTTCTGGTTGGAGATCGCTATCCCGCTGCCCAGGGCGTTGGTGTCCTGGATCTGGTTGTTGCTGACCGTGATGTCACGGCCGCCGTAGATCGCCACCCCGTTGGCCAGGTTCGGCTGCGAGATGGTGTTGCCGGCGAACGTGCTCGACACGTTCGCCGAATTGAGCGACCACATGGCGAGGGAGTCGTCGCCCTGGTTGCGCAGGAAGTTGTTGCGCACCTGGACGCCGTTGGCCCCGCCGTTGAGGTTGAGGCCGTCGGCGGTCGTGTCGAGAATGCGGTTGTTCTCGACCACCAGGTTGTTGTTGTTCCCCATCAGCCAGAAGCCGACCTTGAGGTGCTGGATCCACACGCCGGCGACCACCGAGTTGGGGCCGAGCGAGCCGTTGACGAAGTTGTCGGGGTTGTTGTCGACGCGTTCGGTGACCTCGCCGAGGACGGCGAAGTCACGCAACTGCACCCGCCCGGTGGGGGCGTTGGACTGGTCGATGAAGCGTGACGTGCGGATCACCGAGTGCCAGCTGCCCGCGCCCTTGATCTGGACGTTGTCCACCCCGCTGAGCGACTGCGTCAGCCGGTAGGTCCCTGGCGGGACCCAGACGGTCCCGCCGCGCGCCGCGTTGATCGCGTTGCGGAAGGCCTGGGTGGAGTCGCCCGCGCCGCTGGGGTCCGCGCCCTGGGAGACCACGGAGACGGACCCGGCCGGCGCGGCGGACGCGCCCGCGACCTGCTCGAAGTCGGCGACGTCCACGGTGGTCTGGACGCTCGGGACCAGCTTGACCTTGGCCCCGGCGGCGAGGTTCTGGCCCAGCAGCAGGCGGGTGTTGTCGAAGAAGTGGTGCGTCTTGGCCCCGGCGATCCAGGGGGTGTTGATGTACGAGTACTTCGACGTGACCGGGAGCGTCTTGTTGACGCTCTGCCCGTTGACGTACACCGCGAGGGTGCCGGACTGCCCGTCCGGAACGCTGTAGGCGACGTTGAGGGCGTTGGCGGCGGCGGGGAGGGTGAACTCTACGCTCTGGCCCGCGTTCAGCCGTACCGCCTGGCGGCCCGACGCCTCGGAGGCGAGGGAGCCCTGCGTGTAGTCGGGGCCGATCTTCGTGCCGTTGGTGGTGGCGCTCTCTGCCTCCACGGACCGGAAGGGGAGAGTGGCGCCGGCGGCGACCGCCGCCGGCGCGGCCCCTGTCGCGCCGGTCTTCACGGGTGGGGCGGCCGTCGCCGTGGGGGCGACGAGGACGAGCCCCGTCGCGGCGACCGCCACCGCCGTGGACAACATTGTGGTCATGTACCTGACATGTGCGCGCATGTGCGGATCCTGCACCTTTCTGTGGGGGGTGGAGGCCTGGGCCTCCGCTCGCCGCTCCGCGCCGTGGGACGGCGCGGAGCGGCGAGTGGTCGTACGGGGCGGGCCGCGGGATCAGGCCCGCAGCCAGGCCGCCGTGTCCTGCGGGAGGCGCCCGCCGGTGTCCAGCGGGTTGCTGGTCAGCAGGACGGCCGAGTGGTCCGGCAGGTCCACGGGCTCCGCGCCGAGGTTGAGGACGCAGATCAGGCCGTCGGCTCTCGCGAAGGACAGCACACCGGGCGCCGCGTCCAGCCAGTTCACCGGACCGTCGCCGAAGCCGGGCTCGGTCCGCCGCAGCCGCAGCGCCGTGCGGTAGAGGTTCAGCATCGAGGTGGGATCGGCCGCCTGGAGATCGGCCGCGTACGACGCCCAGGACGCGGGCTGCGGCAGCCACGGCTCGGCCTCCGAGCCGAATCCGGCGTACGGCTCGTCCGCGACCCACGGCAGCGGTACGCGGCAGCCGTCCCGCCCCGGGTCCTTGCCGCCGGAGCGGAAGTGCATCGGGTCCTGGATGCGGTCGAGCGGGATGTCCACCTCGGGCAGGCCCAGTTCCTCACCCTGGTAGAGGTAGACGGCGCCGGGCAGGGCCAGCGACAGCAGCGCGGCGGCGCGCGCCCTGCGGGTGCCCAGCTCCAGGTCCGTCGGCGTGCCGAAGGCCTTCGCCGCGAAGTCGAAGCCGGTGGCCTCGCGCCCGTACCGCGTCACCGTGCGGGTCACGTCGTGGTTGCAGAGCACCCAGGTCGCGGGCGCCCCGACCGGCGCGTGTTCGGCGAGCGTCTCGTCGATCGCGGCCCGCAGCAGCGCCGGGTCCCACGGACACGCCAGGAACTTGAAGTTGAAGGCCGTGTGCAGCTCGTCGGGGCGCAGATAGCGCACGAAGCGCTCGGTGTCCGGCAGCCACACCTCGCCGACGAAGATCGCGTCGTACTCGTCCGCGATGGCCCGCCACGAGCGGTAGATGTCGTGGAGTTCGTCGCGGTCCACGAACGGGTGCGGATCGCCCTCCCCGAAGTCGGGCAGCGCCGGATCCTTGGCGAGCAGCGCCGCCGAGTCGATCCGTACGCCCGCCACTCCCCGCTCGAACCAGAAGCGCAGCACGTCCTCGTGCTCCCGGCGCACGGCCGGATGCGCCCAGTTGAGGTCGGGCTGCTCGGTCGCGAAGAGGTGGAGGTACCACTCGCCGTCGTCCAGGCGGGTCCAGGGGGTGCCGCCGAACTCGGACACCCAGTCGTTGGGCGGGATCTCACCGTTCTCGCCGCGCCCGGCCTTGAAGTGGAACAGCTCGCGCTCGGGGCTGCCGGACCCGGCGGCCAGCGCCGCCCTGAACCAGGCGTGCCGGTCCGAGACGTGGTTGGGCACGACGTCGATGATCGTACGGATGCCCAGCTCACGTGCCTCGGCGATGAGCTTCTCGGCCTCGGCCAGGGTGCCGAACGCCGGGTCGATCGTGCGGTAGTCCGCCACGTCGTAGCCGCCGTCCGCGAGCGGCGACAGGTACCACGGGGTGAACCAGAGGGCCTCGACGCCCAGTTCCACCAGATACGGCAGCCTGGCCCGCACTCCCGCGAGATCCCCGGTGCCGTCTCCGTCACCGTCGGCGAAGCTCCGTACGTAGATCTGGTAGATGGCGGCGTCCCGCCACCAGTTCGGGGCGGCGGGCTCCAGAGGGCTGCCTTCCATGCGATGTTCCTTTCGGGCTGGTGCGTTGGCCCTCACGGCGGTGCCTTCCGTGACGAGACGAGGGTGGTGCGTGGGGAGCTGCGCACCGCCGCGCCGCAGCGGGGACTGAATCGGCGCGGCGGTGCGCAGGATCGTCGGCCCGGCCGGGGGCGGCCGGACCCTGGAGCCTGTCCCCGGTGGTGCGGGACACCGGGGACGCCAGGTGCACGGAGGGACGACGAGGCAGGGGAGAGCTGCCTCACGGTGCGAAGGCTTCGGCAGAGTGAGATGAGGGGGGTGGGACGAACGAGGTGACGCGGTGCGGGACCGATCCTGGCCGGGTCAGCCCTTCGTACTGCCGGCGCTGATGCCGGCGATGATGTGGCGCTGGAACACGAGGAACATCAGCACCATCGGGATACTCGCGATCACCATGGCGGCGATCAGCACCGACAGGGAGATGTTCTGCGACAGCTGGACGAGCGCCACGCTGATGGGCTGCTTGTCGGTGTCCGAGAAGACCATCAGCGGCCAGAGGAAGTCCTGCCAGACCGCGACCAGCGCGAAGATCGACACCACGCCGAGGACCGGCCTGGACATCGGCAGCAGGATCGACCAGAGCGTCCGGAGCTTCCCCGCCCCGTCGATCTCGGCCGCCTCCAGCACGTCACGCGGGATCTGGTCGAAGAACCGCTTGAGCAGATAGAGGTTGAAGGCGTTGGCGACGGCCGGCAGCCAGATGCCCAGCGGGTCGTTGAGCAGGCTGGTGTGGATGAGCGGCAGGTCGGCGACCGTCAGGTACTTCGGTACGACCAGGGCCTGGGCCGGCACCATCAGGGTGGCGAGGATGCCGCCCAGGATGACCTTCCCGAACGCGGGCTTCAGCTTGGACAGGGCGTAGGCCGCGGCCGTGCAGAAGACGAGCTGGAGGATCCAGGCGCCGGAGGCCTGCACCACCGTGTTCCACAGATGCGTGGGGAGGTCCATCAGCTCCCACGAATCGGTGTACGCGCTGAGGCTCCAGGTCTTCGGGATCAGCGTCGGCGGTGTCTGGACGAGTTCGTCCGGCGACTTCATGGCCCCCGTGACCATCCAGTACACGGGGAACAGGAAGGCGAGGACGAAGGCGAGGACGACCCCGGTGAAGACGGTCCAGTAGACCGCCCTGCCCTTGGCGCTCGCGAGGGCGAGCGGGGACACGAGGGTACGTACCGCGGGACTCGCGGAACGTTTCCTGGCCGCGAGGTCGTCGGGAGACACCTCCCGGGGAGGCGGCGCGATCTGGGTCATGGCGCTGCGCTCCTCTCAGTCGTCGGTGCGGGTGAGCCGCAGGTAGAGGGCGGAGAACAGGCCGAGCACGACCAGCAGCATCACGCTCAGCGCGCACGCGCCGCCGAAGTTGTTGTAGAGGAAGGCGTACTTGTAGATCAGGTAGAGGATCGTGACGGTGGAGTTCTCGGGACCGCCCCCGGTGATCACGAAGGGCTCGGTGAACACCTGCATCGTGGCGATGATCTGGAGGAGCATCAGCATCAGGATGATGAAGCGGGTCTGCGGGACCGTCACGTGCCGGATCCGCTGGAAGATGTTCGCGCCGTCCAGCTCCGCCGCCTCGTACAGCTCCCCGGGGATGCCCTGGAGCGCCGCGAGGTAGATGAGGACCGTGCCGCCCAGGTTGGCCCAGGTGGCGACGATCACCAGCGAGATCAGGGCGGTGTCGGCGCCGTTGGACCAGTTCGACGTCGGCAGGTGCAGCGAGCTGAGCACCTCGTTGGCGAGGCCCGCCCCCGGATCGTAGAACCACTTCCAGAGCAGGGCGCTGACCACCGGCGGGATCATCACCGGCAGGTAGACGACAACCCGGAAGAACGACTTCGCGTGCCGCAGCTCGTTGAGGACGAGCGCCATCACGAACGGTACGGCGAAGCCGATCAGCAGGGCGATCAGCGTGAACATCAGGGTGTTGCGCCAGGCCGCACCGAACTCCGGGTCCTGGAAGACCTGGGTGAAGTTGTCGGTCCCCACCCACTCCGGCGCGGATCCGGGGGTGTACTTCTGGAACGCGATGATCACCGCGCGGATCGCCGGGTACCAGGAGAACAGCGCGAAGCAGAGCAGGCCGCCGATCAGGAACCCGTAGGCGCGTGCCTGGTGGGACAGCTTGCGGCGGAAGGGGCTGGGGGCTCCGCGGCCCGCCGGCCGCTGCCCCTTGGTGGGGGGCGGCACGGCGGCGGACCGCTGGGGGACCTGGGCAGTCTTCATCGGAACGTCAGCCTCGCGCCAGAATTCCGTCGATCTTGGACTGGGCATCCTTCAGCAGGTTGTCTATGTTCGCGTCCTTCTTGGTGAGGACCGCGGACACCGCCCCGTCGAGGACGGAGTAGATCTGCTGCGCCTGCGGCGGCTCCAGCTTGAGGGTCAGCGCCTGGCTGCCGTCGAGGAAGGGCTGGTAGTTCTCCACCGGGACGTTGGCGTACTGCTTCTTGAGCTCCTGGTCCTTGCTGTCCGTGGCGCCGGTCCACAGCCGCGGCTCGGGCAGGCCGACCGGGGCCTTCAGGTCGGCCGCGCGCTTCCAGTTGTTGAGACCGGAGCCGGGGGTGTTGGTCTGGAACTCCAGCCACTTCAGGCCGGCCTTGATCTGGGCCGGGGTGTCCTTCTTGTTGAACATGTAGCCGTCGCCGCCCGCGAGCGTGCCCTTGCCACCGGGCATGGGGGCGAGCGCGAGGTCCTCGTACTTGCCGCCCTTCTCCTTGACCAGGATCGGCACGTTGTCCGGGGCGGAGATGTACATGCCGAGCTTGCCGGAGCCCATCATCTGCTGGACGTCGTTGAGGATCAGCAGCTGCTTGGTCCCCATCGAGTTGTCGGTCCAGCGCATGTCCTTGAGGTTCTGGAGCACGGCCTTGCCCTCGGGGGTGTCGACGGCGCCCTTCTTGCCGTCCGGGGTGACCACGTCACCGCCCTGGGAGTAGATCTCGGCGGTGAAGTGCCAGCCGCCCTGGTTCTGGGCGCTGTAGTCGGCGTAGCCGACGTAGCCCTTGCCGAGCGCCGCGATCTTCTTGGCGGCGGCACGGACCTCTTCCCAGGTGGCCGGGGGCGTGTTGGGGTCGAGTCCCGCCTCCGTGAAGAGCTTCTTGTTGTACAGGAGCCCCATCGAGTAGTTGGTGCGCGGGACACCGTAGACCTTGCCGTCCACGCTGTAGACGTCGCGCAGCGACTGCTGGATGTCGCTGTAGCCCTTCATGTCCTTCACGTACGACGTGATGTCCGCGGCCTGGTTGATGTCGACGACGTGCTTGGCGTCGGTGAAGTACGTGTAGAACACGTCCTCCATCTGGCCGCCGGCGAGCTTGGCGTCGAACGTCTTGGGGTCCTGGCAGGGGAACGCGTCACGGCCGACCACGTCGATGTCCGGATTCGCCTTCTCGAACGCCGCGATGTCGTCCTCGAAGCTCTTCCGGTCGATCTTGGCGCTCTTGGGCGGCATGCAGTTCACGGTGATACGTGTCTTGCCGTCCGCGGCGCTGTCATCGCCCGAGCCGCAGGCGGCCAGGCCCGTGAGGGCGAGCGCGGTGGCTATCGCGGTGGTACAGGTACGGCGGAACCCGGAACTTCTCATCGGTGGGACCCCTCTTGGGCAGGAGCGTGGCAAACCAACAGCCGCATCGCTGTGTGGCGGCGCTCACTCAACCACTAACTACGGATGTCCGCAATATGTCGCTCCGATTTCGCAAATACTTGACAGCTGCCTGCATGCGCCGACCTCGCCGCGAGGTCCCTACCCCACGCTTTCGGACCGCACGCCTCGCGGGCCGGCCCGGGGACGTCACCGACCCGCCCGGGCGGCCGGGCGAGGCCACGGGGTGACCCGTACCGACCGGAGAAGCCCCGCCCCCACCTGCCTTCCGAGCCTCAACCGGCCTCCCCGGAAGGGGATTTCAGCCATCCCACCGCGGGTGTGCGGGCTCACATTTCTTGCGGATCCTGCGAGAGCCCGACGCAATTTTTACGCAGATACCGCAAGCGGCTTGCCCCGGGGTGCCGCGGCGGGCGGGAGGCCCGGCAGGCAGCCGTACGGAGAACGACGCAGCGCGGCTAGACCGCCGCCGACCGATCGACGTAGAGGAAGTCCCTCGCGCTCGGAGCGGGTTCCCGGGGGAGCCCGTCAAATGTCTGGCTTTTGCGTCATCCACGTGAAAAGTTGCTGTCAGCGAGGGGGGTCCCATGACAGAACCGGACAAGCGGAACGACGTGAACGACAGGAACGACACGAACGGCCAGGGCGACACGAACGGCCAGGGCCACAGCAACGGACTGGGCGGCCCGGACGGCCGTACGGGCGGGCCGCTGGTGGAGGCGCGCGCCCTGCGCAAGGTCTACCGGCCCAAGGGCGACCGGGGCGAGTTCACCGCCGTCGACGGGATCGACTTCCAGGTCCGCCGGGGCGAGGCGTTCGGCCTGCTAGGCGCCAACGGGGCGGGCAAGTCCTCCACGATGCGCATGATCGCCTGCGTCTCCCCGGCCTCCGGGGGCAGCCTGCGGGTCCTCGGGCGCGACACCGCCACGGACGGCCCGCACATCCGCTCCCGGCTCGGCGTCGTACCGCAGGACGACAGCGTGGACACCGAGCTGACCGTACGGGAGAACCTGCTCATCTACGGCCGCTACTTCGGGCTGCCCCGCAAGGTGATCCGTGAACGCGCCGCCGAGCTGCTGGAGTTCGCCCGGCTCACCGAGAAGGCCGACGAGCGCGTGGAGGCGCTGTCCGGCGGGATGCGGCGGCGGCTGACCATCGCCCGCGCGCTGATCAACGAACCGGAGATCGTCCTGCTGGACGAACCGACCACCGGCCTCGACCCCCAGGCCAGGCACCTGCTCTGGGAGCGGCTGTTCCAGCTCAGGCAGAACGGCGTCACCCTCATTCTGACGACCCATTACATGGACGAGGCGGAGCAGCTGTGCGACCGGCTGGTGGTCATGGACGGCGGCCGGATCGTCGCCGAGGGCTCCCCCGCCGCGCTGATCGAGCGGTACGTCACCCGCGAGGTCCTGGAGCTGCGCTTCGAACGCGCCGAGCACCGGGTCCAGGTGGACAAGGCCCGCGAACTGGTAGACCACGCGGAGGAGTTGTCGGACCGGCTGCTCCTCCACACGGACGACGGCGAGGCCACTCTGGCCGCCGTCCACGCCCGGGGGATCACTCCCGTCACCGCACTCGTCCGCCGGGCGAGCCTGGAGGACGTCTTCCTGACGCTCACCGGCCGCAGCCTGGTCGACTAGGGGGCGCGTCCATGTCCGTCCCCGTATCCACAACGGCCCCCACGCCCAAGGGCGTTCGCCACCACCCCGCCCTGCGCGAGCTCTCCTACTGGCTGCACCTCTGGCGCCGCACGTGGCGCGGCACGGTCGTGATCAGCGTGGCCAATCCCCTGCTGTTCCTGACCGGCATCGGCGTCGGACTCGGCCAGTTGGTCGGCGACCACGCCGATCCCGCCCTGCACGGCGGCTCGTACCTGGCCTTCCTCACCCCGGGCCTCCTCGCCGCGGCGAGCATGCAGAACGCCTTCGTCGACTCCGCCGGCCCCGTCTACGAGTCGGTCAGGCCCGGCGGCCACTACCGCGCGGCGGCGGCCACCCCGCTGCGGCCCGCCGACATCCTGTACGGGCACCTGCTCTACATCCTCGTCCGGCTGACGGTCGGCGCCGCCCTGTTCACGGCCGTCGCCACCGCCTTCGGCGCGGTCGCCCCCACCCGGGCCCCCGCCGTGGTCCCGGCGGCCGTCCTGGCCGGGTTCGCCTTCGCGGCGCCCATCGCGGCCTGGTCGGTGACGGTCGACCGGCAGGCCAGGCTGATGGCCCTGTTCCGCTTCGTCATCATGCCGCTGTACATGTTCTCGGGGGCGTTCTTCCCGCTCTCCCAACTGCCCGACCGGCTGGAGCCGTTGGCGTACCTCTCCCCCCTGTGGCACGGCGTGGAGCTGTGCCGCGCGCTCGCGCTCGGCACCGCCACACCGGGCGGCACCGCGCTGCACACCGGAGTGCTGGCCGCGCTGACGGCGGCGGGCGTCCTGCTGGCCCGGCGCCGCTACCACCGCCGACTCCACACCTGACGCGAAGAAAGGCGGACCGCCATGCCGGCCGCGACCATGGTCGAACGCAATCTCATGATCTACCGGCACACCTGGCTGCTGCTGCTCGCCGAGGTCTTCGAACCGGTCCTCTACCTGCTGTCGTTCGGCGTCGGCATCGGACAGCTCGTCGGCCACATCCCCGGCCTGCCCGACCCGTCCGTGGACTACGCGGAGTTCGTCGCGCCCGCACTGCTCGCCACGGCCGCCATGAACGGCGCGATGAACGAGACGACCTTCAACATGTTCGGCAAGCTGAAGACGGACCGTACGTACGAGTCGATCCTGACGACGCCGATGACGGTACGGGACGTCGCGCTCGGCGAGGTCGCGTGGGCGCTGCTGCGGGGCACCCTGGTGACGGTCGGATTCCTCGCCGTCGTCACGGCGTTCGGCCTCGTCCACAGCCCGTGGGCGCTCCTGGTGGTCCCGGGCGCCCTGCTGATCGGCTTCGCCTTCGCGGCGGTCGGCCTGGCCGTGGTGACGTTCCTGCGCGACTGGCAGGACTTCCAGTTCATCCAGCTGGCGATGCTGCCGATGTTCCTCTTCGCGACGACGTTCTACCCGCTGGGTGTCTATCCGCGCCCGTTGCAGATCGTGGTGGAGTGCCTGCCGCTCTACCAGAGCATCGAGCTGCTGCGCGGCCCGTTCCTGGGCGAGGCCGGTACGGGGCTGATCCTGCCCGCCCTCTATCTGCTCGCGCTGGGCGGCCTCGGCCTGGCGGTGGCCGCACGGCGGCTGGAGGGCATCCTGCGCACCTGAGGGGCGGGCGTGGACAGTGCACGCAATATTTCACGCGCGTTACGAAAGAGTTCGACAAAGATGTCGCCGTTGACAGCGTTGTCGGCCTGGCCGGTGGCCGGGGGCGCCGCTCAGCCGCGGGCCGCCGCCGCCTCGGCCCGCACCGTGGCCCTCGGGGCCTGCGCCGTGGAGCCCCGTACCACCAGCTCCGGCTCGAACAGCAGCTCCCCCGGCGGCACGGCGCCGCCCTGGATCTGCGCGGTCAGCATCTCCACCGCCGCCCGCCCCATGGCCTCGATGGGCTGGCGGACCGTGGTCAGCGGGGGCTCGGTGCAGTTCATGAAGGCGGAGTCGTCGAAGCCGACGACCGAGACCTCGCGGGGCACGTCGAGGCCGCGCCGGCGCGCGGCCCGTACCGCCCCGAGAGCCAGCGGGTCGCTCGCGCAGATGATGCCGGTGACACCCCGGTCCAGCAGGCGTGACGTCGCCGCCTGGCCGCCCTCCAGGGAGAACATGGACCGCTCGATGTACTCGTCGGGGAGCTTCGCCCTGGCGGCCTTGGCGGTCGCGAGGGCCGCCGCCAGCTTGCGGCGGGACGGCACGTGGTCGGAGGGGCCGAGGACCAGCCCGATGCGCTCGTGGCCGAGCGAGGCGAGATGGCGCCAGGCCTGTTCGACGGCGACCGCGTCGTCGCACGAGATGCAGGGGAAGTCGAGGTTCTCGATCGGCGCGTTGATCAGCACCACCGGGATCTTGCGCTCGGCGAGCTGCCGGTAGTGGTCGTGCGGGGCGTCCGCCTGCGCGAACAGCCCGCCTGCGAAGACCACGCCGGACACCTGCTGCTGGAGCAGCAGCTCGACGTAGTCCGCCTCGGAGACCCCGCCCTTGGTCTGCGTACAGAGCACGGGCGTGAGCCCCTGCTGGGCCAGCGCACCCCCGATCACCTCGGCGAACGCCGGGAAGATGGGATTCTGGAGCTCGGGCAGGACCAGGCCGACGAGCCGCGCGCGCTCGCCGCGCAGCTGGGTGGGGCGCTCGTAGCCGAGGACGTCCAGCGCGGTGAGGACGGACTGGCGCGTGGACTGCGAGACACCTGGTTTGCCGTTGAGAACCCGGCTGACCGTGGCCTCGCTGACCCCAACCTTCTTAGCAACCTGAGCAAGTCGTCGCGTCATACACGCAAGACTATCGCAAATGCTGCAAGCGGCTTGCTCCCCAGCGTAAAGAGGCCAGCACGTGCCCGACAAGTGCCCAGCACGTTCCGGGAAAGTGCCGGGGAAGTGCCGCGCAAGCGCCGGCAAGCGCGATGCCGGCCGGATCACTCCGGCCGGCATCACCTTAGGGGGCCCTAGGGGAGGGCCGCTCCACCACCCTCCTACGGGTTGATGATGATCTTGAAGTTGGGCGTCGTGTTCTTGATGTCCACGGCGTTCCCGTTGAGCTTCAGACGGTTGAAGGTGACCTCACCGACCGCAGGACCCTGACCCGCCTCCGGCATCTCGTTCGCCCACAGTCCGAAGCCGGACTTGGCGTCGAAGGCGTCGCCGCTCTTCTTGGCCCCGGTGATCGAGATGTCGTTGAGGATGGTGTCCTTGATCGGGAACTGCGGCTGACCGCCTACGTAGTTGGTCTGGAACATGATGCCGCTGTAGGTCGGATCGACGATGTCGACGTTGTTGATCCGGATCCCCTGGAACACCTTCGAGGCGGAGAACAGCCAGATGCCGGGGAAGGTCTGACTGCCCCAGAAGTGGCCGCCTGCCCTGACGATCGACACGTTCTCGATCGTCGTCGGCTCGGTCCCGAACCCGTTCATCGCGTAGCCGAAGTCCAGCGAGCTGACCGTGATGCCCGAGTAGACGAGCGTGTCCGCGATGTGGATGTTGCGGAACGTGTTGCGGTAGCCGCCGTATACGGCCAGCCCCGCCGCACGCCACACCAGCGTCGCCGAGAGGTTCTCGTAGACGTTGTTGAACATGTCCGCGCCGCCCGCGTCGATCGCCGAGAAGAGGGCGAACGCGTCGTCACCGGTGGCCCGCGCGTCGTTGTTCACGACGTGGTTGTCGGTGCTGCCGTTGGTCATGTTGACCCCGTCGGCGAACGTGTTGCGGATACGGGAGTTGCTGATCGTGATCCGGTCCGCGTTGGCGCCCCAGTAGAGGCAGACGGTGTGTTCGTTCCAGATGTTGTCGATCGTGATGTCGGTGACGTTGGAGAGGTCGAAGACCTTTCCGGGGCCGTCGATGCGCGAGGTGTAGTTGCCGAAGAAGGAGAAGCTCGTGAAGGACGAGCCCTTCGCGGCGGCCTCGACGCGGAAGCCGGCGTCCGTGTTGTCCTGCGTGGCCGGGGCGAAGAACCTGGTGAACCAGGGTCCCGCGCCGATCACCTTCACGGGCTTGCCGTAGACCTGGAACTTGCTGGACGTCTGGTAGTCACCGGCCGGCAGGTAGACGCCGACGAGCTTGCCCGTCGTGTCCATCCGGACCCGGTCCAGGGCGTTCTGGACGTCCTGGTGGGTGAATCCGGTCGGCACGGTGTACGTGGCCGGGTCCGGGTTCGCCACCGCGGTGGCCTGCTCCAGGTTGATGAAGTCGATCGCGTACGTGGTGGTGTTCGCGGCGTCCTTCTGGAGACGGATCTTGCTGCCCGCCGGAACGGTCCTCCCCAGGAGGATGTTGGCCTCGTCGTAGATGTGACGGGGGCCGCCCGCGCCGGGCGAGTTGCCGGGGCCGGTCTCGTTGCCGTACAGCCACGCGTACTTCGACGTGAGGTCGATGGCCTTGAGGAACGTGCCGTCGACGTAGACGTTCAGCGTCGAGTTGATGCCACCGCCGCCCGCGGAGTCCGGGATGGAGAAGCGGGTGACCAGCGTGTTGGTGCTGGCCCTGGTGGTGAACTCCACATAGTTGCCGGTGTTGTTGAGGGTGACGGCCTTGCGTCCCGAGGCCTCGCCCGCGACGTCGCCGACGGTCCGGTTGGGACCGACGACCTGAGCGCCGCCACCGGTGACCCCGTCCTCCGCCTCGTACATGTCGTACGGCATGTTGGCGCCGCGGCCGACGAAGAGGGGCTGGGTGCTGGTGTTGTTGGCGCGCTTGACCGGCAGTTCGTTCGTGTCGTCCGCGAGGACGACCCGGACGGTGTACGAGCCGTTCACGGCGGCCCAGGTGCCGAGACCCACCGTGGCGGAGGTCGCGCCGGGGGCGAGCGTGCCGTTGTAGGCGCCGGTCAGGGTCTTGACCGTGCCGCCCGTGGAGTTCAGCAGCGTCAGCGTGATGCCGTGGCTGCCGGCCGCGGAGGCCACCGTGCCCTGGTTCTTGATCGTCGCCGAGAAGGTGACGGTCTGGCCGGCCGACGGCGAGGACGGCGAGGTGGTGACCGAGGCGGCGACCAGGTCGGAGCTGTCGACCGGGCGCACCACGAGGTTGGTGGCGCCGGTGAAGGTGTTGTTGGTCTCGTTCGACTCGACGACCGCGTTGGCCGGGTCCGCGACCGCGCTGAGCTGGTACGTACCGGAGTCACGCGGTCCGATGTTCGCCGTGACGGTGGCCGAGGCCCCCGCCGCGAGGGCGCCCACCGAGGCGGAGCCGACCTTCGTGCCGCTGAGCCGCAGGTCGACGGTGCTGGCCGGGGCGGCGAGCGCGCCGGCGTTGCGTACCGTCGCCGACACGGTGATCGCGTCGGACTCGACCGGGGACGCCGGGCTGGCGCTGACGGCCGTGACCTGGAGGTCCGGGTTGGGCGCCGGGTCCCCGAGGATCTGGAACTCGGCGACCTGGCCCGCGCCGGAGCCGGTGTTGGAGTTGAACTTCAGCTGGACGTCGGCGACGCGCGCGCTGACCGGGATGGTCACCGAGTTGCCGGTGCCCGGGGTGAAGGTGTAGTCCTTCGCGGCCACCAGGCTGGTGAGGCCCGTGGCGTTCTGCTCGCGGCCGAGCACCTGGATGTTCTGGGTGCGCTGTCCCCAGCCGCTGTCCGGGTTGAGCTTGACGACGACGGAGCTGGTGTCGGCGTTGGAGCCGAGCTTCACCGTGAGGGTGTTGGGGTAGCTGCCGCCCGCGCCCTCCCAGTAGGTGCTCGTGCTGTTGTCGTTGGCGTTCTCCGCGACGAAGGTGAAGACCGAGGAGGACGCGGTGATCGGCTTGCCGACGGCCAGGTTGGTGGCCGTGCCCGGCGTGCCGTTCCTGGTCACGGTGTTGCTGTTGACGGAGACGTTGCCGGCCGCGTCCTTGGCCCGTACGAAGTACGAGACCGTGGCGCCCGCCGACTGGGTGTCCGTGTAGGTGAGGACGTTGCCCGCGACGCTGCCGCGCAGCACGTTGTTGGCGTAGACGTCGTAGCCCGTCACGCCCGTGTTGTCGCTCGCCGCGCCCCATGCCAGGCGGACCTGGCCGGAGGCGGGCTCCGTGAAGGTGAGGTTCGCGGGCGCGGTCGGCGCCTGCGTGTCACCCGAAGCGCCCGCGCGGGTCACGGTGTTGCTGTTCCCGGAGACGTTCCCGGCCGCGTCCTTCGCCCGTACGTAGTACGTGACGGTCGCGCTCGCGGGCTGGTTGTCCGTGAAGGTCGTGACGTTGCCCGCGACGCTGCTGCGCAGCGTGTTGTTGGCGTAGATGTCGTAACCCGTGACGCCCGTGTTGTCCGTGGACGGGCGCCAGGACAGCCGGATCTGGCCGGAGGCCGGTTCCGTGTACGTCAGCTCGGTGGGCGCGCTCGGGGCCGTGGTGTCACCGGTCTCGGGGCCGTAGACCTCCAGCTCGGAGAGCTGGCCGCCGGGCTGCTGGCTGTTGGCCGTGATGAGGATCCGTACGTAGCGCTGGGTGGTGGTGTCGAAGGAGATCGTCACCGAGTTCGCGCCGGCGGAGTTGAACGTGTAGGCCTTGGACGCCGTCAGGTCGGTGAAGGCGCTGTTGTTGGTGCTGCCCTGGACCTTGAGGGTCTGGTCCCTGGCGCCCCAGCCGTCGGGCAGGCGCAGGACCACCTGGTTGACACCGACGGACGAGCCGAGGTCGGCCTGGATCCACTGCGGGAAGGCGTTGTTGTTGCTCTCCCAGTAGGTGGCCTTGTTGCCGTCGTTGGCGTTGCCGGGCCCGTAGACCTGGGTGAAGCTGCTCGCCGTGAGGGTCTTGCCGAGGGCGAGGTTCACCGAGGCCGCCGCGGCGGCGTGCACCTCCAGCTCGGACAGCTGGGCCTTCTTGCCCGCCGAGTTGCCGGTGAAGTCGGCGCGGACGAAGCGCGCCTTGGTGGCGGGGAAGGCGACGGTGACCTTGTTGCCCGCTCCCTTGCTGAAGGAGTACGTGGCGGACGACTTCAGCGTGGAGAAGCTGGTGCCGTCGTCACTGCCCTGGAGCGAGAGGGTCTGCTTGCGGCTCTCCCACCCTGCGGGGAGCTTCAGCGTCACCTCGTCGATCCGCTTGCTGGACCCGAGGTCCGACTGCACCCACTGGGCGGACTTGCCGTTGCCCTCCCAGTAGGTCGACTGGTTGCCGTCCGTGACACTGCGGGCCGTTCCGTTGCCCGTGGTCGCGTTGGCCGCCGCGGTCCGCCCCGCGGCGATGTTGGGGCCGTCGGCCGCGGATGCGGCGAGTGACGGCCAGCCCACCATCAGAAGACTGGTGGCAACGGCGGTGGAGAGGAACCGCCATCTCCGGCGTAGCGATCTCATGGATCCCCGATCTTCGGCCTCGGCGCGGGGGCGGCGAGGGCGCGGCTCTGGCTGCCTGCCTCATCGGCAAGCGTTTCTGCACTGATCAGCGGAGTCTTTTGCGTTTTGCGGTCAGAGAGTTGCAGAGAAATGCGAGTCCGTCCACATCTCCGGCAGAACCAAATCCCTCGGCCCGCCTCCCGAGTTGGTGCCCGGGGCAGGCCAACACCCGGGATCTGGCCCCCGAACAGGGAAACGTAAGTGATCTGCAAACCTTGCAAGATTTTTGCGTGAATGTGGAAATTTCGGAAAGGCCGCCCGGCCCTCTACCGTTCGTACACATGAGCGCCGGACCGATCACCCTGGGGTTGGCGCCGTCGGAGCGACGACGGCGGTTCGGCCGGCCACGCCGGGTCTTCTCCCAGGTACTGCTGATGCAACTGGCCATCGCCGCCGGGGTGACCGTGCTCGCCACCGGCCTCTTCGTGGCCCCCCTCAGCGCGCAGCTGGACGACCAGGCGATGCGCCGGGCCCTCGCGATCGCCGAGACCACCGCCTCCGCGCGGGTCGCCGACGCGCTTCTGGGCTCGCGCCCGTCGAGCGGCGGTCCCGTGCAGGCCGAGGCGGAACGGATACGGAAGGCCACCGGCGCCGAGTACGTCGTGATCATGGACCGGCGCGGGGTCCGCTGGTCGCACACCGACACCCGCCAGATCGGCCGGGTCGTCTCCACCGACCCGGGCAAGGCACTCGCCGGCGAGCACGTCATGGAGATCGACAGCGGCACCCTGGGCCGCTCGGCGCGGGGCAAGGTCCCGCTGCGCGACGACGCCGGGGACATCGTCGGAGCCGTGTCGGTCGGCATCGCGTACGACAGCGTCCGCGACCGGCTCCTCGCCGCGATCCCGGGGCTGCTCGCCTACGCCGGCGGGGCGCTGGCGGCCGGCGCGCTGGCCGCGTACCTCATCGCGAGGCGTCTCCAGCGCCAGACCCATGACCTGGCCTTCTCCGACATCGCGGCCCTGCTCGCCGAGCGCGAGGCCATGCTGCACGGCCTGCGCGAAGGGGTGGTCGCGCTGGACCCCACCGGCCGGATCCGGCTGATGAACGACGAGGCGCAGCGGCTCCTGGGCGTCGGCCCCGAGGCGACGGGCCGGCCGCTGGCGGAGGCGCTGGGCGAGGGACGCACCACCGACGTCCTGTCGGGGCGTGTACGGGGCGAGGATCTGCTGACCGTACGGGGCAGCCGCGTCCTGGTCGCCAACCGGATGCCGACGGACGACGGCGGCGCCGTCGCCACCCTGCGTGACCGTACGGAAGTGGAGCAGCTGAGCCGGGAACTGGACGCGACCCGGGGGCTGATCGACGCCCTGCGCGCCCAGGACCACGAGCACGCCAACCGGATGCACACCCTGCTCGGACTGCTGGAGCTGGAGATGCACGACGAGGCCGCCGAGTTCGTGACCGAGGTGGTCGGCGTGCACCGGGTCACCGCCGAGCAGGTCACCGAGCGGGTCCACGATCCGCTGGCGGCGGCGCTGCTGGTCGGCAAGGCGACGGTCGCCGCCGAGCGCGGTGTCTCGCTGCGGCTCTCCCCGGAGACCTTCCTGCCGGACCGGCTGGTGGACCCGCAGGGCCTCGTCACGGTCGTGGGCAATCTCGTCGACAACGCCCTGGACGCCGCGGCGGGCTCCGAGCGGGCGCGCATCGAGGTGGAGTTGCGGGCCGAGGGCCGTACGGTCGTGCTGTGCGTCTCCGACAGCGGCCCGGGGGTCCCGGACCATCAGCGCGAACTGGTCTTCTCCGAGGGCTGGTCGACCAAGGCGCTGCCGTCCCACGGCAGGCGCGGCCTCGGGCTCGCGCTGGTGCGCAGACTCGCGGAACGGCAGGGCGGCAGCGTGCGGGTGGGTGAATCCGCGGACGGCGGCGCGGAGTTCACCGTGGTCCTCCCGGAGGCGCTGACGCCGGACGAGCGGGCGACAGAACGTGTGACAGCGGGGGAAGAGTGATCGACGTACTGGTCGTGGACGACGACATCCGGATCGTGGAGATCAACACGGCGTACGTGGCGAAGGTGGCGGGTTTCCGGGTCGTGGCCCGCGCCCACTCCGCCGCCGAGGCGCTCGCGCGGCTCGCCGAGCGCCCCGTCGACCTCGTGCTGCTCGACCACGGCCTGCCCGACGAGAACGGGCTGACGGTCGTACGGGAACTGCGGAGGCTGGGCCGCGAGACCGACGTGATCATGGTGACGGCGGCCCGTGACATGGCCACCGTCCAGGCGGCGATGCGGCACGGCGCGGTCCAGTACCTGGTCAAACCGTTCACCTTCGCGGGCCTGCGGGCCAAGCTGGAGGCGTACGCGGCGCTGCGGCGCGCCCTGGAGAGCGGCGGGGAGGCCGAACAGTCCGAGGTGGACCGGATGTTCGGGGCCCTCTCCGCGTCCGCGGTCCCCGCCCTCCCCGCTCTCCCCAAGGGCCACTCCCCCACCACGGCGGAGGTGGTCCGCCAGGTGCTCCTCGGCGCCGGGGGCCCGCTCTCCGCCCAGGAGATCGCGGCGCGGGCGGGCATGAGCCGGCAGACCGCGCAGCGCTACCTCAAGCTGCTGGAGCGGGCGGGGCGGGTACGGCTGACGCTGCGGTACGGCGAGACGGGCCGCCCGGAGCACCGGTACGCGTGGCCGCACGGCTGAGGCCGGCGCGACGGCTTCCCGTCCGGGGCGCGCGCCTCGGACGGCTTCGATTCCGGGGCGCCCGCTCCCGTACCCCCACCGCTCACACCGCTCTCGTATCCCCGCCGCTCACACCGCCCCCGCACCGGTCAGCGACCGCACCTCCGCCTCGGCGTGTTTCGCCGCGTCCGGCGGTTCCGACGAGGTGACCGTACCGATCCAGCCGGCCAGGAAGCCCAGCGGGATCGAGACCACACCCGGGTTCTGGAGCGGGAAGACGTGGAAGTCGACGCCGGGGAAGATCGCCTCGGGGGCGCCCGAGACGACCGGCGAGAGCACCACGAGCAGAACGGCCGGAATCAGTCCCCCGTACACCGACCAGACGGCGCCCCTGGTGGTGAAGTTCCGCCAGAACAGTGAGTAGAGCAGGACGGGGAGGTTCGCCGAGGCGGCGACCGCGAAGGCCAGCCCGACCAGGAACGCCACGTTCAGGTTCTGCGCCAGCAGGCTCAGCCCGATCGCCACCGCGCCGATGCACGCCGCCGCCACCCGCGCGACCGCGACCTCGCTGCGCTGCTCGGCCTGGTCGGCCTGGTCGGCCTGGTCGGCCTGGTCGGTGTGTGCGGCTCGTCTGGCTTGTTTGGCTTGTTTGGCTTGTTTGCGCCGCAGTGACGCGTACAGGTCGTGGGCGACGGACGCCGACGAGGCGAGCGTGATGCCCGCGACGACGGCGAGGATCGTGGCGAAGGCGACCGCCGCGACCACCGCGAACAGAACCGTTCCGCCCGTCGATCCCGCCCCGCCGCCCAGGTCCAGGGCGAGCAGCGGTACGGCGGTGTTCCCCGCCGCGTTCGAGGCCCGTACGGCGTCCGAGCCGACCAGCGCCGCCGCGCCGAACCCCAGGACGATCGTCATCAGGTAGAAGCTCCCGATGAGCCCGATGGACCACACGACCGAGCGGCGGGCGGCGCGGGCGGTGGGCACGGTGTAGAAGCGGGACAGGATGTGCGGGAGCCCCGCCGTGCCGAGGACCAGGGCGAGGCCGAGGCTGATGAAGTCGAAGCGCGCGACCCAGTCCCCGCCGTACTTGAGCCCCGGCGACAGGAACTCCCTGCCGTGGCCGCTGTGCGCGACGGCGGTGTTCAGCAGCGCGTCGACGTTTCCGTGGAAGCGGACGAGCACCAGCACGGTCAGCGCGAGCGCGCCCGCCATCAGCAGCACGGCCTTGACGATCTGGATCCACGTCGTCGCCCGCATCCCGCCGAGCGACACGTACACGACCATCAGCGCGCCCACCCCGACCACGGTCCACGCGCGCGCCGCCCCGCTCGTACCGCCCAGCAGCAGCGCCACCAGACTGCCCGCGCCGACCATCTGCGCCACCAGGTAGAGCACGGAGACGGTGACCGAGGACGTACCGGCGGCGATCCGCACCGGGCGCTCGTCCATCCGCGCGGCGACCACGTCGGCGAGGGTGAACCGCCCGCAGTTGCGCACGAGTTCGGCGACGAGGAAGAGCACCACCAGCCACGCGACGAGGAACCCGACGGAGTAGAGCAGGCCGTCGTACCCGAAGAGGGCGATCACCCCCGAGATCCCGAGGAAGGAGGCGGCGGACATGTAGTCGCCCGCGATGGCGAACCCGTTCTCCATGGGCGAGAACAGCCGGCCGCCCGCGTAGAACTCCTCCGCCGAGCCACGGCGGTGGCGGCTCACCCACGTGGTGATGCCCAGGGTGACCGCGACGAACGCGCTGAACAGCACCAGCGCCAGGGTCTGGTGGTCGCCGTTCACCGCTCCGTCCCCCGCGTCATCTCCTGGGTCTCCCACCGCAGTTCGAGCGCCGCCCGGTCCCGGTGCAGCCGGGCGTGACGCGCGTACGCCCAGGTCAGCAGGAAGGTGGAGAGGAACTGGCCGAGTCCGGCCACCATCGCCACGTTCACCGCGCCCACCACCGGCCTGGCCATGAACTCCGGCGCGGCGGTCGCCGCCACCACGTACGCGAAGTACCAGACGAAGAAGGCGACCGAGGCGGGGACGACAAACCTGCGGTAGCGGCGGCGCACCTCCTGGAAGGCGGCGCCGCGCTGCACCTCCCCGTAGATGTCGGCGGCGCTGTGGCCGGCGGCGCCGTGCCCGGCAGCCGGCGGTCCGTCC
>NZ_WWJY01001106.1 GCF_009865405.1 Streptomyces sp. SID3212 | reverse complement strand
GCCGCGGCCGCCGTGCCCGACGGCCCGGTCGGCTGCCCGGTCGGCTGCCCGGCCGACGTCCCGGCCGACGTCCCGACCGAGGGCCCCAGCGGAGCCCGCAGGCTCGCGAGGTCCTTGGGAGTCGGCACACCACGGCCCCCCTGCGCCGGAGGCGCGTCCGCGTCCGCATCCGCGCGCTCGTGCTCCGCCGGCCCCGAGCCGTTGCGCCCCTCCGTGGCCGGCGCCACGGCTCCGTCGGCCTTCCGGGCCGAGGCGGACGGAACGGAGGAGCCGGAGGAGCCGGAGGAGCCGGACCCGGTCGCCGACTCGGGCCCCGACTCCGGCAGCGGCGCCGACAGAATCGCCGCGATCTCCGGCCGAGGCACCGGCGGCGGCGGGCACACGGCCGCCGTCTCCTTGGCCCGTACGGAATGGGTGATCCACGCCCGGTCGAGCACGCGCCGCTCGTCCGCCTCGGCCACCAGGTCCTCGGACTGGTTGTAGTCGCCGTCCGCGGCCTGCACGGCCCACAGGTGCACCGCCACGCCGTGTTCCTTGGCGGACATCAGGCCGGGCAGCAGATCCCCGTCGCCGGTCACCAGGACCACGTCCGAGCAGGCGCGATTCCTGGCCAGCTCGGTCAGCTCCGCGTGCATCGCCGCGTCCACTCCCTTCTGCGCCCAGCGCCCGTCGCTGCGGGTCAGCGCGCCCAGGCGGACCGTGACGCGGGGCATGACCCGCAGCCGCCGGTGTTCGGGCTGGGGGACGCGGTCGGGGGCGCCGTCGAACCAGTAGATCCGGAGCAGGGGCTGTTCCGTATCGGCCTCGGCCCGCTCGCGCAGGCCCTGGATGAGCGCGGCGTGGTCGACGGTGATGCGGGAGCGCGCCGGTTCTCCGGCGAGGAGACTCGCGGCGGCGCCCAGCAAATATCCGGCGTCCACCAGGACGACGCAGCGATCCACGTGTTCCACCCCTCTTTCGGCAACCTCGGGATCGGGCGATCGGGAGTTACTGCGGGTTTCCTTCGAGTCTGCCCGACGGCAAGAGGCTTGACGTCCGGAACTCGATCATCGGCGTGGCGTATCCCACACCGGCCCCGTGACATGGGCTCACTACCCAGCGCAATGATCCAAAATGCGGCGTTTTGCGGCATATGTGAGTCTGAACGCGTCCCGGTCCCGGGACCGTCTCAGGAGGCACCTTCATGGCGAAGAACAAGAACCGTGACCGCAACAAGCAGCAGACCCCGCCGGCGGAGACGCGCGGCTCCGAGGAGTCCCGGTCGTCCGAGGACCGCTCGGACCAGGTGCAGTCCCGGATAACCCCGTCGGACATGCCGCACAAGGGCAAGCAGAAGCGCTTCGGCCACAACTGACGGCCGCGACGACGCCGCCCACGCGTGAGGGGCACGCCCGGTGGTCCGGGCGTGCCCCTCAGCCGTGTAAGTCAGTGGTACGTCAGCCCGCCAGGCACGCCGGGCCCAGCAGCACCTTCAGGTCGCCGAACAGCGCCGCGTCCGGCTGCACCCGGTGCCGGTCCAGCCGGAGCACCGTCGTCTTCCTGGCGCCCTGGAGCTTGATCCGCACCTCGGAGTTGCCCCGGTGGTGGCCGAGGATCTCGCCGAGCCTGCTGATCATCGGCGGGGTGACCTTCACCGTCGGGATCGTGATGACCACGGGCGCGTCCGTCCCGGCGGACGACACGTCGGGCACCTGGAGTTCCATGGCGACCAGCCGGGGGATGTCCTCGCGCTTGTCGAGGCGGCCCTTGACGAACACGACGGTGTCCTCCACGAGTTGGGTGGAGACCAGCTGGTAGGTCGCGGGGAAGAACATGCACTCGATGGATCCGGCGAGGTCCTCGACGGTGGCGATGGCCCAGGCGTTGCCCTGCTTGGTCATCTTGCGCTGGAGGCCGGAGATGATGCCGCCGATGGTGACGACCGCGCCGTCCGCGTGCTCACCGCCGGTGAGCTGGGAGATCGCCGCGTCGGACTTGTCCGACAGCACATGCTCCAGACCGAAGAGCGGGTGGTCGGAGACGTACAGGCCGAGCATCTCCCGCTCCTGCGCGAGGAGGTACGACTTGTCCCACTCGATGTCGGAGAACTCGACGTCGAGGCCGAAGCCGGGCTCGTCGTTCTGCTCCTCGCCCATCCCGCCGAAGAGGTCGAACTGCCCCTCGGCCTCCTTGCGCTTCACCGCGACCACGTTGTCGATCATCGGCTCGTGGTGGGCGACGAGCCCCTTGCGGGTGTGGCCCATCTCGTCGAAGGCGCCGGCCTTGATCAGCGACTCGACGGTCCGCTTGTTGCAGACGACCGCCTCGACCTTGTCCAGGAAGTCGGGGAAGGAGCTGTACTTCCCCTTGGCCTTGCGGCACCGGATGATCGAGTCGACGACGTTCTGCCCGACGTTCCTGATCGCGGTGAGGCCGAAGAGGATCACGTCGTCGCCCTGCGCGGCGAAGTTCGACTGGGACTCGTTGACGTTCGGCGGGAGCACCTTGATGCCCATGCGCCGGCACTCGTTGAGGTAGACGGCCGACTTGTCCTTGTCGTCCTTGACGGAGGTCAGCAGCGCCGCCATGTATTCGGCGGGGTGGTTCGCCTTGAGGTACGCGGTCCAGTAGGTGACCAGGCCGTACGCGGAGGAGTGGGCCTTGTTGAAGGCATATCCGGCGAACGGCACCAGGACGTCCCACAGGGCCTGGATCGCCTCGTCCGAGTAGCCGTTCTTCTTGGCGCCGGCCTGGAAGAGGACGAAGTTCTTCGCCAGCTCGTCGGCCTTCTTCTTGCCCATCACGCGGCGCAGGATGTCGGCCTCGCCCAGTGAGTACCCGGCGATGATCTGGGCGGCCTTCTGCACCTGCTCCTGGTACACGATCAGGCCGTGGGTGAGGCCGAGGATCTCCTTGAGGGGCTCCTCCAGCTCCGGGTGGATCGGGGTGATCTCCTGCTGGCCGTTCTTGCGCAGCGCGTAGTTCGTGTGCGAGTTCATGCCCATCGGGCCCGGCCGGTAGAGGGCCGAGACGGCGGAAATGTCCTCGAAGTTGTCGGGCTTCATCAGGCGCAGCAGGGAACGCATGGGCCCGCCGTCGAACTGGAAGACGCCGAGGGTGTCACCGCGGCAGAGCAGTTCGTACGTCGTCGGGTCGGTGAGCGGCAGCGCGAGCAGGTCGAGGTCGATGCCCTTGTTGACCTTCACCATCTTGACGGCGTCGTCCATGATCGTGAGGTTGCGCAGCCCCAGGAAGTCCATCTTGAGGAGGCCGAGCGACTCGCACTGGGGGTAGTCCCACTGCGTGATGGTCACCCCGTCGGTGTGCCGTACCCAGATCGGGGCGTGGTCGACGATCGGCTCGCTGGACATGATCACGCCGGCCGCGTGCACACCCATCTGCCGGACGAGGCCCTCCACACCCTTCGCGGTGTCAATGACCTTCTTCACGTCCGGTTCGTTCTCGTACATCGCCCGGATCTCGCCCGCCTCGCTGTAGCGCGGGTGCTTGGGGTCCGTGATGCCGTTGAGGTCGATGCCCTTGCCGAGGACGTCGGCGGGCATGGCCTTGGTGAGCCGGTCGCCCATCGCGTACGGGTAGCCGAGGACACGCGCGGAGTCCTTGATCGCGTTCTTGGCCTTGATCTTTCCGTACGTACCGATCATGGCGACCTTGTCGGCGCCGTACTTCTCCGTCACGTACCGGATGACCTCGCCGCGCCGACGCTCGTCGAAGTCGATGTCGACGTCGGGCATCGAGATGCGCTCGGGGTTGAGGAACCGCTCGAAGATCAGCCCGTGCTCGATCGGGTCGAGGTCGGTGATGCCCATCGCGTACGAGACGATCGAGCCGGCCGCCGAGCCGCGGCCCGGGCCCACCGCGATGCCGTTGTTCTTGGCCCACATGATGAAGTCGGCGACCACCAGGAAGTACCCGGGGAAGCCCATCTCGATGATGATCCCCATCTCGTACTCGACCTGCTTGAGCCGGTCCTCCGGGATGCCGCCCGGGTAGCGGCGGGCCATGCCGCGCATGGTCTCCTCGCGGAACCAGGTGACCTCGGTGAAGCCGTCGGGGATGTCGAACCGGGGCATCAGGTTCCGCTCCTGGAACATGCCGTCGGTGTCGATCTGCTGCGCCACCAGCAGGGTGTTGGCGCAGCCCTCCTGCCAGGCGTCGGAGGAGTCCACCGCGTACATCTCGTCCGTGGACTTGAGGTAGTAGCCGGTGCCGTCGAAGCGGAAGCGGTCCGGGTCGGACAGGTTCTTGCCGGTCTGGATGCAGAGCAGCGCGTCGTGCGCCGTGGCCTCGTTCGCGTACGTGTAGTGCGAGTCGTTGGTGACCAGCGGGGGGATGCCCAGCTTCTGGCCGATCTCCAGCAGGCCGTCCCTGACCCGGCGTTCGATCTCGATGCCGTGGTCCATCAGCTCCAGGAAGTACCGGTCCTTGCCGAAGATGTCCTGGTACTCGGAGGCCGCCTTGAGCGCGTCGTCGAACTGGCCGAGGCGCAGCCGGGTCTGGACCTCGCCGGACGGGCAGCCGGTGGAGGCGATCAGGCCCTCGGACCACTGGGCGATGGTCTCCTTGTCCATCCGCGGCCACTTCGTCAGCCAGCCCTCGGCGTACGCGTCGGAGGAGAGGCGGAAGAGGTTGTGCAGGCCCTTCGCGTTCGCCGCCCAGATCGTCTTGTGGGTGTAACCGCCGGAACCGGACACGTCGTCCCGCTTCTGGTGCGGCTGGCCCCACTGGATCTTCCGCTTGTTGCGCCGCGACTCGGGGGCGACGTACGCCTCGATCCCGATGATGGGGGTGACCCCGGCCTTCTTCGCCTGGTGGAAGAAGTCGTAGGCCCCGTGCAGGTTCCCATGGTCCGTCATGGCGATGTGGGACATGCCCATCTCACCGCAGGCCTTGAACATGTCCCCCAGCCGCGCGGCACCGTCCAGCAGTGAGTACTGGGTGTGGACATGCAGGTGCGTGAAAGGCGGCTTGGTCACGACGGGGGCCTCCGGCGAACGGCGATCGACAGGCTGCGGAACAGTCTGGGGGGACAGCGTGGAAGTCTACGACTCGGGACCGACAAACGAGGGCCGGACGGGCCCACCGGCGGGCACTCGCGAGTACCGTCGTGCGTTGCCACTTCTGACGGCGCCGAGGCGCCGTCGACACCCTTAGCCCTTGCACCAGGAGGCACCCCGCGATGTCGGTCCCGCGTCCCGCAGAAACAGCTGACGAGGAGCGCGGCGAGGAGATCCTCGCCGTGTTCGGCACCGCTTTCGGCCAGCTGCTGGCGGCCGACCCGGCCGCCTTCCAGGTGAAGTTCCGGAAGATGGCGGCGTCCGCGTTCGCGTTCTACCGGGGCACCGCGGCCCTCTTCTACCACGACCTGGAGCAGCAGCGGGCGGGCAGCAGGGCGAGCGGCCCGTTCCTGGACGAGCGGACCGGCCGGGTGTGGATCCACGGCGATCTGCACGCGGAGAACTTCGGCACGTACATGGACGCCAACGGCCGGCTGATCTTCAACGTCAACGACTTCGACGAGGCGTACATCGGCCCCTTCACCTGGGACCTCAAGCGCTTCGCCGCCTCCCTCGCGCTGATCGGGTACACGAAGGCGCTGAGTGACGAGCAGATCACGGAGCTGGTGGAGATCTACGCGGGCGCGTACCGCGAGCGGATCCACGCGCTGGCGACGGGCGCCAAGAACGACGAGGTGCCGCCCTTCACGCTGGACACCGCCGAGGGGCCGCTGCTCGGGGCGCTGCGGGCGGCCCGTTCGCTGACCCGGTTCGCGCTGCTCGACTCGATGACGGAGATCCGGGAGTACGAGCGGCGCTTCGCGTCCGGCGGCGGCGCGGTCGAGCTGGACGCGGCGACGCGCTACAAGATCCTCGCGGCCTTCGACGGCTATCTGGAGACCCTCCCGGAGTCCAGCCTGACCCGCCCGGACTCGTACCGCGTGAAGGACGTCGTGGGGCGGCGCGGGATCGGCATCGGGTCGGCCGGGCTGCCCTCGTACAACATCCTGCTGGAGGGCAACAGCGACGCCCTGGAGAACGACGTCGTGATCTACATGAAGCAGGCGCAGGTCCCGGCGGTGTCCCGGCACATCACGGACGCGGCCGTCCGGGAGTACTTCCAGCACGAGGGCCACCGCACGGTGATCTCGCAGCGGGCGCTCCAGGCGCACGCCGACCCGTGGCTGGGCTGGACGGAGCTGGACGGGGCGGGCCAGCTGGTCGCGGAGATCTCGCCGTACGCGGTGGACCTGGACTGGTCGGACCTGGACGACCCGGAGGAGATCGCGGCGGTCGTCGCGGACCTCGGCAGGGCCACGGCGACGATGCACGCGGCGGCGGACGACGAGAGCGGCCACTCGCTGGTGCCGTTCTCCACCGAGCGGGCCATCGACGCGGCGATCGCGGGCGACGAGGACGGCTTCGCGGCGCTGCTGGTGGACTTCGCGCACACGTACGGGGCGCGGGCGCGGGCGGACCACCAGATCTTCGTGGACCTGTTCCGCAACGGTCGGCTGGCGTAGGGCCCACCCCCCTGGGACACCTCCGGGCGGGCCTCTCGGGCCCGCCCGGGGCCGTCCGGCGACCGGTGGCCCCGCCAGGCCTTTAAGGGGTGTTTACCGGCGGGCATGGCACACTCGGCGACAATGGACATTTCCGGGACGCAGCTCCGAGCGCTGCGGGCAGCACTGTTCACGGCACTCGTCGTGACGCTGTCCGTGGGCTCCCACGTGCTGCTCTCCCGGGTCCCCGTGCCCCTGCCCGTCGTGGCCGGCCTCAGCGCCGTGGTGTTCCTCCTGGCGTACGCGACAGCCGGCCGCGAGCGCGGCTTCTGGCCGATCGCGGCGCTGCTCGTCCCCCTGGAGCTGGCGGCGGACACCGTCTTCACCAGCGGCCAGCAGGTCTGTTACGGCCCGGCCGGCGGCCCCGTCGCGGGGTCGCTGCGCTCGGTCGGCCTCGACGTGCTGTGCGGCGGCGGCCTCGGGAACCCGCTCCCCGGAGTGGTCTCCCCCGAGCGCGGCGCCGCCGCGCTGCTGAACTCCCCCGACCCGGCCCTGCCCTGGCTGCTGCTCGCCGTGCACGTCTCGATCGGGCTGCTCGCCACGGTCTGGCTGCGGCACGGCGAGGCCGCGCTGGCCGGTCTGGTACGGACCGCCGCCACCTCCGCGTTCCGGCCGCTGCTCGTCGCCTTCTCCTCCGTCGCGGGGACCGTGCGCCGGGCCGTACGGCGCGGGGCGCGCCCCACGGGCCGCCCGCGCCTGTCCCGTACGCATCTGCTCGTGCATTCCGTAGGACGGCGGGGACCGCCGCTTCCCGCGCTCAGCGCCGCCTGAGCCGACCCGGCCCCTCCCCACCCCGTCCGTACCCCCACCAGCGCCAGCCCTCAGCGGCGTGGGCGCGTCCTCACACGGAGTCATCGATCATGAGTACACGCAACAACCAGGCCAACAAGGCGGCGGCCCGCGAACGACTGCGCCAGGAGCGCGAGCGCCAGGCGAAGAAGGACCGCTTCCGCCGCCAGGGGATCGTCGCCGGTTCCGCCGTCGTCCTCCTCGCGATAGCCGGCGGCGTCGGGTACGCCGTCGTCCAGGGCAACAAGCCCTCCCACTGGGAGGCCGCGAAGAACGAGACGACCGTCACCGCCCCGAAGAACACCACGGGCACGAACGGCACGACCGTCGTCATCGGCAAGGCGTCCGCCCCGAAGACCCTCGAAGTGTTCGAGGACTCCCGCTGCCCGATCTGCGCCCAGTTCGAGCAGACGGTCGGCACGACGGTCCAGAACGACATCGACGCGGGCAAGTTCAAGATCCAGTACGTCGGCGCGACGTTCATCGACAACTCCGACAACGGCACGGGCTCGAAGAACGCCCTGTCCGCGCTGGGCGCCGCGCTCAACGTGAGCCCCGACGCGTTCCTCCAGTACAAGACCGCGCTCTACTCCACGCAGTTCCACCCGGAGGAGAGCAACGACAAGTTCGCCAAGGACAGCTACCTCCTCCAGGTCGCCGACTCGGTGAGCGCCCTCAAGAACAACGCGGCCTTCCAGAAGGACGTCAAGCAGGGCACGTTCGACGCCTGGGCGATGAAGATGTCCGCCACGTTCGACAAGAGCGGCGTGCAGGGCACCCCGACCTTCAAGATGGACGGCAAGACGCTCACGGCGGACGACGGCAGCCAGAACCCGCCCATGACGGTGGCGCAGTTCAACACGGCGATCGACAAGGCGCTCAAGGCCTGAGCCGACGGGCAGGACCGGGTGGGGCGGGGAGCGATTTCCCCGCCCCACACCCGTCCCCGCGCGAGCGCCGCGGACACGCCCTAGAGCGAGTCGATGAAACCGAGCGCCGTCCGCCAGGTCCGCTCCGCCGCGGCCTCGTCGTAGTCCGGCAGTTCAGGGTCGGTGTAGAGGTGCCCCGCGCCCTGGTACGGGTAGATCTCGACGTCCGCGCCGATCTGCCGCATCCGCAGATACCAGCTGTTCAGCCAGTCGTGCGACTCGAACGGGTCGGGGTCCGCGACATGCAGCTGTACGGGCAGCTCGTCCACGGCCGCGTTCTCCGCGATGTCGGACGTGCCGTGCAACAGCAGCAGCCCCCGCGCCTTCTCGTCCCCCAGCGCCAGGGTCTGCGCGATCGAGCCGCCGAGCGAGAACCCGGCGTACAGCAGACCGCGCTCCGAGTACGGCGCGGCGGCCAGGATCGCCCGCCGCAGCAGCTCCTCCTTGCCGATCTTGTCCTTCAGCGCGACGCCCTCTTCCACCGTCGCGGCGGTTTGTCCCTCGAAGAGGTCGGGCACGCGCACGTAATGCCCGGCCGCGCGCAGCCGGTCCGCACCCGCGTGCACGGCCGGGCGCAGGCCGTACATCGAGTGGAAAAGCATGATGTCCATCCCGACATCCTGCCAGCCCGCCCGGAACGCCTGAGACGCCCGGCGGACCTGGACAGGAACGGAGACCGGACAGGAACGGCCGGGGAGCCGGACGAGTCGAGAGGGAGACATGGAGAACGTACTGCGACCGGTGATCGTGGTCGGTGGCTCGATCACGCTGACCCTGCTGCTCGGCTGGGCGGTCGACGTCCTGCTGCGCCGGGCGGACGAGCGCCACCACGAGACGCCCCTGTGGGGGCTGCTGCGCCGCTGCCGGCTCCCCCTCCAGGTGGTCCTGCTGGCCGCGATCCTGCGCGCCACGTTCCGGGAGACCCGGTGGCCGTCCGTCGACAGCCACCAGGACCGGATCGGGCAGACGCTGACGCTGGTGATCATCGGCGCCGGGGCCTGGCTGGTGATCCGGGCGGTGTCCGTCGCGGTCCAGTCGGCGTACGCGCGCTACGCCACGGTGACCCGGGACCCGGCACGGGTGCGCCGGGTCCGTACGCAGGTCACGCTGATCATGCGGATCGTGACCGCCGTGGTCATCGTGGTGGCGGTGGCGGCGATCCTGCTGACCTTCCCCGGCCTGCGCACGATCGGTACGTCGATGCTGGCCTCGGCGGGCATCATCGGCATCGTCGCCGGGGTCGCCGCCCAGTCGACGCTCGGCAACCTCTTCGCGGGCTTCCAGATCGCGTTCGGCGACATGGTGCGCATCGGGGACACCGTGGTGGTCGACGGCGAGTGGGGCGTGGTGGAGGAGGTCACGCTGACCTTCCTGGCGGTACGGACCTGGGACGAGCGGCGCATCACCATGCCGGTGTCGTACTTCACCAGCCGCCCCTTCGAGAACTGGTCGCGCGGCGGGGTCCAGATGACCGGCACGGTCTTCTTCCAGCTAGACCACACGGCGCCGGTGGACCTGATGCGCGAGAAGCTGCACGACATCCTGCTGGAGTGCCCGTCGTGGGACGGCCGGGACTGGAGCCTGGCCGTCACGGACACCACCCCGAGCACGATGGAGGTACGGGCGGTGGTCACCGCGAAGGACGCGGACGACATCTGGACCACCCGCTGCGCGGTGCGGGAACAACTCCTGGCCTGGCTGGCGGCCGAACACCCCCAGGCCCTCCCGAGGATCACGATGTCCCCGGCCAAATCAAGCCGGTCCGGCGCCTGACACCTCACCACCGAGCCGAGCCAAATCAAGCCCGTCCGGCGATTGAGGACGCACTACGGCCGCAGGCCGTGCACCCGGGGCGGCCGTGCACCCGGGCCCCCCGCGGCAGCGCTACCGCATGCTGTGCACATCCAGGTGCCGCAACACCCGGTCCACCAGCTCCGGATCCGCCCCCGGCTCACTCCGCGCCGCCAGGATCTCGTGCCGCGCCGCCGACATCATCTCGCGCTGGATCCGCTGCACGGTCTTGATCCGGTCCACCCGCCGCCGGAACCCCTCGCGCCGCTCGTCGTCCACGATGTCCGGGCTGATCCGCACCCCCAGGTCGAACGCCGCCCGCAGCAGCCGCTCGCTCAGCTCCTCCGGCAGGTCCTCGACGCTCTCGATCTCCCGGAGCCGGTGCCGCGCGGCCTTCGCCGCGCGCCCCGCGAGGATGTTCAGCAGCTCACGCTCGGCGTCCGTGTCCGCCCGCACCCCGAGGCGCCGTACCAGCCACGGCAGGGTCAGTCCCTGGAAGACCAGGGTGGTCATGATGACCGCGAACGCGATGAAGATGATCTCGTCACGGCCCGGGAACGGCTCCCCGCTGTCGGTCTTGAGCGGGATCGCCAGCGCCAGCGCGACCGACGCCACCCCGCGCATCCCCGCCCACCACATGACCACGGTCTCGCGCCAGCTGACCGGGATCTCCTCGTCGTAGTCGCGGAGCTTGTGAAGGCGCTTCGCCAGCCAGGTCGCCGGCATCAGGTAGAGCAGCCGGACCCCGACGACCACCCCGACCACGGCGGCGCTCCAGCCCAGCAGGGCGCCACCCCGGCCGTCGCCGGTGCCGAAGGCCTGGTGGAGTTCCAGCCCGATCAGGCCGAAGGCGATGCCGGTCACCAGCGTGTCGACGATCTGCCAGAAGGCGTTCCCCGCCAGCCGCCCCATGACGTCGTCGGCGTCCGCGGAGTGCTCGGCCAGGTAGAGGGCGACGGTGAGGACGGCGAGGACGCCCGAGCCGTGCAGTTCCTCCGCGAGGACGTACGTGGCGAACGGCACCAGGAGCGTCAGCCCGATCTGGAGGGTCGCGTCGTCGAGCAGGGACATGAGCTTGTTGGTGACCCAGCCGAGCGCGAGTCCCATCGCGACGGCCACCACCGCGGACAGCGCGAACTGCCCCACGGCCACCGGCCAGGAGAACGTGCCGCTGACGGCCGCCGAGATCGCCACGTGGTAGAGGACGATCGCCGTGACGTCGTTGAACAGGCCCTCCCCCTCCAGGATCGACACCAGCCGCCGGGGCAGTCCGAGGGAGCCCGCGACGGCCGTCGCGGCCACCGGGTCGGGCGGGGCGACGAGCGCGCCGAGCACGAGCGCGGCGGCGATCGGCAGCCCGGGGACGACGGCGTTGGCCACCGCGGCGACCGCGGCCGTCGTCACGAACACCAGCGCGACGGCGAGCAGGAAGATGGGCCGTTTGTTGGCCGTGAACTGCCGCCAGGACGTGCGCTGGACGGCGGCGTAGAGGATCGGGGGCAGCAGCAGCGGAAGGATGAGGTCCGGGGAGACGTCCACGTTCGGCACGAACGGCAGCAGGGCCAGGACGATCCCGATGATCGTCATCAGCACCGGCGACGGCAGCCCGAGCCGCTCCCCCAGCGGTACGGTGACCACCGCCCCCAGCAGGAGCACGAGCAGCAGGGCCAGCTGGTCCACGGTTTGCGCCCTCCGGCGGCTCGGCAGCCCGGTCAGGCTGGATCAGGCGGCCAAGCCTGCCACGATCCCCTCGGGATTCCGGCGAGCCCGGCCTGGCCGGGGCCTGTCCGCCGGACAGGCCCCACAGGACCGGCCGGGCCCGCCCGCGTTACAGCGCGCGCCGCATCGAGCGGTGCGGGATGCCCGCGTCCAGGAACTCCGGTCCGTACGCCTCGTACCCCAAGCGTTCGTAAAAACCCAGCGCGTGGGTCTGCGCGTGCAGATCCACCGCGGTGAGGCCGCGCTCGCGCGCCGCGTCCTCGATGGCACGGACCAGGGCCGCGCCCAGTCCCCGGCCGCGTGCGTCCCGGTTCACGGCCAGGCGGCCCAGGGCGCCGACGCTCGGGTCCCCGCCGGTCCTGTCCGCCGCGGCGGGGCCGTACAGGAGCCGTCCGGTGCCCAGCGGGAGGCCGTCGTCCCTGACGGCCAGCACCTGGATCGCGTCGTCGTCCCTGCCGTCGTACTCGAGGTCCTCGGGTACGCCCTGCTCGACGACGAAGACCTCCTTGCGGACCGCGAAACACGCCTCCCGGTCTTCAGGCCCCGTGGCCTCCCGTACGACATGTCCCAGCAGGTCGCCGTCGATCGTGGTCATACGTTGCTCTCCGCCCTCACCTGGTCCAGCGCGCCCTGGAGATCGGCGGGGTACGTGCTCGCGTACTCCACCCACCGGCCGTCCGACGGGTGCTCGAAGCCGAGGCGCACCGCGTGCAGCCACTGCCGGGTGAGCCCCAGCCGCTTGGCCAGCGTGGGGTCCGCGCCGTACGTGAGGTCGCCGACGCACGGGTGGCGGTGGGCGGCCATGTGCACCCGGATCTGGTGGGTGCGGCCCGTCTCCAGCTTGATGTCCAGCAGCGACGCCGACCGGAACGCCTCGATCAGGTCGTAGTGCGTGACGGACGGCTTGCCCTCGGCGGTGACCGCGAACCTGTAGTCGTGGTTCGGGTGCCGGCCGATCGGGGCGTCGATCGTCCCGCTCATCGGGTCGGGGTGGCCCTGCACCAGCGCGTGGTAGCGCTTGTCGACGACGCGCTCCTTGAACTGCGCCTTGAGCAGCGTGTACGCGCGCTCCGACTTGGCGACGACCATCAGCCCGGAGGTGCCGACGTCCAGCCGGTGGACGACTCCCTGGCGCTCGGCCGCGCCCGAGGTGGAGATGCGGTAGCCGGCCGCGGCGAGACCGCCGATGACGGTGGTGCCGGTCCAGCCGGGGCTGGGGTGGGCGGCCACGCCCACGGGCTTGACGATCACCACGATGTCGTCGTCGTCGTGGATGATCTCCATGCCCTCGACTGCCTCGGCGACGACACGTATGGGCTGGGCGGGCTCGGGGAGCTCCACCTCCAGCCAGGCACCGCCGCTGACCCGGTCGGACTTCCCCACCGCGGCGCCGTCGACCTGGACCTTCCCGGAGGCGGCCAGCTCGGCCGCCTTCGTACGGGAGAACCCGAACATACGGGCGAGGGCGGCGTCGACACGCTCGCCCTCCAGGCCATCGGGCACGGGAAGCGTTCTGATCTCGGGAAGACTCACCCGTCGAGTATGCCTTGTCAGTCCTTGTGGACCGTGCCGTCGGGGTCCAGGCCCCGGAAGGACAGCAGCACGATCAGGACGCCGCCGCAGACGATCGCGGAGTCGGCGAGGTTGAAGACCGCGAAGTGCGCCGGGGCGATGAAGTCGACCACGGCGCCCTGGAAGGGGCTCGGGGAGCGGAAGATCCGGTCGGTGAGGTTGCCGAGCGCGCCACCGAGCAGCAGCCCCAGGGCGATCGCCCAGGGCAGGCTGTAGAGCTTGCGGGCCAGCCGGGCGATGACCACGATCACGGTCGCCGCGATCACCGTGAAGATCACCGTGAAGGCCTCACCCATGCCGAACGCGGCGCCCGGGTTCCGTACCGCCTCGAACCGCAGCAGATCGCCGATGACGTCGATCGGCTCGTGGTGCTCCAGCCTGGCCACCACGAGCATCTTGCTGCCGAGGTCGAGCAGGTACGCCACGACGGCCACGGTGAAGAGGGCGGCGATCCTGCGCCGCCCCTTCGGCCGCTCGGCGGGAGCCGCGGCCTCGTCGTCCACATCCGGCGTACCGATGACGCGCTCCGCCTCTGCCACGTGAGTCCCTCAACCTAGATGTCTTATAGAGGACGAGGGTACGACACACGCGTACGAGTTCAGCCTCGACGTTCCTGCTTCTGCTTGTCCTCCACGCACAGGGTGGCCCGCGGAAACGCCTGCATCCTGGCCTTGCCGATGGGCTTGCCGCAGACCTCGCAGAGCCCGTACGTGCCCGCGTCGAGGCGCAGGAGCGCCCGCTCGGTCTGTTCCAGCATCTCGCGCGCGTTGGCCGCCAGGGACATCTCGTGCTCGCGGGTGATGTTCTTCGTACCGGTGTCGGCGTCGTCGTCACCGGCGCCCGCCCCGGAGTCCCGCATGAGGCCGACGAGCGACGCCTCGGACGAGGCGAGCTCGGCCTGGAGCCGGGTGACCTCGCTCTCCATCAGCGCGCGGGCCTCCGCGACCTCCTCCGGGGTCCAGGGGTCCTCGCCGGGCCGTACCGCCAGCTCGCCCGGGGGTGCGGCCGTGGCGGCGGCCGGTGCCGTGACCGGGGCCTTGCCCGCGGCCGGTGTCCTGTCCCCCGTGGTCTTCTTCGCTGCCACCGTCTTGGCTCCCGTCTGTTCCGCGGCCTCGGCCGCCCCCTCGGCCGCGGACGCGGCCTGTTCTGACGCCCTGCCGGCCGCCCTGGCGGGCGCCGCCTTTCCGGCCGCCGCTTTCCCGGCCGCCGACTTCCTGCCCGCCGACTTCTCGGCCGCCGACTTCTTCGTCACCGGCTTCTTCGTCACCGGCTTCTTCGCCGCCGGCTTCCTGGTCCGGGCCTTCTTCGCGGACTCCTGGGGCGGTGCGCCCCCGGCCGGTGTGTCCTCGGTCGGTGCCCGGTCGGCCGCCGCGGTGTTCACCGTGGTCCCGGCGGCCTTCTTCGCCGCGGCCTTCGGCGCGGTCGTCTTCTTCGCGGCGCTCTTCTTCGCCACCATGGCCGCGGCCCCTTCACACTTGGTGATCTTGCTCGCGAATCGTGCTGGGACGATAAATCGACCCCAGCCGGGCGGCAACGGGGCACGCCGCCGCTCGCGTCCCGTCCGGCGACGGGACCCGGCCCCTCCTGTGCCGCGACAACAGGAGCCTCCCACCGTTGTGCCCACCTCGCCGCCCGGTAATCCGCCACGCGAGCGCCTCCGGAGCCCGGATGCGCCCGTTCGCCCGTTCGAGCCGTACGTTCGGCCGTACGGCTCCCCGGGACGCGGCGGCGACCCCGGCGGCGGCCGGGGCGACAACCGCGGCGACAACCTACGCCGCCGCCTGCCGGAGCGGCGTAAAACCCGTCGGCCGGGCCCCGCCCCGCCCCGTACACTGGACGGAGCGAGAGGCGTGGATGGGGACGAGTACCCCCGTGAGCGGCCATGAGCGACCCGGGGACGGTGAGAGCCCGGGGGCGAGCGCGGGGCGAAGCATCACCCCGGAGCCGCCGGAAGAAAGTCCGGGGACGTACCACCAGGTAGGTCCCGGGCGAGTAGACCCGGCAGCGCGACCCCAATGAGGGGGCCACGGGCGGCACGCCCGGGGCCAAGGAGGGTGGTACCGCGGGAGCGCAGCTCTCGTCCCTCCGACGGAGACGACGCAGTTCCGCCGGAGGAAGACCACCAGATGACATCGACGCCCGCGACCCCCCGGTACCGCCAGGTGCCCGCCCAGGTCGACCTGCCCGCGCTGGAGCACGCCGTGCTCGACTTCTGGCGCGACGGCAAGATCTTCGACAAGACCCTCGCCCACTCCGAGGGCCGCCCCGAGTGGGTCTTCTACGAGGGCCCGCCCACCGCCAACGGCATGCCGGGCGCCCACCACATCGAGGCCCGCGTCTTCAAGGACGTCTTCCCGCGCTTCCGTACGATGCGCGGCTACCACGTCGTCCGCAAGGCCGGCTGGGACTGCCACGGACTGCCGGTCGAGCTGGCCGTCGAGAAGGAGCTGGGCTTCACCGGCAAGAAGGACATCGAGGCGTACGGCATCGCCGAGTTCAACGCCAAGTGCCGGGAGTCCGTGACCCGCCACACCGACGCCTTCACCGAGCTGACGACCCGCATGGGCTACTGGGTCGACCTCGACGACGCGTACCGGACGATGGACCCGCAGTACGTCGACTCGGTGTGGTGGTCCCTGAAGGAGATCTTCGACAAGGGCCTGCTGGTCCAGGACCACCGGGTGGCCCCCTGGTGCCCCCGCGACGAGACGGGCCTGTCCGACCACGAGCTGGCGCAGGGCTACGAGACGATCATCGACCCCTCGGTCTTCGTCCGCTTCCCCCTGACCTCCGGCCCGCTCGCGGGCGAGGCGGCGCTGCTGGTCTGGACGACCACTCCGTGGACGCTGGTGTCGAACACCGCCGTCGCCGCCCACCCCGACGTGCGGTACGTGGTCGCGACGGACGGCCGGGAGAAGCTGGTCGTCGCCGAACCGCTGCTCGCGAAGGCGCTCGGCGAGGGCTGGGACGTGACCGGTGAGTCCTTCACCGGCCGCGAGATGGAGTACTGGACGTACGACCGGCCGTTCCGGCTGATCGACTTCCCCGAGGGCACGACGGCCCACTACGTGGTCAACGCGGAGTACGTCACCACGGAGGACGGCACCGGCCTGGTCCACCAGTCCCCCGCCTTCGGCGAGGAGGACCTCAAGGTCTGCCGCGCGTACGGCCTGCCGGTCGTCAACCCGGTCCGCCCGAACGGCACCTTCGAGGAGAGCGTCCCGCTGGTCGGCGGCGTCTTCTTCAAGAAGGCGGACGAAGCGCTGACGGAGGACCTGCGCGAGCGCGGGGTCCTGTTCCGCCATGTGCCGTACGAGCACAGCTATCCGCACTGCTGGCGCTGCCACACCGCGCTCCTCTACTACGCGCAGCCCTCGTGGTACATCCGTACGACGGCGGTCAAGGACCGGCTGCTGGAGGAGAACGAGAAGACCAACTGGTTCCCGGACTCGGTCAAGCACGGCCGGTACGGCGACTGGCTGGACAACAACGTGGACTGGGCGCTGTCCCGCAACCGCTACTGGGGCACCCCGCTGCCGATCTGGCGCTGCGAGGACAACCACCTCACCTGCGTGGGCTCCCGCGCCGAGCTGACCGAACTGACCGGCACCGACCAGTCCGGCCTCGACCCGCACCGCCCGTACATCGACGAGGTGACCTTCGCCTGCCCCGACTGCGGGCAGACGTCGACGCGCGTGCCCGAGGTCATCGACGCCTGGTACGACTCCGGTTCGATGCCGTTCGCGCAGTGGGGCTACCCGTACCAGAACAAGGATCTCTTCGAGAAGCGCTACCCGGCGCAGTTCATCTCCGAGGCGATCGACCAGACCCGCGGCTGGTTCTACACGCTGATGGCCGTCGGCACGCTCGTCTTCGACAAGTCGAGTTACGAGAACGTGGTCTGCCTCGGGCACATCCTCGCCGAGGACGGCAGGAAGATGTCCAAGCACCTGGGCAACATCCTCCAGCCGATCCCGCTGATGGACCAGCACGGCGCCGACGCGGTGCGGTGGTTCATGGCGGCCGGCGGCTCCCCGTGGGCGGCGCGCCGGGTCGGCAACGGCACGATCCAGGAGGTCGTCCGCAAGACCCTTCTCACCTACTGGAACACGGTCGCCTTCCAGGCCCTGTACGCGCGGACGTCGAACTGGGCGCCGAGCGCGGCCGACCCGGCCCCGGCCGACCGCCCGCTGCTGGACCGCTGGCTGCTCAGCGAGTTGCACGCGCTGGTCGACCAGGCGACGGAAGCGATGGAGGCGTACGACACCCAGCGCACCGGCAAGCTGCTGTCGGCCTTCGTCGACGATCTCTCCAACTGGTACGTACGGCGCTCCCGCCGCCGCTTCTGGCAGGGCGACAAGGCGGCGCTGCGCACGCTGCACGAGGTGGTCGAGACGGTCACCCGCCTGATGGCCCCGCTGACCCCGTTCATCACCGAGCGGGTCTGGCAGGACATGATCGTGCCGGTCACGCCGGACGCGCCGGAGTCGGTGCACCTGGCGGAGTGGCCGGCGGCGGACCTGGCGGCGATCGACCCCACCCTCTCCCAGCAGATGCTGCTGGTACGGCGCCTGGTGGAGCTGGGCAGGGCGACGCGGGCGGAGTCGGGCGTCAAGACCCGCCAGCCCCTGTCGCGCGCCCTGATCGCGGCGACGGGCTTCGAGGCGCTGTCGGACGAACTGCGCGCGCAGATCACGGAGGAGCTGAACGTCTCATCCCTCGCGACGCTCGCCGAGGTCGGCGGCTCGCTGGTCGACACGACGGCGAAGGCGAACTTCCGCGCGCTGGGCAAGCGTTTCGGCAAGGGCGTCCAGGCGGTCGCGAAGGCGGTCGCCGAGGCGGACGCGGCGGCGCTGTCCGCGGCGCTGCGCGAGGGCACGGCGTCGGTCACGGTGGACGGCGAGACGATCACACTCGCCCCCGACGAGGTGATCATCACAGAAACCCCCCGGGAGGGCTGGTCGGTGGCCTCCGACTCGGGCGCGACGGTCGCGCTGGACCTGGAGATCACCCCCGAACTGCGGCTGGCGGGCCTGGCCCGCGACGCGATCCGGCTGATCCAGGAGGCCCGCAAGAACAGCGGCCTGGACGTGGCGGACCGCATCGCGCTGCGCTGGCGCACGACGGACGAGGCGGTCCGTACGGCCCTGACGGACCACGCGACCCTGATCGCGGACGAGGTCCTGTCGACGGACTACGCGGAGGGCGACCCGGACGACACGTACGGCACCCCGTTCACGGACGAGGGCCTGTCCCTGACGTTCCACCTGCGCAAGGCGTAACCCGGTTGTCCTCAATCGCCGGACGGGCTGAAAATCAAGCCCGTCCGGCGATTGAGGACACAGGGGGTCTGGGGGCTCGCCCCCAGTTTCGGGAAGGGGCGGGTAGGGGACAAGCCCCGCGCAGCGGCACCACCGCACCGCACACGAACAGGGCCGGGCCCGGGGTGAAAACCCCGGGCCCGGCCCTGTTGAGCGTCAGCCTGCCGACGGCCACGCGCTACGCACCGCGTAGCCCCGTCAGTTGTCGTCCTCGTCGATCAGAAAGCCCCGCATGGGCGACGGCGCCTGCTGCATCGGCTGCGGCGCCTGCGGCCGCACCGGCGCCATAGGCTGCGTCATCGCGGGCGACATCTGCTGCTGCCCGCCGTACGACGGACCCGCGGCCGGACCGCCGTGGCCCATCGAACCGCCCATGGACCCGTTGCCCATGGAGCCGTTGCCCATCGACCCGTTGCCCATGGAGTGCCCCATCGCACCCGCGCCGGCCGGAGCCATCGAGGGCGACGGCGGCAGCGAGGGCGCCGAAGGCGTACGCGGCGGTGCGAGCGAGTCGTCCGCCTGGGTCTCCAGCTGGCGCAGCTGGCTCTCCAGGTAGGACTTCAACCGCGTGCGGTACTCCCGCTCGAAGCCCCTGAGGTCCTCGACCTTGCGCTCCAGCGTGGCGCGCGCGGACTCCAGGGAGCCCATCGCCACGCGGTGCTTCTCCTGGGCGTCCCGCTCCAGCGCGTCCGCCTTGGCACGGGCGTCCCGCTCCAGACCCTCGGCGCGGCTGCGCGCCTCACCGACGATCTTGTTGGCCTCGGAACGCGCCTCGGCGATCGCCTGGTCGGCGGTCTGCTGCGCCAGCGAGAGCACCCGGGCCGCGCTGTCGCCGCCGGGACCCTGACCGAGCTGTCCCTGCTGCGGGTGGCCGCCCATGGGACCGCCCATCGGTCCGCCCATGGGGCCGCCCTGCATCTGGCCCTGCATGGGTCCGCCCTGCATCTGACCCTGCATCGGGCCACCCTGCATCTGGCCCTGCATGGGACCGCCCTGCATCGGGCCGCCCTGCATCTGGCCCTGCATGGGGCCCTGCATCTGGCCCATGGGGCCGCCCTGCATGGGACCGGGGCCGTGCTGGCCCTGCTGGGGGCCGTGACCCTGGGGACCACCGTGGCCGGGGTGCGCGCTCGGACCCGCGGGCAGCTGCGGAGCACCACCGGGCAGCTGGGGCGGGCCCATCTGCGGGGGCTGCTGCTGCTGCGGCGGTCCGGATATGGCGGCGGGCACCGGGGCGCCGGGCCGATCCTGCTGTTCGGGAGGCTTGCGCATCCCTTGCTGTTGCTGGTTCTGCGCGGCGGCCCGCGTGGCGGCGGCCAGCTTGGCGCGCAGGTCCTCGTTCTCACGAAGGAGGCGCGTCAGTTCCGCCTCGACCTCGTCGAGAAAGGCATCGACCTCGTCCTCGTCATAGCCTTCTCGGAGGCGGACGGTCGTGAACTGCTTGTTCCGCACGTCCTCGGGGGTCAACGGCATCTCTTCTTCACCTCTACGTAGTCGTCGGCAGTCGGCAAGACCGTATCGTTCACATTCCCCTCACCAGGTCGTTCACGTCGCGAGACCGCTCACGACCGTGATGAGGATGTACACGATGATCATCAGAACGAAGAAGGACAGGTCGAGTGCCACGCCCCCGAGACGCAGCGGCGGAATGAACCGCCGCAGAAGCTTGAGCGGTGGATCGGTGACAGTGTAGGTGGCCTCCAGGACGACCACCATCGCCTTGCCGGGTTGCCACGAGCGGGCGAACTGGAAGACGTAGTCCATGACCAGCCGGAAAATAAGCACGACGAGGAAACACACCAGAACGATGTAGATCACCTCTAGTGCGACGCCCATCCCGTGCTTCCCTCTCCCCTGGTCCCCGGTCCGGCCTTGCGACCGGATCGTTCCCGCCCTGCGACCGGGTCGTTCCCGGTGCCGTGTTCTCAGCTCTGGTTGAAGAATCCGCCCTCTGCGATGCGGGCCTTGTCCTCCGCCGTGACATCGACGTTAGCAGGAGACAGCAGGAACACCTTCTGCGTCACCCGTTCAATGCTGCCATGGAGACCGAAGACAAGACCCGCGGCAAAGTCGACAAGTCGCTTCGCGTCCGTGTCGTCCATCTCCGTGAGATTCATGATCACGGGCGTGCCCTCACGGAAGTGTTCCCCGATGGTACGGGCCTCGTTGTAGGTCCTCGGGTGCAGCGTGGTGATGCGGTAGGGCTCCCGCTCGGACACGACCTTGGGCATGATCACCGGTGCGTTCTTCTCCAGGCTCGGACGTTCAGGTGTGATGGATGCCACGGGGGCGATTCGCGCCGGACGTCCGTTTTCTACCGCTAGGGGCACCGGCTCCCGCTCGCGCTGCGCGGGTGGTTGGACCATCCGCACCGGTTCTTCCCGCTCCTGCTGGTGCACGGGCTGGTGGCGCCGGTGCTCCCGCTCGGGCTCCGGCTCGGGTTCGAAATCGTCGTCGGGGTCAAAGCCCCGGCCGTCGTACCCATCGTCCTCCACGAGGCCGAGGTAGACCGCCATCTTGCGCATCGCGCCGGCCATGCTCTGAGTCCTCCGCTCTGTGGTGGATCGGCCTCGTCACCAAGTGCCCGCGATCCACTCGGTCCACCCGTCAATCGGCGGGAATGACCATATTTTCTGCTGTGGTCCGACTTGCTTCGCGACGTTACCCGAGCCGAGGTCGGTCTCCGAGCACCGCCGTACCGACGCGTACATGTGTCGCTCCGGCCATGACGGCTGCTTCGAGGTCCGCACTCATCCCTGCTGACACCATGTTCGCAGCCGGATGGTCCGCGCGCAGGCGGGATGAGAATTCCAGCAGCCGCTCGAACGCCGCCTGTTGCCGCCCCGCGTACGGTCCGGCCAGCGGCGCCACGGTCATCAGACCGCCGAGCCGCAGACCCGGCGCACCGGCCAGCGCGGTGGCCAACTCCTCGATCCCGTCGGGCGCCGTACCCCCTCTCGCCCCGCGCTCGCCCGAACCGGCGTCGAGCGCGACCTGGATGAGACAGACCAGTTCACGCTCCGCCCGGACCGCCGCGGCGGAGAGGGCGGAAACGAGCTTCACCCGGTCGACAGACTGCACGACATCGGCGTAACCCGCCACGGAACGAACCTTGTTCGTCTGCAACTGGCCGACGAAGTGCCACGTCAACGACAAATCCTGACAGGCGGCGGCCTTGGGCCCGGCGTCCTGGTCGCGGTTCTCGGCGACCTCCCGCACCCCCAGCTCGTGGAGGATCCGGACGTCGCTCGCGGGGTAGGTCTTGGTGACCACTATCAGGGTCACCTCCTCCCGCGCGCGCCCGGCGGCGGCGCAGGCCCCGGCGATCCGGTCCTCCACCTTCGCGAGACGGTCCGCGAGTTCGGTCCTGCGGTCCGTCATGCCGTACCGCCCGGACCGTCGGCGCCGTCCAGCCAGACATAGCCGGCGAGCCGGCCCGTCGTCCGGTCGCGGCGGTACGAGAAGTGGTCGCCCGACTCGCGTGTGCAGAAGTCCGACCGCCCCCGGTCCTGGATCCCGAGCGCGGCGAGCTGCGCGTGCACCCCCGCGACGACGTCGACGGCCGGGGTGCCCCAGCTGGTCTCGGCCCAGGACTCCGGTACGACCGCGGCGACATCGTCGCGCAGCGCCGCCGGGACCTCGTAGCAGCGTCCGCAGACGGCCGGTCCGGTACGGGCGGTGATCCGGGACGGTTCGGCGCCGAGCGCGACCATGGCCTCGACGGCGGCAGGCACGACCCCGGCGACGAGCCCGGGGCGTCCGGCGTGGGCGGCGGACGCGATCCCGGCGACCGGGTCGGCCAGCAGCACCGGCACGCAGTCCGCGGTGAGTACGGCGAGGGCGAGTCCGCCGCGCGCGGTGACCAGCGCGTCGACGGGCGGAATCCCGGAAGGGGCGGAAGGAGCCGCGGGGGCGGCAGGGCTCACGGGAGCCGCCGCGTCCGCCGCGTGCCAGGGGCCGTCCACGACCGCCACTTCGCGGCCGTGCACCTGGTTCATCCAGACCACCTGCCCCGGATCGAGTCCCAGGGACTTCGCGGCGAGCTCGCGGTTGGTCCGTACGGCGGCCGGGTCGTCGCCGACCGCGCCGCCCAGATTGAGCTGTTCGTACGGAACGGCGCTCACCCCGCCCCACCTGTCGGTGAAGGCGAAGTGCGCGCCGCTCTCGGTGTCCTGCCGCTCTATCACTTCAAGAAGTCCGGAACATCCAGCTCTTCGACCTGGGTGTCCTGGTACGGACGGGCCGGCGGGACGTGCGGCGAGCTGATCGGCGGGAGCGGCTTCTCGTTGAGCGCCTGCGCCGGTTCCGGCTTGGCCGGGCTGTCGTCGCGGGGCGGGACCGTACCGAGTCCACCGGTGGACCTGCCGCTGTCTGCGGACCTCGGCGGGGCCTGCGGCTCCTCGCGCTTGCCGGCGCCGAGCACGGTCTCGCGGCGCGTCGGCGGCTGTCCGCCGTCGAAGCCCGCCGCGATCACGGTGACCCGCACCTCGTCGCCCAGGGCGTCGTCGATGACGGCGCCGAAGATGATGTTGGCCTCGGGGTGGGCGGCCTCGCTCACGAGCTGCGCGGCCTCGTTGATCTCGAAGAGACCGAGGTCGGAGCCGCCGGAGATGGAGAGCAAAACACCGCGGGCGCCGTCGATGGACGCTTCGAGCAGGGGCGAGGAGATCGCCATCTCGGCGGCGGCCACCGCGCGGTCGTCGCCGCGGGCCGAGCCGATGCCCATGAGCGCCGATCCGGCCTCGGACATCACGGACTTGACGTCCGCGAAGTCGAGGTTGATCAGACCCGGTGTGGTGATCAGATCGGTGATGCCCTGGACACCCGAGAGCAGCACCTGGTCGGCCGACTTGAAGGCGTCCAGCACGCTGACCTGACGGTCCGAGATGGACAGCAGCCGGTCGTTGGGGATGACGATGAGGGTGTCGACCTCTTCGCGGAGTTCGGCGATGCCGTCCTCCGCCTGATTCGCGCGACGGCGGCCCTCGAAGGTGAACGGGCGGGTGACCACACCGATCGTGAGGGCGCCCAGCGAACGCGCGATGGCGGCGACCACGGGCGCGCCACCGGTGCCGGTGCCGCCTCCCTCGCCTGCGGTGACGAAGACCATGTCGGCCCCCTTGAGGACCTCCTCGATCTCCTCACGGTGGTCCTCTGCCGCCTTGCGACCGACCGCCGGATTGGCTCCGGCGCCGAGGCCCCGGGTGAGTTCGCGGCCGACGTCGAGCTTGACGTCGGCGTCGCTCATCAACAGGGCTTGCGCGTCAGTGTTGATCGCGATGAACTCGACGCCCTTGAGACCGACCTCGATCATTCGGTTGATGGCATTGACACCACCGCCGCCGACACCGATGACCTTGATGACTGCGAGGTAGTTCTGCGGTGCTGCCACGTCGAAGGCCTCTCGCCTCGAGTTACGTGTCGTCGCTTCGCTGAAGTCGCGCTGCGAGACTGATGCCGATGGGACGGTCCGGAACGCCGACCCAAACCCTGACGTCGAAAGTTCAGGGTTACCTGTGTGTCCGCTTCTAGGACTCTTCCGAACAGGACACTAAGTCGACAAGTGGCGCACGTTCAACGAACACGCCGAACCTCCCGTTTTTCTTTTCACCCTATGTGATCACCCATAGCGCTGACCAACCAGGGTGCTGGCCAGCACATATGAGCGTCAACTCCGTGACGAGGCGGGCGCGGTGGGCGCGCTGACGTCGAAGTGACCCGCCCCAGGGGCTGCTTTCATGAGCGCGGTGAGCGCACGCGCCTTGGCCGTGCCGTCCTCGCCGCTTCCCCACATCACCGTACGTCCGCCGGTCAACTCCAGCGAGATCGAGTCGTACGAACGCACCCGGACCGCCCTGGTGTCCGCAGCCACTTTCCCGGGGAGTTCGCTCCTCACGCGTACGGCTTCGCGGGTCAGCCGGTCCGCCGGGAAGCGCCGCTGTCCCGCTGACTGTTTCCCCGTCAATTCCAGGAGCGGTACGCCCTTCGGGGCCCGGTCGACGGTGGCGAAACGTGTACCACCGGCGTCCACTTCGGTGAACTTTCCGCCCTTTTCGATCAGCAGGACCGGCTGTCTTTCGGTCACTTTCAGACCGATTCCGTGCGGCCACGACCGGGTCACGTCGACCGTCCCGATCCGCGGCAGCCTCCGCCGGAGCCGCTCCTCGATCGCGCCGGTGTCCACGGAGACCAGCGGCGACCCGATCGGTACGGCGGCGGCCTCCTCCACTCGCGCGACGGTGAGCACGTCCGTGCCGGACGTGCTCACCCGCTCGACCCGCAGCCAGTGCGAGCCGTACAGCACCCAGATCCCGGCGGCGGCCAGGACGGTCCCGGCGGCCAGTGCGATCAGCACGTACCGGCCGGGGAGCCGGAAGCGGCGGCCGGGCGGGGAGCCGCCCGGTCCGGAGCGGCCGGACTCCGCCTGCGCTCG
>NZ_WWJY01001105.1 GCF_009865405.1 Streptomyces sp. SID3212 | reverse complement strand
ACGCCGGCCCGCCCGGGGGCAGCACCAGCACGGTGCTCGCCGTCCCCGGGCTGACCAGCGCCAGTACGGCGGGGTCGCTCGGCGGACCGCTGCGGCAGATGAGCCGGGCGCGGCCGGCCCGGGCGGCCAGGGCCTGCTCCATCCCGGTCTTGTCCCGGTCGGCGAGCAGGACGATGGCCCGGGACCGGCCCGGGGCCTGCGCCGCCACCAACTCGCCTACCACCGTGGTCACTTGGTCGGACCAGCCGAGCACCAGCACATGGCCGTGCTCCAGAACCGTCGACCGCCCGCGGCTCAACTCCGCCATCCGTTCCGCCAGGCTGTTGGTGATCACTCCGATCAGGGTCGACACGCACAGCAGGGCGACCAGTCCGAGCAGCGCCGACAGGACCATGCGCAGCGGCGTCCCGGAGATCGCGCCCAGCCGCAGCGTCTCCGCGCTGGTCCGCCACGCCGCCGTCAGCCGGCCCGAGACCGAATCCGGCGACTCGGGGTCCGTCCACACCAGCAGTACGCTCACCGGCACGACGACGGCCAGGCAGGTGAGTATCAGCCAGCCCATCAGTGTGCCGGTGCTGCGGGCCAGCGTACGGTCGAACCGGTAACGCGCCCGGTCCCGCAGCGAGACCGGGAGCCGCCCCTTGGTGTGTGCCACTCCCACCCCTTCCCCTGTGCCGGTGTGGCGGGTGCGGAGCTGGTTCCCCCGGACACCCCCTGCACAGTGCTGCCTCCGGCGGCCGAACAGGGGGCGTCCGGGGAACGATTCACTCTTTCGTGCGGGGGCGCCGCCCCCGTACCGGTCCCGGCACCGCCCGGGTCACGCCGTCTTCGGAACCCTGATATCCCCGGGCCCCTCGGGCAGCGCCCCGGGGTCGGTCGCCATACCGCGCAGCCGGTGCAGGATGGCGTTGCCCGCGCGCTCGTACGCGATCGTCTCGCCGTGCAGTACGGACCGCGCGTTGGCCGCCTCCATCAACGCGATGATCTCGAAGGCCAGTTGGGGCGCGTCGGTGTCCGCCACCAGACCGCCCGCCCGCCGCGCGGCGTTCAGGGTGCGTTCGACGTAACTCACCCACTCCGCGCGGGCCTTGGCGATCGCGTCGTGCACCGGGCCACCGCGCGCGTCGAACTCGGCCGAGACACCGCAGAAGAAGCAGCCGCCGCGGAAGACACGGTTCGCGGAGTACAGCAGCCAGTTGTGGCACAGCGCCCACACCCGCTCCACCCCCGGTGGCAGCTCGCGCGAGGGTCGTACGACATGCGCGACGTAGACGTCGACGGCCGCCCGTACCGTCGCCAGCTGGAGCTCCTCCTTGGAGCCGAAGAGGGCGAAGACCCCGCTCTTGCTCAGCGTCAGCTCGGTCGCGATACGGCCCAGGGAGAGGCCTTCGAGCCCCTCCACCGACGCCACGTCCATCGTCCGGTCGAGCACCAGCCGACGGGTCCGGTTCCCGCGCTCGACGCGCCCGTCCGTGGGCCCGGCCCGCCCGGGCCGTCCTGCCCGCCCGGCGCCGCTCCCGGCCGCCGCTCTGTCCGTCCGTGTGTCGTCCGTCCGTGTGCCGCTCATCCGTCCAGTCTACTGAACGCACGGTCGTGCGGTTATCGCGTACGGGCGCGGTGCGGTCACCCGGCATCGGGAGGAGACTCGGAAAACAGGCCCCCGGGAGAGGACAGCAGGCCCCGGGGCCCGAGGGACCCCATGAAGGAGCGCACGCCATGCTCACCACCCCGTTTGTCACAGGCTCTCCCAACTGGACCGATCTCGCCACACCCGACCGGGAGGGGGCGATCGACTTCTACCGGGGCGTCTTCGGCTGGGAGCACGTGTCGGCGGGGCCCGACACCGGCGGTTACGGCATGTTCCAGCTGGGCGGAGGGACCGTCGCCGGGGTGATGCCGATCCCGGAGGGGCAGGCGCCGGCTGCCTGGTCGCTGTACTTCCAGACGCCCGACGCCGAGGCCACGGCGAAGGCCGTCGAGGAGGGCGGCGGGTCCGTCGTGTTCCCGCCGACGGACGTCATGGACCTCGGCAGGACGGCGGTCTTCACCGACCGGGCGGGCGCGGGCTTCGCCGTCTGGCAGCCCGGCGGCAACAAGGGCCTCGACCTGGTCAACGTGCCGGGCGCTCTCACGTGGGGCGAGCTGTACACCCCGGACGAGGACGCCGCGTTCAGCTTCTACAGCGCGGTCTTCGGCTGGGAGGCGATCAGCACGCCGATCCCGGGCGGCAACGGGACGTACCGGATGGTCAATCCCGCGGGCCAGGGCTCGGACGCCATGTTCGGGGGCTTCGTCCCGCTCGGCTCCGATCCGACCGAGGCGGACAGTGATCCACACTGGCTTCTTTACTTCGCGGTCACGGACTGCGACGCTACAGTCACGAGGGCGCGGGCCCTCGGCGGTACGGTCCGGACACCACCGGTCGAGCTGGACGGCGTGGGCCGGTTCGCGAAGCTCACGGATCCGTACGGAGCGTCCTTCGCGGTCATGCAGGGTGTGACGCCGGCGATCTGACCCCGAGCGGCGGACGCGGCCGTCCCGGCCGCCCGGCCCCGTCGGCGATCTTTCGTCCATCAGATGTTTATCGCCGTACGGCAGCCTGTGGTCCATGTCGATCAACACCACGGGGACCAGTACCACCACGAGCGGCGTCATCAGCCTGGAACGTGAACTCTCCTGGCAGGAGAGCGCGTTGTGCGCCCAGACCGGAGCGGACTTCTTCTTTCCCGCCCCCGGCTCCTCCACCCGCGAGGCCAAGCAGCTCTGCGGCGCGTGCGAAGGCCGCGAGGCCTGCCTGTCGTACGCGCTCGACAACGACGAGCGGTTCGGCGTGTGGGGCGGACTCTCCGAGAAGGAACGCCAGCGCCTGCGCAGAGACCGCGCATGACACCGGACCCCGCCACCGCCGCCTTATACCGAGCCCACCCCACCGGCCGGGCGTGACAACACGCCCGGCCGGCAGTAGTGACAGACGAACGGCCGGCAGTGGCCGGCGACAGACGAACGGCCCCGGATCAGCCGGCGGCGCGCGCCGCCATCCGCGCCTTGCGGGCGGCGAGCTTCTCGTCGAACTTGCTCGCCTCGCGGTCCAGCCCGCCCATGTACAGCCCCAGCTCCTCCTGCGCCTTGAGACCCTCGGGGCCGAGCCCGTCGATGTCCAGGACCTTGAGGTAGCGGAGCACCGGCTGGAGCACGTCGTCATGGTGGATCCGCATGTTGTAGATCTCACCTATGGCCATTTGCGCGGCCGCGCGCTCGAAGCCGGGCATGCCGTGTCCCGGCATGCGGAAGTCCACGACCACGTCACGCACGGCCTGCATGGTCATGTCGGGGGCGATCTCGAAGGCCGCGCCCAGCAGGTTCCGGTAGAACACCATGTGCAGGTTCTCGTCCGTGGCGATGCGGGCCAGCATCCGGTCGCAGACCGGATCGCCCGACTGGTGGCCGGTGTTGCGGTGCGAGACGCGGGTCGCCAGCTCCTGGAACGCCACGTACGCCACCGAGTGCAGCATCGAGTGGCGGTTGTCGGACGTGAAGCCCTCCGACATGTGCGTCATCCGGAACTGCTCCAGCTTGTCCGGGTCGACGGCCCGCGACGTGAGCAGGTAGTCGCGCATCACGATGCCGTGCCGGCCCTCCTCCGCGGTCCAGCGGTGCACCCAGGTGCCCCACGCTCCGTCGCGGCCGAAGAGGGAGGCGATCTCGTGGTGGTAACTGGGGAGGTTGTCCTCGGTGAGGAGGTTCACCACGAGAGCGATCTTGCCGATGTCGGTGACCTTGGACTGAGCGGGGTCCCAGGCCTCACCGTCCTCGAAGATCCCGGTGAAGTTGCGGCCGTCCGAGAAGGGGACGTACTCGTGCGGCATCCAGTCCTTTGCCACCTTGAGATGACGGTTGAGTTCCTTCTCCACGACCTCTTCCAGCGCGTACAGCAGTCGCGCGTCGGTCCACGCGTCCGAACTGCCGAGGTGGGGAGAGGTGATCGTCACGGGTGCTCCTGGGGACGGGAGATATTACCTACGGATTCGTAGGTTACGAGACCGTAGGTTAAAGCCACGGTAAGCCGGAGGCCAAGCCTCGGGAACCACGGACCGTCCCGGAGGTGCTGACCTGCGGGGACGAACTGGTGAACAAATACGGATCTACCGGCAGAAGGTGCCTCTGTTCCGCCGTTCCGGGCCCGCCCTCCGCTCTCAGGGAGTGACCGATGCCGCTTGAGGCGCGGACGCCGATTCAGGTGTCTTCGGGTGTCTTCAGGTGTAGAGGTCCCGCAGCCGCACCGAGAGACAGGTCACGCACCCTTCCAGTTTCTCGAACTCGCTGATGTCCACCGCCACCGGCTCGTACCCGAGATCGGTGAACAGCTCCGCCGTCTTGGGCGCGCTCGCCGCCAGCAGCAGCCTCCCGCCGCCGAGCAGCACCACGTGCGCCCCGGCCTCCTCGGGGACGGGCAGGAAACGCGGGTAGACCGAGTGCACGTCCACCAGCGGCTCGTACCCGATGACCGTCGAGTCGGGCAGCGCCGTCACCGCGGACTTGAGGTGCAGCACCTTGCTCACCGGTACGGCCACCACGCGCGCGCCCAGCGGCTCGAACACCGCCCGCAGCTGCTGCACGCCGGCCGCGTTCGTCCGCCCGCCCTGCCCCACGTAGATCGTGTCGCCGATCTTGAGGACGTCACCGCCCTCCAGCGTGCCCGGCTCCCACACCCAGTTCACCGAGCAGCCGAGCCGCCCCAGTTCCTCCTCCACCGCACCGGTCTCGGGCCTGCGGGAGGCGGCGCCCGGCCGGGCTATCAGCGCCACGTTCCGGAACATCACCACGGTGTCCTCGACGAACACCGCGTCCGGGCAGTCGTCGGCCGGTGCCACCTCGACCGTCTCCCAGTCGTGCTCGCGCAGTGTCTCGACGTACCGTTCCCACTGCCGCAGGGCCAGTTCGGTGTCGACGGGGACGCGTTCGAGATGCGTGACCAGGCCCTCGGTGAGGCGCGGTCCTGGACGGCGGATCAAGGCTTTCCTGCTGGGCACGGGCGATTCTCCAGGTCCGTGAAGGGTCCGGTTCGTGAAGGGCCCGATGCGTGACGGGGCCGGTCGCGCCCATCATGACCCGCCGTACCACCGCGATGGAATGCCCCACGGTGCTACGGATGTGCCAGATCCTTCCGGAGGTGGGCGGCGGTGAACGAGGTGGGATGGCCGAGCAGCCCCTCCGGCGTGCCCGCGAAGACGACCTCGCCGCCGTGTCTGCCACCGTCCGGGCCCAGGTCGATCACCCAGTCCGCGCGCTTGACGACCTCCAGGTGGTGCTCGACGCAGATCACCGAGTTCCCCGCGTCGACCATCCGGTCCAGCAGTGCCAGCAGCGTCTCCACATCGGCCAGGTGCAGTCCGGTGGTGGGTTCGTCCAGGACGTACACACCGCCCGTACGGTGCAGCTGGGTGGCGAGCTTGATGCGCTGGCGCTCACCGCCGGAGAGTGTGCTGAGCGCCCGGCCCAGCGGCAGATGGGTCAGGCCCACGTCGTTGAGCGCCTGAAGCGGCCGGCGCAGCCGCTTCTCCTCGAAGAACTCCAGTGCCTCCACCGCCGTCATCTCCAGCACCTCGACGACGGACCGCCCCCGCAGCAGGTGTTTCCGTACGCCGGCGTGGAAGCGCCGGCCCTCGCAGACCGGACAGACCGTGGTGACCGGATCCATGAAGGCCATGTCGGTGGTGAGGGTCCCGCGCCCCGCGCACTCCGGGCACGCGCCGGTGGAGTTGAAGCTGAAGAGCCCCGGGTCGACGCCGTTCTCCCGGGCGAAGAGCGTGCGGATGGTGTCCATGACACCGAGGTACGAGGCCGGCGTCGACCGGGACGAGGCGGTGATCGCGCCCTGGTCGATGACAACCGCCTCCGGATACGCCGCCGTGAACACCTCGGAGACGAGAGTCGACTTCCCGGACCCCGCGACACCGGTGACGACGGTGAGCACCGCGGTCGGGAACCGTACGTCGATCCCCTTGAGATTGTGCAGAGCGGCGCCGGTCACCGCGGACCAGCCGGCGGGGGAGCGGACCGACTCCTTCACGGTCGTACGGCGGCGCAGGAAGCGGCCGGTGAGCGTATCGGCCTCCCGCAGCAGCTCCACGGGCCCCTCGAACACCACCCGGCCGCCGTCCGCGCCCGCGCCGGGGCCCATGTCCACGACATGGTCGGCGATCGCCAGCACGTCCGGGTCGTGCTCCACCACCAGCACGGTGTTGCCCTTGTCGCGCAGCCTCACCAGCAGATCGTTGAGCCGGCCGACATCGCGCGGATGCAGGCCCACGCTCGGCTCGTCGAAGATGTAGGTGAGTCCCGTCAGCGAACTCCCCAGGTGCCGCACCACCTTGAGGCGCTGCCCCTCGCCGCCGGACAGCGTGGTCGTCTCGCGGTCCAGGCTGAGGTGGCCGAGCCCGATGCCGGTCAGCCGTTCCAGCCGCTCCCGCGCCGCCGCCGCGACCGGGGCCGCCACCGGGTCGTCCAGCGCCGCCAGCACCCCGACCAGGTCGGCGACCTCCATCCGCGTGTGGTCGGTGATCGTGAGGCCGCCGATCCGGGTGGCGCGCGCGGCCTCGTTGAGCCGGGCCCCGTCGCACTCCTCGCACCGCCGCTCCACGGTGAAACGCGCCGCCGCCTCCTTGCGCCGCTCGGAGAGACCGGTGGTGTCCCGGTTGAGGAAGAGCCGCGTGAAACGGGTGACGAGCCCTTCGAACCGGGTGTCCGCCGAGCCGCTCGACAGGTCGACCCGGACCTTGAAGCCGCCCCCGTACAGCAACAGTTCCCGCTCGGCCGCGCTGAACCGGCTCAGGGGTTTCGCCGGGTCGATGCGGCCCGAGCGCGCGTACAGCTGCCACTCCCAGCTGCCCACGGAGAGCCCCGGCAGCAGCAGCGCCCCGTCGTCGAGCGACTTGGACCAGTCGATCGCCCGATCGAGGTCGAGCCGCACCACCCGGCCGACCCCGTCGCAGGCCGTGCACATCCCCGACGGGTCGTTGAAGGAGTACGCACTTGCCGCGCCGGCGCTCGGGGTGCCGTGGCGGGAGAACAGCACCCGGAGGATCGGGTGGATGTCCGTCATCGTGCCGACGGTCGAGCGGACGTTGCCGCCCACCGGTTTCTGGTCGACCACGATCGCCACCGAGAGGTGGTCGACGGCGTCGGCCCGGGGCCGCTCGTGCCGGGGCAGCCGGTTCCTGATGAACGAGGGGAAGGTCTCGTTCAACTGACGCTGCGACTCCACGGCGACCGTGCCGAAGACGAGCGACGACTTGCCGGATCCCGAGACGCCGGTGAAGACCGTGATCCGGTTCTTGGGAAGGGTGAGGGAGACGTCACGGAGGTTGTTCTCACGGGCGCCCGTGATGACGATGTGCTGAGGCATGAGGCCGACGCTAGCCAGCCATCCGGACACCTTCTGTCAGGATTCTCCGGACCGTGAGGCCACTGCCGGTCGGTGGGCTCACGGTGGCGCCGCGCGCCACGGGGCCTCAGCAGGCGTCGCGCAGCAGCACCTTGAGGTCGTGGTCCAGGTCCAGGTAGAGGTGTTCGCGGCCGACGGGCACCAGCCCCTGCGTACGTTCCAGGAAGCGGCGCAGCTCCGACGTCCGCAGGTGGACCATCGCCGTCCCCTCCGGGGCGTGGAACTCCACGACCGTCCTCCCGTACCCGAAGGGGCGTACGCGCACGTCCCCCACCCCGCACGGTTCTGTCATCCCGAGCGCCAGCAGCTCACGGGAGAACTCCCAGGTGACGTCCGTGCCTTCCAGCGTCGCCGGGGGTGGGAACGCCATCCGCACCGCGAAGGGGTCCCCCTGGTCGTAGTGCAGCGTCGCGGGGACGGTCTCCATGCGGGGCACGGACGCGACCAGCCGGGCCTGCACGGCCTGTTCGATGACGGGTGACACGGCGTGCTCCCCTTCGACGGATCTGACATCGACCGCGAACGGTCGCCTGCTACTTGGAAGACGGCCGGGAGACCCGATCCGTGCTCGAAATCGAGAGTGACCTGCGTCACCTCTTCGGCGGCGCGGGCCGTCGCCGCCTGGAAGGCTTGCTCTGGACGGCACCGGGCGGGTGGGCTAGCTTCCAGCGCCATGAGACCCATGGGGAAGTTGCGGCGAACGGTGCTGGCGGGACTGGCAGTCGGGGTGAGCGGTACGGCACTCGTGGCCGCGCTCGCCGTACCGGCCCAGGCGGACGGCGCGTCACGGCCGGCCGGACGGGCGGACGGTGCGTCACACGCGGGCGGGGCGCTCGACTGGCGTCTCACCGACACCGGGACCGACGCGCGGTTCCGCGGCCTGGCCGCCGTCAGCCGTACGAGCGCCTGGGTCGCCGGCTCGGCGGGCACCGTGCTGCGCACCTCCGACGGAGGCCGCACCTGGCGTGACGTGTCGCCCGCGGGCGCGGCGGAGGCGGAGCTGGAGTTCCGGGACATCGAGGCGTTCGACGGGCGGCGCGCGGTGGCGCTGGCGATCGGGGAGGGCGAGGCGTCCCGGATCTTCCGTACGGAGGACGGCGGCAGGAGCTGGACCGAGTCCTTCCGCAACACCGACGCCCGCGCCTTCTACGACTGCGTCACGTTCTTCGACAGCCGGCACGGGCTTGCCATGAGCGACCCGGTCGACGGCAAGTTCCGCATCCTGTCCACCCAGGACGGCGGTGCGTCCTGGAAGGTCCTGCCGGACACGGGCATGCCGCCCGCCCTGCCGGGCGAGGCGGGGTTCGCGGCGAGCGGGCAGTGCCTGGTCGCGTCGGGGCCGAAGGACGTCTGGCTGGCCACCGGCGGCGCCGCGACGGCGCGGGTGCTGCACTCCGCCGACCGGGGTCTGCACTGGACCGTCACCGACTCCACCCTCCCGGCCGGTGATCCGGCGCGGGGCGTGTTCGGCCTCGCCTTCCGCGACCGGAAGCACGGTCTGGCGGTCGGCGGCGACTACCGCGCCGACCAGGCGTCACCGCGCGCCGCGTCGGTCACCGGGGACGGCGGCCGCACCTGGCGGCAGGCCACGACCCCGCCGCCCGCCTACCGTTCGGGCGTGGCGTGGCTCCCGTACAGCCGTTCCGCGGCCCTCGCCGTCGGCCCGACCGGGACGGACCTGACGACGGACGCCGGGCGCACGTGGCGCACGGTCGACACCGGTTCGTACGACACCGTCGACTGCACCGCCGACCTGGGCTGCTGGGCGGCGGGGGAGAAGGGCCGGGTGGCCCGGCTGACATCGGAGAGGCGCTGAGGCCGGTCCTGCGGGGGGCGATAGGCCCCCCGCCGGACTACCTGACTAACCGGGCAGTTCCTCGCGGTACGAGGCGAGCGCGGGGGCGGTCTTCGTCGCGGTGAACTCCGTGATCCGGTACGCGCACACCCCGCCGGTCACGAACGGATCCGTCGCGGCGAGCCGCTCCATCTCCGCGCGGTCGCCGCCCACGGCCAGGATCACGCCGCCGTCGCGGGGGTTCTTGCGGCCGGAGGCGAGGAAGACCCCGGAGTCGTACAACGCGTCGAGCCACGACACATGGGCGGTCAGCAGGGCGTCCACCCGCTCGACGGGCGCGGTGTAGGTCAATTCCAGTACGAACATGATCACCAGACTAACCAACCGCCTCCGGTCACGCCCTAATATGGCCGGTCATGACGCGGATCATGACACCGTTCGGAATGCCCGCCGACGAGACGGCGGCCCGCGCCCTCCAGGACGAACTGCGCGGGCAGGTCGTCCTGGACGAGCCGGGACCGGAACCCGGCACGGGCCTGGTGACCGGCGTCGACGTGGCGTACGACGACGAACGTGACGTCGTCGCGGCGGCGGCCGTGGTGCTGGACGCCGCGACCCTCGCGGTGGTGGACGAGGCGACCGCGGTCGGCCGGGTCACCTTCCCCTACGTTCCCGGGCTGTTGGCGTTCCGCGAGATCCCGACGGTCCTGGCCGCCCTCGCGGCGCTCTCCTCCCCACCCGGCCTGATCGTCTGCGACGGCTACGGCCGCGCCCACCCCCGCCGCCTCGGCCTCGCCAGCCACCTCGGCGTCGTCACCGGCCTGCCGGTGATCGGTGTGGCGAAGAACCCGTTCCTGTTCACGTACGACGAACCGGGCCCGGAACGAGGCGACTCCACCCCGCTCCTGGCGGACGACACCGAAGAGGTGGGCAGAGCGCTGCGCACCCAGCGGAACGTCAAACCGGTCTTCGTCTCCGTGGGCCACCGAGTCACCCTCCCCACGGCCTGCGCCCACACCCTGAGGCTGTCCCCCACCTACCGCCTCCCGGAAACCACCCGCCGAGCCGACACCCTCTGCCGCCGAGCGCTCCGCGAGGCCACAGCCTGAACACCCGGGCGCCGCCCCCGATTCGGCGTACCTGAGTACCTGTACGGATATCGCACCGCGCCACCACTGGGCAGCCTGGGTGCATGACCAACGAGCAGATCTGCGCCGGACCGGTGGAACCCAGCAAGGCGGAGCGCGCTCTCACCGTCGTGACGGTCGTCGCGGGCGTCCTGATGCTGGTGGGCACGATCGCGGCGATATCCGTGGTGGCCCTCCTGTCGTACGGCCTGGACTAGGGCGTGTCCGCGAAGTGGGGTCTGGCT